>CAYQRN010000124.1:0-12850 GCA_964419995.1 uncultured Planctomycetia bacterium
GATCCTCGACGCCCACGGAGAGGCGCACGAAGTTGTCGTGGATCCCGAGGGTCTGCCGGGCGGCGGGGGGCACGGAGGCGTGGGTCATGATGGCCGGATGCTCGATGAGCGATTCGACGCCGCCGAGGCTTTCTGCAAGGAAGAAGAGCTTCGTGGAGCGACAGAAGCGGCGCGCGGCGGCGAGGTCGCCCTTCACGTAGAGGGAGATGATGGCGCCGAAGCCGTCGGCCTGGGACTTCTGGAGGGCATGGTGCGGATGGGCCGGAAGTCCGGGGTGGATGACACGCTCGATCCGCGGGTGGGCGGACAGGAAGGCGGCGATCCGGTTGGCGCCGGCCTCGTGCTGCCGCATGCGGAGCGCGAGCGTCTTGAGGCCCCGGAGGGCGAGGAAGCAGTCGAAGGGCCCGGGGATGGCGCCGATGGCGTTCTGGCGGAACCGGATGGCCTCGGCGAGCCCGTCGTCCGACGTCGCCACGATGCCCCCGACGAGATCCGAATGCCCGCCGAGGTACTTCGTCGCGCTGTGGATGACGAGGCGGGCGCCGAGCTCGAGAGGCCGCTGGAGGAAGGGGCTCATGAAGGTGTTGTCCACGGCGAGGAGGATTCCCCGGTCCGCGGCGATGCGGGCCGCCCCGCGGATGTCCGTCACCTTGAGCATGGGATTCGTCGGCGTCTCGATCCAGATCATCCGCGTCTCGGGGCGGAGAGCCTCGCAGAGGGCCGGCAGATCGGACGTGTCGGCTCGCGTGAAGGAGAGGCCGAGGCGGCTGTAGACCTTGTCGAAGACGCGGAAGGTGCCGCCGTAGACATCATCGGAGCAGACGATGTGGTCTCCCGACTGGAAGAGCGTGAGGATCGTGGAGATGGCGGCCATGCCGGAGGCGAAGGCGATCCCGTGGCGCCCGCTCTCGAGCGAGGCGAAGCAGCGCTCCCACGCGATGCGGGTCGGATTCTGCGTGCGGCTGTACTCGAAGCCCTTGTGGACGCCGACGTCCTCCTGCGCGTACGTGCTCGTCTGGTAGATCGGGACGACCACAGCGCCCGTAGAGGGATCGGGCTCCTGACCGACGTGGATGGCCTTCGTCTGGAACTTCATGCGGCGCGGGGCTCCGGGTTTCGCGTGAGCGTTCTGCGCGCATCTTAGCAGCTTGCGCGGCCTCCGGGGCGCGTGCGATGCGGTTTGACGGTGGCGCAGCGGGGGCGTATCCTTCGCCGCATGACGACGCCGGGGTCCTTCCAGTACGATCGCGCGGGGGTGGACACGTCCCTCGCCCAGGAGTCCATCCGGCGCCTCGCGCGCCACGTCGAGGCCACCTTCGCCTTCCGGAGCGGCGAGGGTTCGGGCCGACCCGTGCTCCCCCTCGGCGCCTACGCCAACGTCCTCGACCTCGGCGGCAACCGCGGGCTCGCCGTGTCCATGGACGGCGTCGGCACGAAGCTCATCCTCGCCGCCGAGGCCGGCCGCTTCGACACGGTCGGCATCGACTGCATCGCGATGAACGTCAACGACATCCTCTGCGTCGGCGCCGAGCCGGCGGCGATGCTCGACTACATCGCAGTGGGCGACTGCGACCCTGCCATGATCGAGGCGGTGGCGGCGGGGCTTCGCAGGGGCGCCGAGGAGGCGCGGATCACGATCCCGGGCGGTGAGCTCGCGCAGGTCCGGGAGATGCTGGCGCCCCATGGACCGAGCGCCGGATTCGACCTCGTCGGCACTGCCGTGGGCTTCGTCGAACTCGACCGGATCATCGACGGCCGGGGCGTGCGCCCGGGCGACGTGCTCGTGGGCCTCGCGAGCAACGGTCTCCACAGCAACGGGTACACGCTCGCGCGGCGGGTCCTCTTCGGCGCCGGCGGCCTCCGGCTCGACGATCGGCTCTCCGAGCTCGACGCGACGCTCGGCGAGGCCCTCCTCCGGCCCACGACGCTCTACGTGCGCGCGGTGGTGGACATGCTCCGGCAGCGCCTGCCGGTGAAGATGCTCGCCCACATCACGGGCGACGGCCTCTCGAACCTCCTCCGCCTGCCCGTGGACGTGGGCCTCGTCATCGACCGGCCCCTGCCGGCGCCTCCCATCTTCAGCCTCATCCAGCGGATCGGCGGCATCTCGACGGCCGAGATGTACACGGTCTTCAACATGGGCATGGGGTTCTGCGTGACCGTGGCGCCGGACGGCGTCGACGCCGTCCTCGCGGCAGCGGAGCGGCACGGCCACGCAGCGGCCGTCGTCGGCCGCGTCGTGGCGGAGCATCCGCGCCGCCTCGCGGTTCCGGAACTCGGCATCGGCGGGACGCGGGACCGCCTCGAGACCGCCGGCTGAGCCCCCCCTCCCCCGCCGCGGCAGGCCTCGCAGCCGCGACCTGGTCGCCTCAGGCCCGTCCCTCGAAGCCCGCGAGCTTGCCGATGAATCGGGCATCGGGCTTGAGACCCGCCTCGACGAGGGCGTCCTCCATGACGTCGCGCGTCATGGGGGGTGCGAAGACGCCGCGGCGGTGCATCCGCTCGATGAAGCGATCGAGGCTCCGCTCGACGCCGGCGGCCACGGCCGTGATGCCGAAGTGGGCGCCCTGGCGGAGCACGCGGTGGAACTCGCGCGCGACCCGTGGCATGTCGTCGAAGCAATGGAGGCCGCTGATCGAGAGGAGCCCGGTGAACGCCCCGTCGCGGAAGGGCAACCGCCGCGCGTCGGCGCGGATGAGGACGGCGTGGTGCGCGCCGGCGGCCTCGAGGCGGCGCCGCGCCCGCTGGAGCCAGCGCATGGAGTGGTCGACGCCGACCCAGGGCGCTTCCGCCGTGAAGGGCGAATTGGCACCGAGCCTCGGGATCATCGGGAAGGCCGTGCCGGTCGGACAGTCGAGGAAGGGCCCCGAGCCTCGCCAGTCGGCGAGGACGCGGTCCCGGAAGGCGAAGATGTCCTCCCACCGCACCCAGAGCTTCCAGCGGAGGCCGAAGCGCCAGACGAGCAGGTCGTAGAGCGTCCCCGACATGCGGTCGTTGGGGGTGCTGACGGAGGCTCCGAGGAAGTCGATCACGCCGTCCGTGATGGGGATCTCGCGGGAACCGAGGGCGATGGCGTGGTTCTGCCGGACGAGACGGGCCCCCTGCTCTCCGGACACCGGATCTTCGAGGAGGGCGAGAACCGTCTCGATGGCGCCGGTCGCGGGGCCGCTTCCGGCGTGGATCGTGCTGCTCATCGGCGTGACTCCGCGGGCCGAATCGTAAGGGTCGTCCCGCAGCGGAGACCTTGCCTCATTATCGGCCGGATTCCAACCTCCGGGGGAGCGCACGGGGCAACGACGCCCGCCTCGCCCGGCGATCCGCCCGCCGGTGGCGACTTGGGCTCGGGGCGGGGTGGCCTACCATCGTCGGTCCGGCGCGAAATCCGCCGCCGGGCCGCCGTCCCATGAAACGCATCGTGTTCGGCCTTCTCCTCGTCGCGGCAGCCACGGGCTGCGGGGGGGTCCTCCGTCTCGAGTCGGACCGTTCGCTCTACCCCGGCGCCTCCTGGCTCTCCCCGCGCCCGCCTCTCGGGAGCGTCGAGGTCCGGATCACCGCGGACAAGCGTCCCGTGGCGGAGCACGGCCGGAGCGGCTATCTCGAGACGAACTACCTCTCCGCGGAGCAGCTCGGCCGGCCGGGCATCGAGGTCTTCCATGATCTCCTCATCCGGGAGATCGACCGGTCCGGGCTCTTCCGCCCCGTCCCGCCGTCGCCGCAGCGGGGGCGGTTCCGCCTCGCGGTCGAGGTCCTCCATTTCTTCGGTTCCTCGAACGGCGGGATCGGGGATGTCCTCGTCTTCCTCCCCACCGTGATCATCGAGGCCGGAGTCCGCTTCCGGGCGGCCCTCGTCGATGACGAGGGGCGCCGCTATCTCGACAGGGACTATGCCGAGTCCCGCCGGACGACGACCGTGGGATTCGCCGCCAGGGATCGCACGGCGGCGGGCCTCCTCGGCGAATGCGCGGCGACGGCGTTCGACCGGCTGCTTGCCGACATCGACAGCGCTGTGACGTCGTTCTGGGAGTCGATCGACAGGTCCGCTCGCGAATCGGCACCGGCCTCGCGCCCCGTCCATTGCCGGGGCGCGAGGCCGCGGAACGTCACTCCTCGAGCTCGACGTTCCAGTAGTGCTCGGAGACGAAATGCTCCCAGGACGCCTTGCGATTGGCAATGCGGATCTGGAGACAGGGTGACCAACGCGGCTTGAACGGCTGGCGTATGAGCGTCATGCCCGACTCCGCGAGCGTTCGATTGCCCTTGCGGACATTGCACTGGAGGCACGCGAGGACGCAGTTGTGCCATGTGCTGCGCCCGCCGCGGGACCGCGGAACGATGTGCTCGATCGACAGATCCGATGTGGCGCGACGGCGGCCGCAGTATTGACAGCGGTAGTGGTCGCGCTGATAGAGGTTCTTGCGGCTGAAGGCCACGTCGCGCTGGGGCACGGAGTCGTACGCAATCAGCTGGATCACTTCGGGGATGCGGAGCGTGAGCTTCACCGTCCGGATGCAGGGCTCGCCGCGACGCACGGCGAGGTCGGCCCAGGACTCGAAGTCGTGGGCACGGAAGGTGTCGGTCTCGATGATCCGGGCGGAACGGCGGTAAGCCAGCGTGAGCGCGTGACGGACCGTGGTCGTGCTGATGGCGACCCAGGATCGGTTGAGGACCAGTGTCGGCTCGTTGAGCATCACGCGACGTCCCAAGGCCTCCCACGCCCGGGGGAGGTCCCCGGCAGCGAAGAGAACGGATTGTATACGGAGCGAGTGACCGATGCACGAAAGGGGGTGCTGGCGGATCCTGCAGCGCTTCCGTAAGGCGCCCCCGCCGTCCTCTATGGGAGGACCATGAAGCCCCGTGCCGCGGGGCGCGAAAGGAGCCGGCCATGGTCCTCAACCGCTACTGCCCCGAATGCCGCCGGACCCGCGCCTTCGTGGAGCGGGAGGCCGACTACCTCTGCCCCATCTGCCGCCACACCCTCGACAAGGCCGCGAAGGGCCGCACGGAGGCCGTGCCCGTGAGGCGCGTCTGGGAACCGGAGACCCTCCGGGGCGCCGCCCCGGCCACCTGCGGTTGAACGGCCCCGGAGGCCGTTATAATGGTCCGCTTTCGCGCCGGAGGGCGGTACCATGCGAGGGAAGCGAGAGCGTCAGGGCCGGCGCCCCTCCGGACTTTCCGGATCCGCCGCGTCGCTGGCGACCCTTCTGTTCTTCTTTGGCAGTTGCGCAACGGACGCGGGCGACGGGCCTCTTGAGGTCACCCCGGGTCCGCAGGACGGGATCTCCCGCGAACTCTCCCGGACCCAGTTCGAGGACGTTCCGGTCCCCCGTGGATTCAAGATCCGGACCGCCAGGAACGAGTCGTTCAGCTTCCGGCACGGCAACGTGCGCGAAGGACGTCTCGTCTACGGCGGTGCCGGGTTCCTGGACGACGTGGAGGCCTTCTACCGGAGCCAGATGACGCTCGCCCCCTTCGGTTGGACCGAGGGGACGACGTCTCGGGACCCCGGTCGGATCGTCATGAGCTGGCGAAAGGATGCCGAGATCTGCGAGATCACGCTCGTCGAAGCGCGGCCAAATGTGATCATAACTGTTGATGTAACGGGAACTTAGGACAACGCCATTGAACTCTCCCGTCGCCAACGTGGAAGCGCCCGAACCGGCGTCGATCTGGGAACGGATCCAGAAGGACCTGGTCGAAAAGCGCAAGCGCTACGTATCCCTTCTCCTTCTCGTCGCGGCCCTCATCATCGGGGGCACGCTCGTCTCGCGGAGCATCAGCGGGGCCCGCGAGCGCCGTGAGCAGGAGATCGCCGACTCCATCGCAGATGCCATGGCGGAGCTCCAGAAGGCTCCGCCCGGGGCCGTCTGGGCCGGACGGAGCGAGGCGAAGCTCGATCACGCCCTCAAGAACCTCGAAGGCCAGCGGGACGCCGCCCTCGAGTCGGAACAGTCCGCGACCTACCTGTTCACCCTCGCGCGGGTCTACCAGGCCTCGGCGAGCGCAGCCGCGACAGCAGATGACCGCATATCCCTTTATAGCAAGGAGATAGAAACGCTCGGCGAGCTGCGACGCAGGCACTCCGAATCGGCCTGGGTGAAGACGCCCATCGCCATCGGCAAGACTCAGTCGGCGGCGGCCGGGATGGAGGACTTCGCCCGCAAGCAGATCGAATGGATCAAGGCCAACGGCATCCTTTCGTCCGTTCCCGCCGACAAGGATCTCGAGGCCACGGTCCACCTTGAGAACGGCAAGGCGGTCACGCTCCGCTTCTACAGCCTTGCGGCCCCGACGCACGTCGCCAACTTCGTCCGACTCGTCCGCGAGAAGAAGTTCTACGACGGGACCGCGGTGCACCGGATCCTCAAGGACGCGGACGGGAAGATCCAGGGCGTCGCCTTCGGCGATCCCTTCACCCGCCTCACGCCGGATGATGCTTCCGACGACGGTACCGGGGGGCCAGGCTACACGCTTCCGAACGAGTACAGCGCCCTGCTCCAGCACAAGCGCGGCAGAGTCAGCATGTTGCAGCTCGAAGGATCGGCGGAGGACAACGGATCGCAGTTCGTGATCCTGCTTTCCGACGTACCGGCCTGGAACTATGCGCGAACGGTGTTCGCGGAGGTGGTTTCGGGTCTCGATGCCATCGAGGAGATCGCCGAGGCTCGGAAGGACGACCCCGACGGCAAGCCGGCAACTCGAGTCGGCGTCAAGTCGATCGAATTGAAGGGCGAGCCGGAGCACGCGAGCGACGACCCGGTGACCGACGAGATCAAGGATCCCGAGGTCAAGAAGCCGGAGACCGCGGCTTCGGCTCCGACGGAGACCGGTCCGCGCTGATCGGCCTCGGATACGCCGGCGCGGTCGAGTTACAGCGCTCCCCGACCGCGCCCGAGCCCCCGCCTCAGGAGCGCGACGACCCTGTTCAGGTCGCCCGTGTCCGCGAAGGCGACGCGGATGTCCCCCCTGCCGCCGGCGTTTCTCACGGTCACACGAGCCGAAAGGAGTTCCGAGAGTTCGTCCTCGAGGGCTCGCACGTTGGGGTCGCGAGGAGCCTCGGCCCTTGGCTCCTTCTCGCTCGCGGTGTCACGGGCTGCCTTCTCGATGACTCTCACCGAGAGATCCTCGTCGATGGCCCGCTTCGCCCAGGCCTCCATCGTGTCCGGACGTTGAAAGGCAAGAAGCGCCCTCGCATGCCCGGGCGCGAGTGTTCCACGTGAAACAAGTGCCTGGATCTTCGGAGGAAGATCCAGGAGCCGGATCGTGTTCGCCACGGACGACCGCTGGAGCCCTACGCGCTTCGCCATCACGTCCTGGGTCCACCCCATGCTCTTCATGAGATCGCGGAACGCCTGCGCCCGCTCGATAGGGTTCAGCTCCTCGCGCTGGACGTTCTCGATGAGCGCCAGCTCGAGCATCTGATCGTCGCTGGCGCGGCGAACCACGGCCGGGATCTTCTCGATTCCGAGTTCCCGGCACGCGCGCCAGCGCCGTTCTCCCGCGATAAGCTGGTAGCCCGATCCTGCCGGTCGTGTCACCACGGGCTGGAGAACACCCACCGCGCGGATGGACTCGATGAGCTGGTTGAGCGCCTCCACCGGGAAGTCCTTGCGCGGCTGGAATGGGTTCGGCTCGATCCGGCTGGTGTCGAGCATCGCCACGGATTCCTCCTTCTGAGGTTCCGCCGAGGTCCCGCCGGCGATCAGAGAACTCAGACCGCGTCCCAACCGACGCTCCGCCATGGCTCGCTCCTTGTCTCGAAACCGCATCGCCGCCGGTCCCTGGCTTCGCCCGGCGACGCGCCCATCGTATCCTTTCGCCATGGCGGCTCCATCCATCTCTCGGCGCCACGTCGGACCCTTCCTCGCCGTCGCGCGCATCTCCGCGGTCGAGATCCTCCGACAAGCCGCCTGGCGAAGGTTCGCCGTGATCTACGTGGCGCTCGCCGCCGTCTCCGCCCTTCTCCCGACCCGCCTCGTCTCCCGAACCGACTTCCTTCGCGAGGTCGCGACCTCGGCATGTCTCGCGTGGGTGGTCTTCCACACCATCCTCTTCTGCCCCCGCCTTCTCGGACGCGTGAACCATGCCCTGAACCCTCTCGCTCTTGGCCCCCTCCCGATAGGATCTTCGTCCTGGGTGACCGGTCGCATCGCCGGAGCCGCAGCCCCTGCAGTTGCCATAACTACTTGTCTCGCGATACTTTATATGCTTGCCACCTCGCTGGACGACGCCGGCCATCACGCCGAGGTCGTCGCCCTGCGTCCCTTTCCGATCTTCGAACCTATCCTCGCCTCCATCCTCTTCTCCTGGGTCTTCCTCGCCTTCGCCGCGCTCCTCTCCACCTTCCTCGGTTCCGCCGTGACCCGCGTCGTCCTCGCCGCTTCCTTCGCAACGGGCTACTTCCTCGACCCTCTTCTCGTCTCCCTGCCCGCCCCCGTTCGGTCGCTCCTCACGCCCCTGCTCGTCCTCCCCTCTGCCCGGCCCTTCCTGCCCGCCCCCGGCGAGGCCCCCGACCTCACCGCAGCCGCTTCCTCCCTTCCCCTCGGCCTCGCCTTCCTCCTCGCGACATCCCTCATCGCCGGGCGCTTCCACGGCCACGTCGGCCGGTTTGCCACGTCGCGCTGACCCCATAGACTCGCGCGGCTCCTCTCCTGTCCCCGGAGTTCCTCGTGCGCTACGGCATCCTCGGCGATATCCACGGCAATCTCGAAGCGCTCGACACCGTCATTGCCGAACTGCGCCGGGCCGGCGCCGAGGCCTTCGTGAGCGTCGGCGACGTCGTGGGCTATGGCGCCGACCCTTCCGCCTGCATCCAGTGCCTTCGCCATATCGGCGCCGCTGTCGTCGCCGGCAATCACGATTGGGCCGTCACAGGACGGCTCGACGCCTCGTTCTTCAATCTCTTTGCCCGCGAGGCTGTCGAATGGACGCGCTCCGTTCTATCCGTCGAGGACCTCGCCTGGCTCGAGGCGCTGCCCCTGACTCGCGTCATCGACGATCAGATCACTGTCGCGCACGCCACATTGGACAGACCCGGAGCCTTCGATTACATCGTCAGCGACGAGGACGCCCTCCCGGGCCTCGCCCTCCAGACGACGCCCGTGGCGTTCGTCGGCCATTCCCACGTGCCCCGCAATTACGTTCTCGACGGTACTCTCACAGTCAATGAGAACGCCTCCTTCACTGTGCCGGACGCTGCGCGCGCGCTCATCAATGTCGGCAGCATCGGCCAGCCCCGCGACATGAACCCCCACGCGACGTTCGCCCTCTACGACTCCGCCGCCCGGACCTTCACGCGCCGGCGCCTCCGCTACGACCTTCTCGGGACCGCCGCCAAGATCCGTCGCGCCGGCCTCCCCCCGATCCTCGCCGACCGGCTCCGCTTCGGCCGCTGACCGGCGATCACGCGAGGGGGATGAGCCGGCCCCGGGCGCTCGTGCCGTTGACCTCGAGGATCGCGATGCTCGCCGCGCCTCGGGCCGGCGCCGCGTGTCCGGGATTCAGGAGGAGGCGCTCGTTCCAGCGTTCGTTCACCGGGGCGCCGCCCTCGCCCCAGAGGATCACATCCGGCGCGTGAGCCGCGATGAGCGCCGCGGCCTCCCGGTTCACCCGGGCCGGCCGGCCGATCCGGTGCAGGGCCAGGACGGTGAGTCCCTCGATCCGCTTCACGAGGAACGGGTCGAACGGACAGTCGTCCTCCCGGTCCGTCCGGGACACGACGCCGGTGACGGGGGCCACGGCGGAAAGCCGCTCGACGACGTCCATGCCGCCGATGCCCCCGCAGTGGACAATGAACCGGACGCCGTTGAAACAGCGGAGGACCCCCTCGGGCACCCGCCCCCGCGTCCCTGCGATGACTCCGATGATCGTCGCCATTCCGCCGCCTCACGTCCGAGTCCGGACACCAAAGACACCCATGCGGGAGTCTCCGACGTCACCACCCACGACTGCTCTCAGCGCCGGAGGTACGCGAGGGCCTCCGGCAGCGACGTCGGGCCGCTGTCTCCGAGACCGCTCTCGAAGAGGATCCGGAGGTCCCGGATGGGCCGATGGTCCCCCCGGAACGTGACCCTCCGCGCGCCCGGGTTCGCCCCCGCCGCCAGGATGACCTGCATGAGGCTCCCCGCATTGCAGGTCGTGTTCCCGATGACCATCTGGACCGGCGTCCCATGGTGCGAGACGACCTTGGCGATGAGAGACGCCGGACGCGCATGGAGCACGATGCCCGAGGGGAGATCGAGGGCCACGGTCTCCTCGCGCGTGTAGCGCGCCAGCACGCGCCGCGCGACCTCCACACCTTCCGCGAGATACCTGTGGCTGTAGAGGAGGGCGTAGTTGACGATCCTGTCGAGGACTCGCGACTTGTTGACCACCGCCGCGATGCGTTCCTTGGTCTTCTCGCAGCGGATGTCATTCTCGTGCCGCTCGTAGAAGTGCACGAGCAGCGTGAGCGACTCGCAGAGGTGCAGCACGACGGAGATGAAACCCCGGAGCCTCCGGAGATCCGGATCCCTGGCCTCGAGGACCGTGCTCTTCACGAACGTGTCGTACTTGCTCTGGAGGTTGTGGATCCTCGCCTCCATGCTGCGACACTGGCCCTCGTAGCAATGGTCGAGGACGAACCGCTTCATGGCGTCGGAATCCGGGAAGGGGCGCCGCGGCGACTCCCGGTCAAGGATCTCCCAGGCGGCGGCGTACTGTGCGGCGATCTCGGCGATCTTCCGATCCTCGTTGAGGATCTCCTCCTCGTCGACGTTGTGGGGGAGCTTGCGGCGCGCGCTCCGGTTCGAACCCCGGGGAACGTCCGACGGGGCGATCTCCGCGCCGAGAATGCTCCGCCACTCCTCGTTGATGGCCTCGACGAGGGCCTTCACGGCCTCCTCGCAGAACTGGAGGGTCGCCGTCGTCTCCGTCATGAACTCGACGTCGAGGGTGTCCGCGCCCCGCATGTACGACTTCGCAAAACGGTGGCGGACGTGCTCGAGCGTGTAGCCCACGGACGCAAAGCCCCGGAGACTCGCCACGAGCTCGGTGAGAACGACGAAGGTCCGGTTCCCGCGGGCGTCGAAGTCGTCGAGGAAGCTCTCCGTGTCGTGGCAGGCGTCCGCGAGAGCCGCGTAGAGCGTCTTGTCGAAGTCGGCCGTCGCGACGGGATTCCGGATGCCGCCAAGCAGGCGGATCAGCCGCTCGGTGCGACCGAGCAGGATCGGGATGAACTCGGCCTCGGTGCAGATCTCCTCGAGAGATCCCGTTCCCTCCCCGGTCCCGCTGCCACCCTCCTTCGTCCTGCCGGAACTGTCCATGTCAGCGTCATTCTAAGGGCGTCCCCGCGCCCGACAATCGGCGGGCGCCGGCGTTTTGCCCGTCTCCGACCTCCGCTAACATCGCCCGCTTCCGCCGTCTCCGCGGTCCCCGGTGGCCGGCGGGGTGCCCCCGACGCGAAGGATCCACGGCGACGGCCGCGACGTGACGCCCGACGACTCAGCACCGCTCCTGGCTCTCGCCGTCGCCGACCGCGGACTCTGCCCGCCGCGACTCGCTCCTCTCCGGACCGCCGTCGTCGCCGCGGCCCTCGGAACCGACCTCGCCCTCTCCATCGTCACCGCCCTGGCCCTTCTCGCCGGATCGCCGCCAGGCGGCGGGGGAGGGCGCCTCGTCCTCGTGGCGGCCGTGCAGCCCGCCGCACGATGGCTCGCCGGCACCCTGAGGCCTGCCTTCGGCCGCCGGCCCTGCAGCATGGATGTCACGATCCTGCTGCCGTTCCTCCTCCTCCTCGGCCTCTCAGCCATCCTCGCATCCGCGGGCCTCCTTCCTCCCGTCTCGCCGGCGTCCTCCGTCCTCCTCCTCGGCTCCGCGGCCCTCGCCGCCGCCTGGCACCATGCGATCCCGGGTCTCGTCCGGCGATCCCCCGCCTGGCGGCGACGTTCGATTCCCCTCGTGCTTCCCGAGAACGGCGCAGGCGTACGGGCGTTTCGACGCTCCCTCCGCGCGAGCTTCTACTGCGGTTACCGGGCACTCGACGAAGGGGGGGGCGGCGACGCGACCCATGCCATAAACAACCATTCAGAACACGCTTGCGTCCCTTCTCTATCGAAGTCCGGTGTGCCCATGGCGGCGCCACGCCTCCGCCCTGGCCATCGCTACGGTGCCCGCTGGATCGCCGACCTCCCCGGTTCCGGCGTGCTCCTCGTCGACCCTGTGCCTGCCCCCGGCATCAACGGCCCGTGGAAGCGCGCCACGGACATCCTCGGCGCCCTCGTCCTCCTCGCCGTCTCTCTGCCGCTCTTCCTCCTCACGGCCGCGGTCATCGCTGCGACCTCCGGGCGCCCGATCTTCCATCGCCACGCGCGCGTGACGCGAGGCCACAAGACATTCACGATAAACAAGTTCAGGACGATGCGTCCTGACGCTGAGCCGTGCGGCCCCGTCTGGTCGTCTCCCGACGACCCCCGCCGGACGCGCATCGGACGAATCCTCCGTCACCTCTGGATCGACGAACTTCCCCAGCTCATCAACGTCCTCCGAGGCGACATGAGCCTCGTCGGCCCCCGGCCCGAACGACCCGAGTTTACTCAAGAGTTTGAAAAGATCCTGCCGAAGTACGTGATGCGGCATACGGTTCGTGCCGGTCTCACGGGACTGGCGCAGGTCAGCGGCTTCGCCGGGTCGACTTCGATACGGCGGCGCCTCGCCCGGGACCTCCATTACATCAGGCGATGGACTCCCTGGTACGACCTCGCTCTTCTCGCGGCGACCATGTTCAGGCTGTTTGTGCGACCGCGGGTCAAGACCCAGCGGTTCGTACCGGGCAGGGGGGACCCGATCCCCTAGGGAGGGTGGCGCCATTTCTCAC
>CAYQRN010000125.1:0-12822 GCA_964419995.1 uncultured Planctomycetia bacterium
CTTGAAGTAGTCGCCGAAGGACCAGTTGCCGAGCATCTCGAAGAACGTGTGGTGGTAGGTGTCGACGCCCACCTCCTCGAGGTCGTTGTGCTTTCCCGAGACCCGGATGCACTTCTGGGTGTCCGCCGCGCGGGTGTAGGCCCTCTTCCCGGTGCCGAGGAAGACGTCCTTGAACTGGTTCATCCCGGCATTCGTGAAGAGGAGCGTCGGGTCGTCCTGGGGGACGACCGGGGAGGAGGGGACGACCTGATGGCCCCTCTCGGCGAAGAAGCGCAGGAACTCGTCGCGGATCCGGGCGGAGGTCTTCATCCCATCTCTCGACAGATACGGACAAGCCTGATAGCAGGGCCCGATCATAACAGCCGCCTCCGGCTCGCTGAATGGCGTCGCGGCACCTTCGCGCGCGATCGGATTGTCCTTCGGCGCCCGCGACGCCCTGTGGTAGGTTGGGCCCGAGCCGCGCGCGCATCCCCGTGACGCTTCGGGGACGCCGCCCCGCCGCAGGCGGGACCGCGGAGGTTGTGCAGCCAAGGGAGCTTCCGATGACGCGGATCGCGACGATCGCCCTTCTTGTCGCCACCCTGGCCTCGACATCCGCCGGCCAGGCCTATTCGGTCTGGGGGCAGTCCCGCCTCTTCGTGACCGGCGATACGTCCCCCGGCGGCACGATCCGCATGGTCTGCTCGAGCCCCCTCGACAAGTCGAAGGGCGTCGTCTTCATCTACTCGTCCGCCATCGACAACCCCTTCATCCTCCCGGACGGGCGGAGTCTCGGCATCAACGTCTACCAGGCCGGCACGTCGACCCCCGACCCCATCTTCCTCCTCACCTCCGTGAATGGCCTCGGCGCGGAGCCGTACTTCGGCACTCCCCTGCCGCAGCAGACGACCTTCGACATCGTGGGCACGGCCTCGCGGACCATCTCGGTGTACAACAGTCCGCTCCTCATCGGCGCGACGATCTACTCCGTGGCCCTGACCCTCGACGCGGGCGCCCCGAGCGGTATCGGCCGGATCTCCGCGGCCGCTGCGATCACTTTCCGCGATCCCGCGGTCGCCATCCACTACATCCGCATCGCCAACCTCCCCGGCGTTCCGCTCTGGAGCGGATCGCAGAGCGGGACCCTCGGCGGGATCATGCAGGGCACGACGTCGGGGATCTGCCGCATCAAGGCCCAGGCGCCGCCCCCGGCCGGGAAGGGCGGGATCGAGGAGCACAGCGAGATGTTCGAGGTGCGCGGCTGGAACAACGGGCCGAACGGCGTTCCGGAGAACGGCGCCGGCGACGACGTCCCGCTCGGGCCCGTGCCCTGCACGTTCACGAAGAGCTTCGCGAGCAACAGCATCGGCGTCATCGACGCCAGCACCGGGATGTTCACCGCCGGTCACCTCACGACGACAGCGGCCAACGGCGCCGCCGGCGGGTACGGCACAGTGACGGCCACGCTGGCCGGCAACCCCACCGTCACGGCGACGAAGGACATCCGCGTCGTTCCGCCCTCCTGGGTGAGTCCGCCGCTCGCGTCCCCCACGGCCCTCACGGCCCAGGTCGTGAGCAGCACCGTCGTGCTCAACTGGACGAACCCCGTCTCCTACACGTCCATCGACATCACCCGCAACGGCACGCCTCTCGTCTCGGGGCTTCCCGGAAGCACGACGAGCTACATCGACAGTCTCAACACGAGCGGAGTGTACGGTGTCCGCGGGCATGACGGCGCCCAGGTGAGTCCATGGACCTTCGCCGGCGTGGGCGTGAATCAGATCCCCCTCGGCGACGACGATTCCGTCGAGGTGCCCCTCGGCTTCTCCTTCACCTACTTCGGAAACGTCTGGAACACCGTCTGGGTGAACGCCAACGGCAACTGCACGTTCGGCGCGGCCTCGGCGGCCTACGGTGAATCCTCATCGGCCTTCGCCTCGGCGCCGCCGCGGGTCGCGGGGATCTGGGACGATCTCAACCCGGGAGCCGGTGGGATGGTCGTCACGAGTTCCACCGCCACGTCGCTCCGCGTCGACTGGTTCGCCGTGCCCCAGTACGGCGGCTCCGACTCGAATACCTTCTGGATCGAGTTCCGCTCGAGCGGCCAGATCCAGATCGGCTGGGGTTCCGTCGCTCTCCTCGATGGCCTCGTGGGTATCGGGAACGGATCGAGCTCGGCCGCGGAGGTGAACTTCTCGAGCGTGGCGCTCCCTTACACGGGAGCGGCCGGCGCGCGCATCTACGAGCGATTCAGCGGCGCCTCCGACCCCTTCGACCTCGACAACCTCTCGAGGACCTTCACGCCGGTGAACGCCGGAGTGACGCAGTACCAGATGACGAGCCCCTGACCGCGGCGACCCCGCGCGCTTCGCGCCTGCCGGAGCCTGACTTGCGTCAGGACC
This sequence comes from uncultured Planctomycetia bacterium, assembly GCA_964419995.1. GTDB lineage: Bacteria > Planctomycetota > CAYQRN01 > CAYQRN01. The sequence goes on from CAYQRN010000125.1 coordinate 2,382, forward strand.
GGCCTGCCGCCCGGCCCCTCGGGGACTTGGCGGCAACCCTGAATTGTCTCCCCTCTCCGAACGCGTCCCGGGTACCATCCGGTCATGCCGGATCCTGCCGGACGGCCGCTCACGCGCTTGCCGTAAGGTGGAGGCGGCTTCCGGAACCATCCCCCTTCATCGAGCGGAGACCTCGGAAGATGCGCACGAGCGCCACGATCCTCCTCGCCGCCGCCGTCGCGACCCTCGTTCTTGATGCCACGGGCTCCGGACAGGCCTACACGGTCTACGGCGCCCCCAGGCTCTTCGTCACGGGCGACACGTCTCCGGGCGGGACGCTGCGCATGGTCTACTCGAGCCCCTTCGACAAGAGCAAGTCGTTCATGCTCCTCTACTCCTCCGCCACGACCAACCCCTACGTCCTTCCGGACGGGCGGAGCCTCGGCCTCAACGTCTTCATGCCCGGGAACGCGGCGATCGACCCGATCTTCTGGTTCACGTCCGTGAACGGCCTCGGCGCGGAGACCTGGTTCGGAACTCCGCTCCCCCAGCAGGGCACGCTGGACATCGTCGGCACGGGCACCAGGTCCGTCCTCGTCTACAACTCGCCGGCCCTCCACGGCCTCACGATCTACTGCGTTGCGCTCACCCTGGACGCCGGCTCGCCGAGCGGCATCGAGCGCATCTCGAACGTGGCCGCCATCACGTTCCGCAACGCGTCGACGCCCGTCCACTACGTCCGCATCGAGAACCTCCCCGGCGTCCCCCTCTGGAGCGGAACCCAGAGCGGCACGGTCGGCGGCATCGTGCAGGGTACGACCTCCGGCATCTGCCGCATCAAGGCCGCCTCGCCGCCGCCTCCGGGGAAGGGCGGACTCCCGGAGCACACCGAGATGTTCGAGGTGCGCGGGTGGAACAACGGTCCGAATGGCGTTTCCGAGAACGGCGGCGGGGACGACGTGAGTCTCGGCCCTGTCCCGTGCAACTGGACCAAGAGCTACGCCAACAACAACGTCGGCGTCATCGATGCGAACACGGGCATGTTCACGGCCGGATATCTCGCCTCCACGGCGAACAACGGCGTGACCGGGGCCTACGGCACCATCACGGCAACCCTCTCCGGCAACCCCGGCATCACGGCGACGAAGCAGATCCGCGTCGTGCCTCCGTCCTGGGTGAGTCCGCCGCTCGCGGCGCCGGCAGGGCTCGCCGCGCAGGTCGTCGGCTGCTCCGTGAGTCTCTCCTGGACGAACCCCATCAACTACACGGCCGTCGATATCCAACGGAACGGCGTCACCATCGTGTCGAACCTTCCCGGCACGACCACGAGCTGGACCGATCCCTCGAACGCCTCCGGAACCTACGGCGTCCGGGGCAAGTCCGGCGGGTCCACGAGCGCGTGGTCGACGATCAACGTCGCCAATGTCGCAGCCCCCCAGAACGTCACGGGCCAGACCGTCTCGAGCCAGGTCGTCCTCAACTGGACGAATCCGGTCGTGTACACGTCCATCGACATCCAGCGAAACGGCTCCACGATCGCCACGGGCCTTCCGGGAAGCGCGACGACCTTCACGGACGTCAACAACGGAAACGGCGCCTACGGGGTGCGCGGCAACTACTGCGGCAACCCGACATCCTGGTCCACGGTCAACGTCGGACAGTCGCCACTCTCCCTCGGCGACGACACCAATGTCGCCTTGGCCATCGGCTTCTCGTTCACGTATTTCGGGACCGCGTACAACACGATGTACGTGAGTTCGAACGGGAACATCACCTTCGGCAGCGGGAACAACACCTACCAGGAGTCCCTCTCGGCCCTCGCGGCGGCGCCGCCGCGCATCTGCGGCCTCTGGGACGACCTGAACCCCGCCACCGGGGGGCAGGTGCTCTCGACGCCCTCGGCGTCGAGTCACCGCATCGACTTCGTCGGGGTGCCCGAGTACGGCTCCAGCAACTCGAACAGCTTCTGGATCGAGATCCGTTCGAACGGCCAGGTCCAGATCGGATGGACGTCCGTCGCGCTCCTCGACGCCATCGTCGGCATCGGCAACGGGTCGAGCTCTGCGACGGAGATCAACTTCTCGAGCGTCGCCCTTCCCTACAACGGAGCGGCCAACGCCCGGATCTGCGAGCAGTTCACCGGGGGTGGCGACCCCTTCGACCTCAACGGCCTCTCCCGGACCTTCACGCCCTCCGGATCGGCCTACGTCATGACGAGCCCCTGAGCTCCCGGCCGGCGCGGGCGGTGGGCCTCCTCCGCCCGCGCGCTTAGTCCTTGGGAGAATGCGCCTTAGGCTCGCCGACCCGGGACACCGACCGCCCGAGCGGAGCGGTCCATCCTCGTCTCGGGACTTTCCTTTACCGCGACATGGAATTCCGGAGTAGGATCGTCCTCCGGCGCCGCGCCGTCCGCAGGGAATCGACGACCTGTGCGGCGCCCGCCCTGCTGCCATGGGTCCGGAGGTTCCGATGAAGCGCCTCGCAGTCCTTCCGCTCGCCGTCCTCGCCCTCGCAGGCATCGTCGAGGGCCAGGCTTACTCGGTCTACGGCATTCCGCGGCTCTTCGTCACCGGCGACACATCCCCGGGGGGCGCCATGAACATGGTCCTCTCGAGCCCCCTCGACAAGAACCGTCCCTTCATGCTCCTCTACTCCATGGGCACAGGAAGCCCGTTCAGCCTCCCCGACGGGCGCAGCATCGGGATCAACGTCTTCCTCCCGGGAACGTTCACCCTCGACCCCCTCTTCAACCTGTCCACGACGCCGGGTCTCGGCGGCGAGTCGATCTTCGGTACGCCGCTTCCCCAGTCCGGCTACCTCGACCAGGTCGGCACCGGCGCGAAGCCCGTCACCATGCCGAACCTGCCCGCCATCATCGGCGTCAACTTCTACGCCGTCGCCCTGATCCTGAATCCGGCGGCGCCGAGCGCGGTCCAGACCATCTCGAACGTGGTCACGATCACGGGGCGGGACCCCGCGACGCCCGTCCACTACATCCGCGTCCAGAACATGCCCGGCGTCCCGGGCTGGAACGGCACGACGTCCGGTACGGTGGGCGGGATCATGAACGGCACCGCGTCGGGGATGTGCCGGATCAAGGCCGCCACGCCGCCGCCGGCCGGGAAGGGCGGCATCGATGAGCACACCGATGTCTTCGAGGTCCGCGGCTACAACAACGGCCCGAACGGCATCTCGGAGAACGGTGCCGGGGACGACGTGAACCTCGGTCCGGTCCCTGTCACCTGGTCGGACTCGACACCGACGCTCGTCGGCGGCGTCCACACATCGACCGGCGTGTTCACGGCCGGACCCCTGACGTCGACCCAGGCCAACGGTGTCCCCGGGGGCTATGGCACCATAACGGCGACCCTCAACGGAAACCCATCCATCACGGCCTCGAAGCAGATCCGCGTCGTGCCGCCCGACTGGGTCCAGCCGCCCCTCCCCGCCCCCCAGAGCCTCACGGCCCAGGCCGCCGGCGGGACCGTCGTCCTCGCATGGTCGAACCCGGTCCTCTACACGACGATCGACATCCGCCGGAACGGCATCAGCATCGCGACGGGCCTCCCCGGCAGCACGGGGAGCTGGACGGACCTCAACAACGGCGCCGGCGTCTACTCGGTGCGCGGCGTCCAGGGAACGCGGACGAGCGCCTGGACGAGCGTCAATGCCGGTTCCGGGACGATCCTCAATCTCTCCAACAACGGCTCGGTCCTCGTCAACATCGGCTTCAACCTCGCGTTCTACGGGAACAGTTTCAACCAGATGTGGGTGAACGCCAACGGCAACATCACCTTCGGGGCCGCCGATCCCACGTCCCTCGAGTCGGCGGCAACGCTCCAGTCCGGCCCCCGCCGCATCGCCGGTCTCTGGGACGACTTCGATCCGAGCGCCGGCGGCTTCGTCATCTCGACCCCCGCCGCCACGACGCACCGCATCGAGTGGGTCGCCGTCCCCGAGAACGGCGTCAACAACGCCAGCACGTTCTTCATCGAAGTCCGATCGAACGGCCAGATCCAGATCGGATGGCCCTCGGTCGCCATCTCGGACGGCCTCGTGGGCATCTGCCCCGGCAACAATCTGAACGCCGCAACAGCCATCAACTTCTCGACCGTGCCCTGGTCGGGGACGCCGAACCAGCGCCTCTTCGAGATCTTCCCGCCCGGCATCTTCGACCTGAACGGCCTCACGCGGACCTTCATCCCCACGAACGCCCAGTCCACGTCCTACCAGTTGACGAGCCCGTAACGCCTGCCGGCCCCGCCCCCGGCGCGTCCGTCACGCGGGGGCGGCGAGCCGGTCTACAAGCCCCGCGAGATCCCGGACCTCCGGCACGCGGAGGTCCGGCGGCGTCGCCTCTCCCCGCCGGTTCACCCACACGCAGGGGATCTCGAGGGCGACGCACGGGGCGATGTCGTGTCTCAGGCTCTGGGCCACATGGAGGATCCGCCCCCGCTCCACGCCCGCAGTTTCGAGCCCCCGATCGAAGTGCGCCCGGGCCGGCTTGTAGGAGCGGACATCCTCCGCCGTGACCATGAAGTCGAAGGTCACGGGAAACCGGCGACAGGTGGCCCCGAGGAGGTCCCGGTCCACGTTCGAAAGGATGCCGAGGCGATGGCTCCGCCGGAGCTCGAGGAGGGCCGGTCCCGTGTCCGGAAAGGGCTTCCACCCGGGAAGGCCCGCCGGAAGGAGGCCGCGCTCCTCCGCGCCCACGGAGAAGCCGAAGCGACGGCCGAGCCTCGCCACAGCCTCGCCGAGGACCTCCCGGTAGGGGCGCCAGGGACGATCCTCCACCGCAGCCTCCTCCTCGACGTAGGCCGCGAAGAACTCCTCCTCCGACACGGGGGGGCAGGCGCGGCTCCGGAGCGCTCGGAGATCTCCGAGGATGCCGCCGGTCCAGTCGATGAGCGTTCCGTAGCAGTCGAAGGTCAGGACCTCGGGGCGCGTGTCGCGGCCGGTCATGGTCGTCCTCCTCCGTGAAGTTCGCCGCGCCGCGACATCAGTGCGCCAGCGGACGGTGACGGCGCAGATCCACGAGCCCCTGTGCGGCCGCATGGGCCGCCAGCGCTTCGCGGATCTCCGTCTTGCGGAGCTTCCCCGAACCGGTTTTCGGAAGCGCCCCGAAGACGGCCCAGAGCCGCGGGACCTTGAAGGACGCGAGGCGCTCCCGGAGGAAGGCCCGAAGATCCTCGGCCGCCGGCGCCGCGTCGCCGCGGGGCACGATGGCCGCGGACACCTTCTCGCCAAAGTCCGCGTCGGGCACGCCCACGACCGCGCACTCGAAGATATCCGGATGGCCGGCCAGGAGAGCCTCCACCTCGGTCGAGTAGACCTTCTCGCCCCCCGTGATGATCATGTCCCGGCGGCGGTCGACGATGTTCACCCAGCCCTCGGCGTTCCAGACGGCGAGGTCGCCGGTCCTGAACCAGCCATCGGCGAAGGCCTCCGCCGTGGCGCCCGGGTTTCTCCAGTAGCCGGGCGTCACCCACGGGGCGCGCACGCGGATCTCCCCCACGGTCCTGTCGTCCTGCGGCACGTCGGCGCCGTCGTCGCCGACGACACGGAGATCCACGCCCAGCGCGGGGCGTCCCGTCCGGCAGACGTACCGGAGCCTCTCCTCCTCGGAGCGGGCCGAGAGACCCCTCGAGAGCCGGGAGAACGTGAGATACGGGCTCGTCTCCGTGAGGCCGTAGGTCTGGACGTACTCCGTCCGGAACGTCGAGAGAATCCTCGCGACGAGGGAGGGCGCGATGGGCGCCCCCCCGGAGAGGATCGCGCGGAGGGCCGGAAAACGCCGCTCGGCGGCTCCCGGCTCGGCCACGATGCGGTTCAGCATCGTGGGCACGAGGTTCGTGAGCGTGACGCCATCGCGCTCGAAGGCGTCGAGCACCGCGTCCGGCGCGAAGTCCGGGACGAAGACGTGCCGCCCCCCCACCCACGTGATCGCGAACACGGCCCAGGCGTCGGCGAGGTGGAACATCGGCGCCACGTGGGCCCAGACGTCGCGGTCCGAGAGTCCGAGCTCCGCGACGGTCATGAGCGCGTGCGAGGCGATGTTCCGGTGGAGGAGCATGACGCCGCGGGGGCTCCCCGTGGTTCCGCTCGTGTAGTAGATCTGGGCGAGATCGTCGGGCGAAGGCGCTGTGAACGCGAAGGCCTCCCGCGGCGCGGGAAGATCGTCCACGTCGAGGACCTTCACCGAGTCCGACGCACGTGCGGAGGCCGCGAGGGCGAGGGGGCGGAGCTTCTCTTCCGTGAGGAGGACCGTCGCGCCGGAGTCGCGGAGCATGAGCCCGAGGGATGCCGCATCGAGCCGGGCGTTGAGCGGGACGAGGACGATGCCCGCCGCCGCCGTGCCGAGGGCCGCCTTCAGGAAGCGGTGGCAGTTCCGGTGGAGGATCGCGACGCGGTCCCCCCGGTTCACGCCGATGACGAGGAGGCTCCTCGCCAGGGCCGCCGCCTCGGCCGCCAGCCTGGCGCCCGTGAGACGGACGTCGCCGCAGGCAACCACCTCCTCCTCGCCGTGCAGATCCGCGACCCGGCGGAGGATGCCCGAGAGATCCATGGTCATGTGACGCTCCGTGGGGCTCCACGTTGACCATCGGCGGCGCCGCCGTCAACGTGGCCTGACGGGGCTGCGGAATCGCCGGGCGGCACCGGACTCGACACGGATCCCGCAGGTGCACGAGCGGGCGTCAGACCTCCGTACGACGCCTCCCCCTCCGAAACCCGCAAGCAGGAAGGACCGCCCGTGGCCCTCGTCGAAGGCGCCACACGAAGGACCCGGACGACCCTCCTCGCGCTGGCGAGGCAGGCGATTCGCCTGCTTTCGGCCGCCGGAGTCCCCGCCGCCCGGCCTGATGGCCGGCCCGTCCGCAGTCCCGACCCGGGACAGCGGCCTCCGGACTCCAGAACCCGTCCTGCGCCGCCGATAGATGCCCTCGGCGTCCCGTCGTGAACGGGCCGCCGACGGAGCAGACCGTGAATCCGATGCATCGGTTCCGGGAGCAGCACGCGGACCTCCTCGCCGTGGCCGGAGATCTCGGGCGACGACTCGCGGATGAGGATTTCGCTCGGGATGCCCACGGCGTCCGTTCCCGTCTCTCCGCGCTCATCGGACGACTGCGAGCCCACCTCGCCCTCGAGGACCGTCACCTCTACCCGACGCTCCTCAGGAGTTCGAGCGCCGCGGTGCGCGCGACGGCGAAGTCCTTCATGGATGAGATGGGAGGACTCGTGAAGCAGGTGGAGTCCTACGCCGGGCGCTGGCCCCACGCCATGGCGATAGAGCGGGATCCCTCCGCCTTCGCCGCGGAGACCCAAGGGCTCCTCCGGGCGCTCCGACGGCGCATTGCCCGCGAGGATGCGGATCTCTACGTCCTCGCCGGGCAGGTCATGGTCTGATCGCGAGTCGGCGGTCGCGGCGCCGCCTTGAATCGCCGAGGCACGCGGCGCACAACGCGCCGTCATGCCACCCCCGCCGTTGCTTCGGGTCCCGCGCCACGAAGAGCGCATCCAGGCTCTCCGCCGGCGGCGATTCCCGCTCCATCGCCTCCTCCGCGCCAACGTCCGCGACATCGCACTCATCCTTCACGAGTCGCGCCTTGGCCTCTCGGCCTTCATCCTCCTCATGGCCGGCACGACCGGCTATTTCAGATGGATCTGGGCAGATCACGCCCGCGCGGAGCGGCCGCCCTTCACGGTCCTCACCGCGCTCTACCAGAGCGTCAGGATGCTCGCGTTCGAGAACGACCTCCCCCTCCCCGAGGAGGACGTCGCCGGCCAGATCCTCTTCTTTGCGGTGCCCTTCCTCGGCCTCGCGCTCATCTTCCAGAGCGTCCTGAATCTCGGGCGGTACGTCCTCGACAAGTCCGCCCGCCGCGAGGGCTGGCAGCGATCCCTCGCCGCCACATTCCGAGGGCACGTCGTGGTCTGCGGTCTCGGCCGCGTCGGATACCGTGTCATCGTCGAACTCCTCGAGGCCCGGGTTCCCGTCGTGGCCATCGAACGCGATCCCGCATGCCCATTCCTGAGCGAGGTCCGCGAGCTCCGGGTCCCCGTGATCCTCGGAGACGCCACGGAACGCGAGTCCCTCCAGGCCGCGGGAGTCCAGCGCGCCCGCGGCGCCTTCGCGGGCACGGACGACGATCTTGCCAACATCGAGATGTGCCTCGCGGCCCGCCGGATCCGCGCCGACGTGAACGTCGTCGTCCGGGTGTTCGACGAGGATCTCGACAGCCACCTCGATCGGACCTTCGGCCCCGGCACGGGCTTCAGCACGTCCGCGCTCGCCGCCACGACACTGGCCTCGGCCGCCGTTGCCCCCGGCGTCTTCGAGGCCCTTCCCACTCCCGCGGGCACCATCGGCCTCGCCGCGATCCGCATCGGCGACGGCGCCGCGCCCGGTCTGTCGCCTCGCGCCATCGAATCCACCTTCGGCGTGCGGGTGCTCCGGGACAGCGCCCCCGCGCTCAAGGGCCGGGGATCCCGCCAGGACGGCTCCGGCAGCCCGGGGTCCGTCGTCGTCGCCGCGGGTCCGCCCCCGGCGCTTCGCCGCCTCGCCGCGGCGGCCGATCCGTCCGCTGTCCGTCCGGACATCGCCGGCCCCATCATCGTCTGCGGCGCCGGGAACGTCGGGTTCCGCACGGTCCGCGAGCTCACGCGTCTTCCCGGCGGGCCTTCCGTCGTCGTCGTCTGCCGCGAGGACTCGGATCCGCGCTTCCTCGATGCCTTCGCGCGGCTCTCGATCCGCGTCGTGAAGGGGGATGCCCGCCGGCCGGAGGTCCTCGACGAGGCCGGCGTTGCAGGCGCGGAGTGCGTCCTCGCGGTCACGAACAGCGACCTCGCGAACATCCAGATCGCCCTGACCGCGCGCCGCCGTCGCGCCGGGCTCCGCGTCGTCGCCCGCGTCTTCCCGGACATCCTCGCGGAACGTCTCGAAGAGATCTTCGGCCTCGATGCGGCGTTCAGCACATCGGCCCTCGCGGCGCCCACGCTGGCGGCCGCCGTCGCGTTCGGCGCCCACGATCCCACGATCGAGCTTCTCGACGGACTGTACGGGATCCGACGCGTTCGACTCGAGGCTCCGCCCGCGGGGGCTGCGGCCACCGCCGGAGCCGCCGATGCCCTGGCGGGAGGCACGGTGCTCTCGGTCCTGCGCGCAGGCGTCGCGCTCCCCCCAGGAGCCGCGCTCCTGGCCGGTGACGAGCTCATCGCCCTTGCCCGATGCCACGCAGGCGCGGCAACGCAACCTTGCGGCCACGGGCTCTCCGCATAACCTCCCCCGATGCCTGAGCCCGCCCGCCCGCGCTTCGACCCCAGCGCCGCTGCCCTGCCGGGATCGGGCATCTTCGGCCTTCCGCACGCCCCGGCGGACGCCGGAGTGATCCTCATCCCGGTGCCCTTCGACGCCACGACGTCCTATCGCCGCGGCGCGGCCGGCGGACCCCGGACCATCCTCGACGCCAGCCGCCAGGTGGATCTCCTCGACCTCGACACCGGGCGCCCCTTCGAGGACGGCATCGCGCTTCTCCCGGAGAACCGCAGCGTTCGCGACTGGAACCGCGCGGCGCGGCGCCTCGCCGATCCGCTCATCGCAAGGGGGGGTGTCACCGAGGGCGACACGCGAGCCGAGCGCGCCGGGGCCCGCATCGACGCCCTCTGCGCCGCCGTCAACGCCTGGGTGCGGGGGACGGCGGAAGCCTGGCTCGACCGAGATCGGATCGTCGGCGTCGTCGGCGGGGACCACGCCACGCCCTTCGGCGCCATCGAGGCGCACGCAGCCCGCCATCCGGGCCTCGGAATCCTCCACGTGGACGCCCATTCGGATCTCCGCCGGGCCTACGAGGGCTTCACGTGGTCGCACGCGTCGATCATGTACAACGTCCTCACGAGGATCCCTGACATCGCCCGCATCGTCCAGGTGGGCGTGCGCGACACCTGCGACGACGAAGTGGAGACCATCCGCGCCTCCGGCGGGCGCGTCCGGTGCTGGTACGACAGCGAGATCCGCGACGACCTCCTCTCCGGCACCCCCTTCGACCGGATCGCGAAGGCCGTCGTCGCCGACCTGCCCGGCGCCATCTACGTCTCCTTCGACATCGACGGCCTCGATCCGTCCCTCTGCCCCCACACCGGGACGCCCGTCCCGGGGGGACTCAGTTTCCACATGGCCGTCCGGCTGCTTCTCGCCGTCGTGGAGTCAGGGCGGCGTATCGTGGGCTTCGACCTCTCCGAGGTGGCCCCGGGGCCCCGGGGCGACACGTGGGACGGCAACGTGGGCGCCCGCCTCCTCTACAAGCTCATCGGCGCCACTCGCCAGAGCCGCGCCGGCGACGGGGGCGACCGCCCCCGCCGGCCGAGCCGCCGCCGATAGTGTGGTGCGTCCCACATACCGTGACAGCGCGAAGCGCCCCGTCGTTCAGGAGGGGACGCTCCGCTGCGCGTCGCTTCTCTGTTCTGG
>CAYQRN010000126.1:0-12803 GCA_964419995.1 uncultured Planctomycetia bacterium
GTCGATATCGCCGCCCGCGCGCGGCCGCGCATCGCCGAGGACGGCGCGGCGGGCCTCGAAGGCGGCGAGGACCGCGTCGCGGACACGGTTCACATCCCGCCCGAAAGCGGGCTTCTCCGCCGCGGGGAGCGTCCCGAGACGCGCCATCAGCGCGGGGATGCGACCCTTGCGCGAGAGGTAGGCGTTCCGGACGGCCTCGAGGGCGACGGCATCGGCTGCGGCGGCGATGGCTGCCAGCGCGTCGGCTTCGACGGAGCGTACGTCGTCGGGGTCCTCACCCACGGGCGCCTCCCGCGCACTGCGGAGCGCTACGGCGGGGCGCGTCAGGCGGGAAGCACGCCGGGTTCGCGGAACGGTGCGCCGGCCGCGGCCCGGGCAGGACCGCGCAAGACGGGACGCAGGGTCTCAGCCGCATCGTCCCCGGTCCACCCTCTAGGCAGATCGGCGAGCGCGGGCGTCCGACGCCATGGTGACGAGGCGTCCGAAGGCCGCATCATCGGAGACCGCGAGCTCCGCGAGCTGCTTCCGGTCGAGGTCGATCCCGGCCAGCTTGAGGCCGTGGACGAAGTCCCGATACGTCGATCCGTGCATGCGGGCTGCGGCGTTGATGCGCACGATCCAGAGCGACCGGAAATCCCGCTTCCGGGTCTTGCGTCCCGTGAAGGAGTACCGCCAAGCGCGCTGAACCGCCTCGCGGGCGACGCCCATGAGGCGATGGCGTCCGCCGACGAAGCCCTTGGCCCGCTTGAGGATCCGCTTGCGACGTTTGCGGCTCGCAGCCGCGTTCGTTGCGCGAGGCATGACGTTCGGTCTCCGGAGTGGGAGGGAAGTCTAACCGAGCCGCCGCGGCCGCCAAGTCCCCCGGAGGGGGGGGCCTGGGCGCCCCGACGGACGGCCCAACGGGGCGGAGAGCGGGGCGGCGGAACGGCCCTCCCCCGCCCTTCCGCCGGCGGAGAGTCCCCGGGGGCCTACCGCCCGAGGTCGCCGAGCAGGGCCTTCACGACCCGCGCGTCGCCGGGCGCCGCGTTGGGACGGTCGCGGAGGTGGCGCTTCTTCTTCCCGGGCTTCACGGACATGAGGTGACGGCGTCCGGCCTTGAACCGCCGGACCTTGCCATTCTTCGTCACCTTGAACCGCTTGGCGGCGGACTTGTTGGTCTTCTGCTTGGGCATCGGAGTTCCTGTCTTCGTCTCGGTTCGTGGGACCGACCGGCCCGCGGTTCAGGACGCGGGCATCTTGAGCGGTGTCAGAATCATGACCATCTGCTTGCCCTCGAGCTTCGGGAAACGCTCGACTTTCCCGACCTCGGCGAGGCGCGACGCGAAATCCTGCAGCATCGTCTGGGCGATCTCGGGGTGGGTCACCTCGCGCCCGCGGAAGCGGACCGTGACCTGCACCTTGTTGCCCTCCTCGAGGAACCCCCGCGCCTGGCGGTTCTTCGTGTCCATGTCGTGATCGTCGGTCTTCGGGCGGAAACGGATTTCCTTCACCTGGATCACGTGCTGTTTCGAGCGGGACTTCTGCTGCTTCTTCTTCTGTTCGTACTTGAACTTGCCGAAGTCCATGATCCGGCAGACCGGAGGCACGGCGGTGGGGGCGATCTCGACGAGATCGAGCTCCCGCTCGCGCGCCCGGGCGAGGGCATCGTCCCTCGAGAGCACGCCGAGCTGAGTCCCGTCCGCGTCGATCACGCGGACCTCGGGGACCCGGATCATCATGTTGATCCGCTGCCTCGGGGCAGAGGATGTCCGGATGTCACGTTCGGCCATACACCTCCATCATCATCCACCGGACCTTCCGGATGCCGCCGGCTTCATCGCCGGTCGGCCACCCGCTGCCGGAACCGCTCGAGAATCGCCTCCAGCGACATGGCGCCGAGGTCGCCCTCCCTGCGTTCACGGACGGACACTGTACCATCGGCGACCTCCCGGTCTCCGATGACGAGAATATACGGGACCTGTCCGACCTGCGCCTCGCGGATCTTGGCCCCGGTCTTTCGGTTCGAGAAGTCGCCCTCTGCCCGCCACCCGGCGGCCGTGAGGGCAAGAAGGACCTCCCGCGCCCGGTCCGCATGGGCGTCCGTGATAGGAAGCACCACGACCTGGACCGGTGCGAGCCAGAACGGAAAGGCCCCCGCGCAGTGCTCGATGAGGATCCCGATGAACCGCTCGAGGGATCCGAGCATCGCGCGATGGACCATCACCGGGCGCGCCAGGGATCCGTCGGGGGCCGAGTAGGAGAGGTCGAAGCGTTCGGGAAGCTGGAAATCGAGCTGGATGGTGGCCGTCTGCCACGATCGCCCGAGGGCATCCTCCACGGAGAAGTCGATCTTCGGTCCGTAGAACGCGCCGTCGCCGGGGTTCAGGCGGAACGCGACGTCGTTCCGGCGGAGCGCCGCCTCGAGCGCCTCCTCGGCACGGTCCCAGAGGGCGTCATCGCCCATGCGCGCCGGCGGGCGGGTGGACAGGTTGACGGTGATGTTCTCGAAACCGAACTGGCGGTAGGTCGTGAACATCATCTCGATGTTGGCGGCGATTTCCGACTCGACCTGATCCGGCATGCAGAAGATGTGCGCGTCATCCTGGGCGAACGTCCGGACGCGGGTCAGGCCCGAGACGACGCCGGAGCGCTCGAAGCGGTGCAGCCGGCCGAAGTCGGCGATCCTGAGCGGCAGGTCGCGGTAGGATCGGGTCCGGGTGGCGAAGATCAGGGCGTGGCTCGGGCAGTTCATCGGCTTCACGCCGAATTCCTGTTCGCCGTCGCGGATGAAGAACATGTTGTCGCGGTAGTTGTCGTAGTGGCCCGAGGTCCGGAAGAGCGCCACGTCGAAGATCTGCGGCGTGATGACTTCCTGGAATCCCCGGCGCCGGTACAGCTCGCGGACGAAGCCGATGAGCTCGTTGTAGAGGACGGCCCCCTTGGGATGGAAGAAGGGGCTCGCGGGGGCCCAGGGGTGGAACGAGAACAGGTCGAGCTCCGGGCCGAGCCGGCGGTGGTCGCGGCGGCGGGCCTCCTCGATCCGGTGCAGATGCTCCTCGAGGGCCTTCGCGTCGGCAAAGGCGGTCCCGTAGACGCGCTGGAGCATCGGGTTCTTCTCGTCGCCGCGCCAGTACGCCCCGGCGATCCGGAGAAGTTTCACGGCCTTCACCTGGCCGGCGCTCGGCACGTGCGGGCCGCGGCAGATGTCCTCGAAGGTCCCGTGGCGGTAGACGGTCACGGTTTCGCCGGGGGGGATGTCCTCGAGGATCTCGACCTTGTAGCGCTCGCCCGCTCGCCGGAAGCGCTCGATGGCCTCGACACGGTCCACAGGGCGGCGCTCGAAGGGGCGGTCCTCCGCGATGATGCGGCGCATCTCCTCCTCGATCCGCTCGAGGTCCGCGGGCCCGAGCTTCTCCGGGAGATCGATGTCATAGTAGAAGCCGTCAGCCACCGCCGGCCCGATGGCGAGCTTCGCTCCGGGCCAGAGGCGCAGGATGGCGTCAGCCATGATGTGCGCCGCGGAGTGCCGGATGACCATGAGGCCGTCCGGCGACCGGGACGTGAGGATCTCGACGGGACCATCGGACTCGAGGGCATCCCTGAGGTCGAGGATGGCGTCGCCGCGGCGCGCGCCGAGGCAGGCCCGGCCGAGGCCCGGTCCGATGGAGGTGGCGAAGTCGCGGACGGTGATCCCTCGCGGGACCGTGCGGTGGCTCCCGTCGGGAAGGACAACAGTGATCTGGCCTGGATCGGTCAACGTCACAAAACGGGATTCCGCCCGCCCGAGGACAGGTTCCCGTGTTAACAGCGCTCCCGAAGGGGAGTCAACGGCCCCGGGCGTCAGCGCCCCCGGTACCGCTCGAGGTCCCGGACGACCTTCTGCCGGGCGATGGCCCGCCGGAAAGCCGCCTCGGCCCGGGCCAGATCCAGATCGGGACGCCGGGCCGCCAGCAGGCGTTCCCGCGCGCGCTTCTCGGCCGCTCGGGCCCGCTCGAGGTCGATCTCGTCCGCCTTCTCCCCCACGTCCGACAGGAGCCGCGCACTGTCCCCGGCCACCTCGAAGAAGCCCTCGGTGACGAGCATGAGGAAGGTGCTGCCGGTGGCGTCCTCGACCTTCACCTCGCCCGTGTCCACGGCGGTCACGAGGGGCGCGTGTCCCGGCAGGATTCCGATGAGACCCCGCGGCGTCGGAAGCGTCATCGCACGCACCCGGCCCTCGAAGACCGTGCGCTCCGGTGTGACGACAGCGAGCTCGAACGTCCGATCCGACATGGCCAGGGCTCCCTGTCACTTCACCGACTGGGCGAGCTTCTCCGCCTTGGCGACGACATCCTCGATGCCGCCCACCATGTAGAAGGCCTCTTCCGGCAGGTCGTCGTACTTCCCCTCGACGACCGCCTTGAAGGACCGCACGGTGTCCTCGACGCGGACGAATTTCCCCTGGATCCCCGTGAACTGCTCGGCGACGAAGAAGGGCTGGGAGAGGAACCTCTGGATGCGGCGGGCGCGGTTCACCGTTCCCCGGTCCTCGTCCGACAGTTCCTCGATGCCGAGGATCGCGATGATGTCCTTGAGCTCCTGGTAGCGCTGGAGGATGCGCTGGACCTCCCGGGCGACCCCGTAGTGCTCCTCGCCCACGATGCGCGGATCGAGGACGCGGGAGGTCGACCGCAGCGGATCCACGGCCGGATAGATGCCGAGCTCCGCCAGCGCCCGCTCGAGCGCGATCGTCGCGTCGAGGTGCGGGAACGTCGCCACCGGGGCCGGATCCGTGTAGTCGTCGGCCGGAACGTAGATGGCCTGCATCGACGTGATCGACCCCTTCCGCGTGGACGTGATGCGCTCCTGGAGCGCTCCCATCTCGGAGTTCAGCGTCGGCTGGTAGCCCACCGCCGAGGGCATGCGCCCGAGCAGGGCGGACACCTCGGATCCCGCCTGGACGAAACGGAAGATGTTGTCGACGAAGAGGAGGACGTCCTTCCCCATCGTGTCGCGGAAGTACTCGCACATCGTGAGCGCCGTGAGGGCCACGCGGAGGCGCGCGCCGGGCGGCTCGTTCATCTGCCCGAAGATGAGCGCCGTGTTCTTGAGAACTCCGGACTCCTTCATCTCGAGGTAGAGGTCGTTTCCCTCGCGGGTCCGCTCGCCCACGCCGGCGAAGGCCGAGTAGCCGCCGTGCTCCCGCGCCACGGAGCGGATGAGCTCCTGGATGAGCACGGTCTTCCCCACGCCCGCCCCGCCGAAGAGGCCGATCTTGCCTCCCTTGGCGAAGGGCACGAGGAGATCCACGACCTTGAGTCCCGTCTCGAAGATCGTGGTGACCGCCTGCTGATCCTCGAACGGGGGCGGAGGGGCGTGGATCGGACGGCGCTCCTTCACGGTCAGCGCGCCGAGGCCATCGATGGGCTCGCCGAGGAGGTTGAAGATGCGCCCGAGCGCCGCCTCGCCCACGGGCACGGAGATGGGCGCTCCCGTGTCCGTCACGGCCATCCCGCGGATGAGCCCGTCGGTGCCGGCCATGGCGATGCAGCGGACGATGTCGTTGCCGAGGTGCTGGGCGACCTCGATGACGAGACCGATCTTCCGCTCCGGATCGTCGATGCGCAACGCGTTGTAGATGGGCGGGAGCCGGCCGGGCTCGAACTGCACGTCCACCACGGGCCCGACGACCTGGGCGACCTTTCCGGTGTTCACGTCAATCACTCCGTCAACCCGCGAGCGCCTCGGCGCCGCTTACGATCTCGATGAGCTCCGCCGTGATGCCGGTCTGGCGGGCCTTGTTGTATTCCTGCGTCAGGATGCCGATGACTTCCTTCGCATTGTCCGTGGCGCTCTTCATGGCCGCCCGGCGCGCGGCGAACTCCGCGGCGAGGGACTCGCGCACCGCCGCGTAGAGCTGCATCTCGAGGAATCGCGGCAGGAGCCGGTCGAGGATCTCCCGCGGCTCCGGCTCGAGGAGATAGTCTCCCGACGACGACGACGCGCCTCCCGCCGGCGCCTCCTCGCGGGGGATGGGAAGGAGTTCGCGCATCACCGGCGCCGACGTCACGGCCGACCGGCCCCGCGTGAAGAGCACGGCGACGGACCGGAAGCGGCCCTCGCCCCAGGCGCGCAGGATGTCTCCGAGGATCTCCCGGACGCGCCGGTACTCGATCTTCTCCACCGTGTCCGGGCAGAAGTCATGGATGTCGCAGCGGACCTTCCGGAAGAACTGCAGCGGCCGGCGCCCGACGATGTAGAGGGTCGTGGCGCGGCCCGCGGCCTCCCGGGTCCGGAGCTCCTGGACGGCGCGGCGGAAGAGGTTCGAGTTGAAGGATCCGCAGAGTCCCTTGTCGGCGCCCACGACGATGAGGAGCTCTTGCGAGGCCGCCGCGGCCGGGGGCGAGAACAGCGGCGACGCGGAGGGATCGATGCGGGACGCCACGCGCCGGATGAGCCGGTCGATGCCCTCGGCGTAGGGCCGCGACGCGAGAGCCCGCTCCTGGAGACGGCGCAGCTTCGTCGCGGCCACGAGCTCCATGGCCTTCGTGATCTTCTGGATGTTGCGGACGCTTCTGAGGCGCCGCCGGAGCTCCCGGACGCCCTTCACCGGATCACGCCTTCCCGAAGGTGGACTTGAACGCGTCGATGGCGGAGCGGAGCTTCGCCTCGAGCTCCGGCGACAGCTTCCCCGTGCTCCGGATCTCCTTCCCGACGTCGGCGTGGGCCGTCCGCATGAACTCGAGGAACTGCACCTCGAAGGCCCGGACCCGGGCCGTGGGCACGTCGTCGAGGTAGCGGTTCGTGCCGGCGAACAGGATCATGACCTGCTCCTCGACGGGCACGGGCGAGTACTGCCGCTGCTTCAGGATCTCCGTGAGACGCTCGCCCCGCGTGATCTGCGCCTGCGTGGACTTGTCGAGGTCCGAGCCGAACTGCGCGAAGGCCGCGAGCTCGCGGTACTGCGCCATCTCGAGCCGGAGCTTCCCGGCCACCTTCTTCATGGCCGGGATCTGGGCCGATCCGCCCACGCGCGACACCGACAGTCCCACGTTCACGGCGGGACGCTGCCCGGCGTTGAAGAGGTCGGCCTCGAGGTAGATCTGCCCGTCCGTGATGGAGATGACGTTGGTCGGGATGTAGCCCGTGACGTCCCCCTGCTGGATCTCGACGACGGGGATGGCCGTGAGGCTTCCGGCTCCGAGGGCATCGGAGAGCTTCGCGGCACGCTCGAGGAGGCGGGAGTGGAGGTTGAAGATGTCGCCCGGGAACGCCTCGCGGCCCGGCGGCCTTCGCAGCAGGAGCGACACCTGCCGCCACGCCATGGCGTGCTTGTAGAGGTCGTCATAGAAGGCCACCGCGTGACCGCCCCGGTCGCGGAAGAACTCGCCTAGCGCGCAACCGGTGAACGGCGCCAGGAACTGCATCGAGGCCTGATCCGAGGCCGGCGCGTTCACGATGATCGTGTAGTCCATCGCGCCCGCGTCCTCGAGGATCTTCTGCACCGACTTGACCGTGGACATCTTCTGTCCGATGGCCACGTAGATGCAGACCATGTTCTGGCCCTTCTGGTTGAGGATCGTGTCGACGATGACGGCGGTCTTGCCGGTCTGACGGTCGCCGATGATGAGCTCGCGCTGGCCGCGGCCCACCGGGATCATCGAGTCGATGGCCTTGAGCCCCGTCTGGAGCGGCTCCCGGACGGGCTGGCGCTGGACGACGTTGGGGGAGCCCGCCTCGATGGGCCGGATCTCCTTCGCGACGATGGGGCCCTTCCCGTCCACGGGCTCGCCGAGGGCATTGACGACGCGGCCCAGCATGGCCTCGCCCACGGGCACGGACATGATGCGGCCCGTCGTGCGGACCGAGTCCCCTTCCTTGACCTTCGTGTCGTCCCCGAAGAGGATCGCGCCGACGTTGTCCTCCTCGAGGTTCAGCGCCACGCCCATGACGCCGTTCTGGAACTCGAGCATCTCGCTCACCATGCAGTCCCGGAGCCCGAAGACGCGGGCGACGCCGTCGCCCACCTGGAGGACCGTCCCCACGCTCTCGACCGCGAGTCCGCGCTCGAAGTTCTCGATCTCGCGCTTCAGGACCGACGTGACTTCCGCCGGGTTGATGTCCATGTCCGAACTCCGCTTCACCTCACATCCGTCCGGAGGAGACGCCCGCGGATGCGGGCGAACTCCGCGGCGACGCTCCCGTCGAGGAGCCGATCGCCGACGATGAGACGCACGCCCCCGATGAGTTCGGGGGCATGCCGCGTCTCGAGCACGACGCGGCGCCGCGTCGCCGCCTCGATCCGCTTCTGCATGGCGTCCGCCCCGGCAGGATCCACGGGGAACGCCGAATCGACGCGGGCCCGCACGATGCCCTCCGCCCGCTCCACGGCCTCCCCGAAGACACCGGAGAGACAGCGGAGCAGCCCCTCGCGCCGCCGGGCGATGAGGAGGCGGACCAGGTTCGCGACGAGGGGATGCCGCCCCTCGAGGAGCCGGGAATCCGCCAGGGATCTCTTCACGGCCGGCACGACGAGGGGATGGAAGAACTTCCCGGCCAGCTCCGGATCGCTCCGCAGCGCGTCCGTGACGGCCTCGAGATCCGCACGGACCGCGTCCGTTGCGCCGGCGGCGGCGGCCAGGCCCCGGAGAGCCTCGGCCCAGCGCCGGGCCACGGGCGGATGCCGGGTCTCCGCCGTCACGCCACGTCTCCGGCCCGCTCGAGGACCTCGTCGGCGATGCGGGCGTGCTCCGCGCGGTCCACGGACCGGCTCACGACGCGCCGCGAGATGGCCACCGAGAGCTCGACGACCTGGGCCTTGATCTCGGCCAGGGCCTTCTGCTTCTCGGCGTCGATCTCGCGCCGGGCCTTCTCGAGGAGTGCCGTCCGCTCCGCCTGGCCGGCCTCGACGAGCTCGCGACGGGCCTTCTCGCCCGTGGCGCGCGCCTCGTCGAGGACTCGCCGGGCCTCGAGGGCGGCTGCGGCGTTCTTCTCCTGCCAGGACGCCGCAAGGGCGCGGGCTTCGGCGCCGGCCTTCTCCGCGGCTTCCACCTCCGCCCGGATCCGGGCCTCCCGGGCGTCCAGCGACCGGAGGAGCGGCTTCCATCCGAACTTCCCGAGAACCGCAAGCAGCAGGGCGAAGACGATCAGATTCCAGAAGATGAGCCCCGGCTCGACGGTGAAGGGGTTGAAACCGCCTTCGGACAGGAACGGGATCATCGTGGACTCCTCCGGGAGGGACGGCGGGCGTGACCGGACCGGCTCAGGCGATGATGCAGACGACGAGCCCGAAGAACGTGAAACCCTCGATGAGCGCCGCGGCGATGATCATCGACACGCGGATGGTGTTCCCGGCCTCGGGCTGACGGGCCGTTCCCGACATGGCCTCGGACGCGAGCTTGCCGATGCCCGCGGCGCCTCCGAGGACGCAGAGGCCCGCGCCCACGCCCTTGCCGATCGCGATGAGCCCAGCGTCACCACCCTCGGCGGCGGCGGCGGGTCCGGCCGCCGGATCGGAGGCCAGCGCGGGAACGGCAGCGATGGCGGCCACGAGGCCGACGGCGATCAGGCACGCAACGATACGACGACTCATGATCTCGTTTCTCCTGTGACTCGGGTGACTCGATGTCGTGTCGCGGGTTTCCGTGGAACGCCGGTGGAGCCGGCCGCGGCGGCTCTCAGTGCTCCGGATGGACGGCGTTGCCGATGAAGAGGACCGAGAGCAGCGTGAAGACGTAGGCCTGCAGGAAGCAGACGAGGAGTTCGATGAGGCTCACGAAGAGCGCCATGGCGAGGGGCAGCGGGGGGAGGATCCAGCTCCGCGCAACGATGATGAGCCCGATGAACGCGCCGATGACGAGGTGCCCTGCCAGCATGTTCGCGAAAAGTCGGATGGCCAGGACGCCGTGCTTGATGAAGAAGCCCACGAGCTCGAGGGCGAGGAGCAGCGGCGAGAGGGCGCGGGGGACGCCCGGCGGTATGAAGCTCTTTACGAAATGGGCCGGACCCTGCACGACCATGCCCGCGACGATGGAGACGCCGAGGATCACGACCGCGAGGCCGCCGGTGACCCCGATGTTCGCCGTGGCCGTCCCCCCGGCCGACGCCAACGGGATCGGCACCATCCCGAGCAGGTTGACCGTGAAGATGAACGTGAAGAGGGTGAGGAAGAACGGCAGGAACCTCGATCCGAGGTGCTCCCCCATCGTCGGGTAGACGAGCTGGTCCCGGATGAAGAGGACCAGGCTCTCGAAGACGTTCCGGAGTCGTCCGGTGGGGAGAGGCGTGTCCTTGCGGGCGAGAACGAGGAGCACGACGAGGAGGATCGCGGCCAGGACGACCATGGCCGAGAAGCGCGTGAAGCCGAGGAGCGAGCCCCCGCCCGCCGTCGGATGGTCGAGCGCGTGGTGGAAGATCTCGGAGAAGATGTCTGCGAAGGGCAAGGGATCAGCTCCGGACCGCGGGAACCGCGCCCCGCCGGAGAAGGCCCCCGACCTCGAGACCGAGGAGCGGGAGGTACCCGGCGAGCGCCGCGAGAGCGAAGGGCCTGAGAGGCAGCAACCTGCCGCCCCAGACGACCGCAATCACCATTCCGAAGACGAGCATCTTGAGGCCCACGGCCCCGATGAAGGCTTGGGGGAACCACTCGCGGCGACCCGCAAGCACCCGGCAGAGGGCGGCATAGGCCGCGACGGTCACAACGAACGCCGTGACCGCACCGGCCAAGACGGCGACCCGCGCGCCCTCGGGGGCGCCGCCGGCGAGGGCGTAGCCCGCGGCAATGATGCCGGCCGTCATCAGAAACGCCGCGCCTGTGAAGCGCACGATGCTCACGACTCCCGATCTCTGTCGTTCCGGTCGCCCGGATCCGGGCGGCCGCCCAGGCGATCCTGCGGCCCTGCCCCCTCGCTCCGGCGATCCAGGCGCATGACTTCGCGGATGAGCCCGTACGTGGCCAAGGCGACCCCCGACAGGGTCCCCGCAAGCAGCAGGACCGGGTCCGTGCCGAACCACCGGTCCGCAAGCCGGCCGAGGAAGGCCATGAGCCCGACGGACGCGAGGAACGTGAAGCCGGCCCCCGCGAACCGGAGGGCGGATGCGACGCCTGCGTCCGGCGCCGGTTTCATCGAACCGGGATACGACCGCGCACGTCCATCGCGCCTCGGGGAAAGGCGCCGGATGATAGCAGGCATCCTCCCCCACTCAATCGGCCTCCGCGGCGGCCGGCGGAGCCGATCCGTCTCTTGTTCCGCCCGTTCCCAGCACGTAAGGTTCGCGTTTCAATGAACGGAGTCCATTCCTCATGGCGACCATGGAAACGACCCTCCTCATCCTGAAGCCGGACGCCGTGGAGCGCGGGCTCATCGGACGTATCGTCGGCCGCTTCGAGGAGAAAGGGCTCGAGATCGTCGGCCTCAAGATGATCCGGATCGACGAGGCTCTGGCCCGGGAGCACTACGCCGAGCACGCCGCCAAGCCCTTCTTTCCGGGCCTCCTGCGTTTCATCACCGCGGGTCCCGTCGTCGTGGCCGCCGTCCGGGGCCTCCGCGCCGTCGAAGTCTGCCGCGCCCTCATGGGCGCCACGTTCGGCTGGAAGTCGGCTCCCGGAACGATCCGCGGCGACTTCGGCATGAGCAGTTCCTGCAATCTCATCCACGGCTCCGACTCCGCGGCGGCCGCCGAGCGGGAACTGGCCCGGTTCTTCCGCCCCGGAGAGATCCACGACCGCAAGCCTGCGGCGCGGGCCTGGACCTACGACGCCGCCGAGGAACTCTGAGCCCGGCGCCGTCCCGGAGCGCCGGCCGTGTGGTCCTCCGCTGAGATCTGCCTCGTCGCGGAGGCCCTGCGCCAGGTTCTGGCCGGCGGGACCGTCGCCGGAGTCCGCGACATCGGCCCCGGGCGCCTCGAGATCGCGGTGCAGACGGCAGGCGGTCTTCGCCGCTGGCTCGTCGTGCTCGGCGATCCGCTTCCGCGGACCCACCTCGTCTCCGCCCCGTCCCCGAGGATCTCCGGCGCGTCCGCCGAGTCCCGGCTTCTCGCCGCAGGCCTTCACGGCGCCCGCATCGGGACGATCGCCTCGCTCCCGCGGGAGCGCATCGTGACGGCGGACCTCGAAGGCGCCGGCCCTGCCGGGACGGAGACGCGGCGGCTCATCCTCGAGTTCCTGCCCCGCGGCCGCCGCGCCGTCCTCGCCGGGCGGGACGGGAGGATCCTGGTCCTCGTCGGCACCGCCGGACGTCCGCCGCGGACGCTCGCGCCGGGAACACCGTGGTCGCCGCCGCCGCCGCGGCCGCCGGACAGCGCCACGACGACGCCCGAGCCGCCTTTCGCCTGGCTTCCGGCCCCCTTCGAACCCGATCTGCTCGGAGCCCTCGAGAGCTATCACGCCGCGACCGAACCTCCGCTCCTTCTCGCGACGGCAAGAGAAGGCCTCCTCCGCGCCATCGACGCCGCGGCCGCGAAGCTCTCCCGGAAGATCGCCGAGATCGCCGCGGATCTCCGCCGCGCCGAGGGGGGCGCGGAGCTCGCGCGCCGCGGCGAGATCCTGAAGGCCCACTGGCCGCTGCTCCGCCGGGGGCTTTCCGCCGTCGAAGTTCCGGACCCCGACGCCCCGGACGCCCCGCCTCTCTCGATTCCCCTCGATCCGGCGCTCGACCCCCATCGGAACGTGGAACGGATCTTCAGCGAGGCCCGTCGCCTCCGGCGCGGCGAACCCGTCGCCCGGCGGCGGCTCGAGCGGATCCAGGGCGCCCTGGAACCCCGCGTGTCGGGGCGCGCCGAGGCCGATTCGGCTCCCGACCTCGCGGCGCTTCACCCGGTTCGAGACCGCCACGCCGCCGCCGGAC
>CAYQRN010000127.1:0-12790 GCA_964419995.1 uncultured Planctomycetia bacterium
GCCTGGGTGCTTCTCTGCGCGAGTCCTGTCGCCGACTTCGCGAAAGCGACCCCCGGATTCCGGCGCATCCTCGATAGCTTCCAGGCGGGCGCGACGGCGAGCGGCCCGGACGGCACCCAGGCCTTCGAGGAGGCGGCGGCCCTCGAGAGCGGCCTCGGCGGGGGCGTACCGCGGATCTGCTCCGACATCCTCCGGCGGGTCGCCGCGCTCGTGCCGTGATGCCCTACTCGAAGAGCTGACGGTAGCGGGCCTGGGCCCGCATCTCGCGGAAGTCCTCGTCGTCGGCGAAATCGCGAAGACTGTCGGCGTAGCCCGCCGATCGGAGCTTCTGGAGGGCGGCGGGATAGTTCCGGGTGAGGGCGAGGCAACGGGCCATGCCGATAAGCATGACCCGCTCGACGGCCACGTTGGTGCTCCGCGATGCCTTGGCCTTGCGCCAGGCAGCCTCGTACCGCGCGAGGGCGCCCTTGGCGTCGCCGAGCCTGCGCAGTTCCTCGGCGTACTCGACCTGACGCATCCAGTCATCAGGTTTCGCTTCGCTTTCGCGGCGGAGGCCCTCGGTGAGCTGCTTCACGCCGGTGGCGTCGCCGAGGCGGAAGAGGACCTGGGCGGTGCGGCGCTTCACGGCCTCCGCGGGATAGGCGAGGAGCTTCCGGAGGTGGGGCCTTGAGAGATCCGCGTTGGCGAGACGTTCGATGCCGTCGAGAGCCACGAGGACCGTGCGCTCCTCCGGGCTCTCGAGAGCCTCGTGCAGGATCTTGAGCGCGTCGAGCTGTCCGGTGCTGCCGGCCACGAGGCTCAGGGCCTCGAGGGCGGCGTGCCGGACGGCGGTGTCGGCATCGGCGAGGGCGATCTCCCCGAGAGGCTTCTGGGCACTGCGCTCGCCGATGCGGCCGAGGGCCCGGGCGGCCTCGCGGCGCACGCGGGAGTCGCCGGAGCGGAGGAGCCGCTGGATGTCGACGGCGGAATCCCGGTCGGCGAGGATGCCGAGTGCCTGGACGGCGGCGGCCACGAGACGCGCATCGCCGGAGCGAAGGAGGGCGCGACAGTCGGGCAGGGCCTCCCGCGCGCCGAGCCGGGCGAGGGCCTCGATGGCGGCGCCGACGAGGACGGGGTTGCGGTCGTCGAGGCGTCGCCGGAGTTCCGTCGTCACGGAGGCGTCGCCGATGGCGACGAGGGTCTCCACGAGCTCGGTCACGATGGCGGGGTTGTCGGCGGCGCCGATGGCCTCGACGATGTACGGGACGCCGGCGCTGCCGAAGGCCAGGAGGCGGCCCCGCGCGCGAGCGACGGCCGAGGCGGGGTCGTCCGACCGCGGATTGCGGAAGACCTCGACGGAATCGCGGAGGACGGCCCGGAACTCCGCTTCCCGCGCCTTCATGCGCTCCGCGGCGACGCGCCGGATCTCCTCGATGGACGGGGGCGGCTTCGAGCCGTCCTGGGGCTGGGCTCCGAGGGATGTGGCGGCGAGGAGGGAGAGCAGCAGGGCGGCGGCGCCCGGACAGGCGCGGGAGGGCGGGAGATCCGGGATCCCCGGCGTGGTCACGTCAGAACTCCGCAAGGGCCGCCTCGACGATCTCGAGAGCCCGCGCGGCGGCGCCGGCCGGGAGATCGAGGGGCGGCCGGAACCGGATGCTGCACTCCCCGCTCGGGAGCGCGAGGAGGTGGCGCCGGTAGAGGGCCAGGCGGAATCGTCCGCGCGCGTCCGTGTCGGGCAGGTCGAAGGCGACAAGGAAGCCGAGGCCACGGGCGTTGCGGATCTTGCCGCCCGTGCGGGCTTCGATGCCGCGGAGCCCGTCGAGCAGGATGGCTCCGGTCTCGCGCACGTTCCGGAGGAGGTCATCCTCGGCGATGATCTCGATGTACCGGCGGCTCCGGACCATGTCGGCGAGGTTCCCGCCGAAGGTCGAGTTGATGCGGCTGCTCACCCGGAAAACCGACTCGACCTCGTCGAGTCGCTCCGTGGCGGCGATGCCGCACACCTGGACCTTCTTGCCGAAGGCGAAGATGTCGGGCATGACGTCGAAGTGCTCGAAGGCCCACCAGCGGCCCGTGCCGCCGAGGCCCGTCTGGACCTCGTCGAAGATGAGGATGATCTCGTTCTGGGTACAGAATCCTCGGAGCCAGCGGAGGAACTCGGGGCGGAAGTGGTTGTCGCCGCCCTCCGACTGGATGGGCTCGATGATGAGCGCGGCGATGTCCTCTCCGTGGCGCGCGAGGGCCTCCTCGATGCCCACCCTGGCCCTCTCCTCGAGGGCGATCGTCGCCGCCAGGGACGCGGGGGTCTCGGGGAACGTGCGCTTCGGATTCTCGATGCGGGGCCAGTCGAACTTCGGGAACCAGCGCGTCTTCCTCGGATCGAAGGTGTTCGTGAGGGAGAGCGTGTAGCCCGAGCGCCCGTGGAAGGCCTGGCGGAAGTGGATGACGCGGGTCCCGATCTCCGTCGTGCGCCCCCGCGCGAAGTTCTTCTGCACCTTCCAGTCGAAGGCGGCCTTGAGGGCGTTCTCGACGGCCAGGGCCCCGCCTTCGATGAAGAACGTGCGCCGGCGGAAGGCCGGCGGGAGGGTCGTGGTCGCGAAGGTCTCGACGAACTCGGCGAGCTCGGGCGTGTAGACGTCGGAGTTCGTGGGCTTGAGGAGGGAGGCCCGCGTGAGGTCCCGGAGGAAGGCCGGCTCGCGCATCTTCGGGTGGTTGAAGCCGAGGGGGAGGGATGCGAAGAACCCGAAGAGGTCGAGATAGCGTTCCTTCGTCCGGGCGTCGACGAACCACGGACCCTGGCTCTCGTCGAGGTCGAGGACGAGATCGAACCCGTCGGCGAGCATGTGGCGCCGGAGCGTGGCGAGGACGTCGGCCGGGGGTGTGCGGAGCATGTCGCCGGTGGGGGGCACGGAAGCCTCGGAGAGCGTCAAGCCTTGGTCCGGAAAGGTGATAGGTTCGATCTTGATCAGCTTATCACTCGGCATCCGCCGTTGCAAAACGCGGTGCCCCCGGACGCCATCAGACATGGACTTACGACGCCGGGGGTCGGAAGCGGCGCTGTCGGGCAAGTTCGATGGCCTCCCGGAGGGCGTCGGCGGAGAAGGGCTTCCGAAGCCACGGATTCCCCGTGGCGTCGAGGAATCGGCGTGTCTCCTCCGAGAGGAGATCGCCCGTGGCGAAGATGATGGCGGGCCGGAGATCAGGGCGACGGCGGACCGCCTCCTCGAAGAGGTCCGGCGCCGCCACGTCGGGGAGGCGGACGTCGGCGATGACGGCGTCGAAGGGTTCCGCTGCGAGGAGCGAGAGCCCGGCGCCGCCGGTGTCCGCCATCCGGCAGGGGATGCCGAGAACCCCGAGGACGAGACCCATGGCTTCACGGAGGGAGGGATCGTCGTCGATGACGAGGACTCGGCCCGATGCCGCGTCGCCGGCGGCCGGCGTCGCGGGGGGGCGCGCGGTCTCGCCCGCGGTTTCCGGAGTCCCGCGCGGAGTCCGGAGCGGAACGAGGATCCGGATGACCGTGCTGCCGTCGGGCTCGCGGGAGTGTGCGAGCCGTCCGCCCGCGGCGGCCGCCAGCGTGCCGGCCACGAGGAGACCGAGTCCCTCGGGACCCGGCGCTCCCTGATCCCGCGGATCCTCGATGCGGCGCGCGGCCTCGCGGGGGAGGCCCGGGCCGAAATCGCGGACCGCGATGCAGGCGACGCCGGTGGACGGCTCCCGGGATGTCGCGACCTCCACCTCGCGGCCGGAAGCCGCGGCGGCGGACCGCGCGTTGGCGACGAGGTTCTGGACGATGCGCCAGAGCGCGGCGGGCGGAAGGGGGACCCGCGCGCCACCGCTTCCGGCCAGGAACCGCACGGGCACGCCCGGCGTCGCCGGCGGAAAGACCGTTGCGAAGCCCTCGGCGAGGGTCGAGTCGACGTCTGCCGTGCCGTCCTGAAGGACGCGCCGTCCGAGGAGGTCGAGGGTTCCCTCGGCGATGCCGCGCATGAGGAGGGCCGCGTTCCGGATCCGCAGGGCGGCGCGGGCGGCGGCTCCTGGATCGTGCGGCGCGGCGGCCAGGGCTTCCGCCTCGGAGAGGATCGCCTGGAGCGGCGCCATGAGATCGTGGGCGAGGGCGGCCGTCGCGCGGCGGAGGGCCTCCGCGTCATCCCCTGTGGCCGGCCCGGGATTCCCTCGAACCTCGCTCAAGACTCCCCCGTCGGCGCAACGCCCACGCGCCGCGCGCGGACCAGCTCCGCGGCGATGCTCACGGCGATCTCGTCCATCGTCTCGGCGCCGATATCGACGCCGATGGGAATCCGGATCGCCTCGACGGCCTCGGCGGGCACGCCCTCGGCGAGGAGGGCCTCCGCGAAGACGGCCTTCTTGCGGCGGCTCCCGACGACCCCGACGTAGCGCGCCGGAGTCCGGATGGCGAAGCGCAGGGCATCGAGGTCGAGATCATGGCCGCGCGTGCAGACGACCATGTGGGCCGCGGGGCCGACGCGCACGGCGGGGGCGAGGTCCGTGATGGGGGCGACGATGATCTCGTCGGCGTCCGGGAAGCGGGCCGCGGATGCGAAGTCGGGGCGGTCGTCGACGACGGTGACGCGGAAGCCGCAGCGCTTCGCGAGGGGGGCGAGGGACTTCCCGATGTGTCCCGCCCCGATGATGACGACGTGGGGTTCGTGAAGGGACTCGACCATGACGTCCAGGGTTCCTCCGCAGGCAATGCCGAGGCGTGCCGCGTCCTCTCCCGACAGGCGGAAGGAGAGGACGCGGGGCCGTCCCGTGTCGATGGCGTCCAGCGCCGCGCGGACCACATCCGCCTCGATGCAGCCGCCTCCGACGCTGCCGGCCGTCGTGCCGTCCCCGCGGACGACCATGCGCTGGGTCATCTTGCCCGGCGTCGATCCCTGCGTCCGGGTGATCGTGGCGAGGGCGGCCGGAGTTCCCGCCGCGCGGAGGCGGACGATCTCGGCGAAGATGTCGAGGGCCATGGCCGATTCTAGCCCGGATGATTCGCGAAGACGAGCCGCGTCAGGTCCTGCGACGAGCCGGAGGTCAGGGCGCGTTCATCCCCTTCACGATGAAGTCGCGCCAGGCGCCTTCGAGTGCGTCGAGATCCACGCCCTCGAAGGCGCGGTCCACGGCCCGACCCAGGTCATGCGTCGCGTGCAGCGTGCTCATGTACCGCGGCAGGATCTCCCGCCAGCGCGGGTCCTTCGCGCCCTGTCGCAGGAAGTAGATGAGGGACCAGCCCTCGGCGTAGCAGAGGTCGGGGCGGGCGTAGTACTGCGCCTGCGTGTAGCGGATGATGTCCTTGAGGGGGACGTGGGTGCCCGCGCGGGCGGCCGAGCGGATCGTCTCGGTGCGCCAGCGGAAGGGCTCGATGCGGAAGTTCCGGCCCTCCCGCCGCGCCCCGGCGTAGTAGTCGCCGTAGCCCTCGTTGTACCAGGAGTGCGGAGCGATGTTGCCGAAGCAGTAGTAGATGTACTGGTGGAAGGCCTCGTGCCGCAGAACGGCGAAGAGCTGGTCCTTGCCCACGCCCGCGTAGAGCACGAGTTCCTCGGCGCCGGCGTTCCAGTAGCCCGCCGATCCTCCGGGTCCGCCGTACTGGTGGTAGTCGTCGCGGTCGGCGCAGATCCGGACGAGGGAGACGGCCTCGATGCCGCGGGCCTCGGTCACGCGGGCGTAGCCGGACTCGTCCACGGTCGTCGCGGTGGCGGGCGCGGGGAAGTCCTTCTCGTACACCCGGCGGATGAGCTCGAGCTCGGTCTTGACCTCGCGGAGGAGCTCGCGCTTGTTCGGTTTCAGGTTCGTGATGTAGACGTAGTGTGCCGATTCGTCGCTCCACCAGCCCTTGATGACCTTCGAGAGCGCGGCCTGGCGCAGCGCACGTTCCTTCGGCGTGAGGTTCCGGAGGGTCTCGGCGGATTCCTCCTCGAGGACCTCGTCGACCTCGATCAGGCGGAAGGAGTGGATGGCCTGGAGGAAGTCGGGCTTCTGCTTGTCTGCGACCTTCGCGTCGCAGGCGAAGCGGAGCAGGTAATCCCGCTCCGGCGTGGCGATCTCGGCGAGGAGGAAGAAGCCCCTGATCTCCTCCGTGCCGCGTCGAGCCACGGCGCGGGAATGTTCGGAGATGCGGGCTACGGCCTTTCCACCACCCTTCAGGGCGATCTCCTTCCGCCCCTTCGGATCCTCGACGAGGCCGCGGAGGACCCAGGACTTCCAGGTCGCGAGGTCCACGTCGCGTCGCACCTCGGGCGGTCCGCCCGGCTCCGGTCCCGACGGCGGCGCAGCGGCCGGCGTTTCCTCGCCCTCCGGAGGCGCCTTGGCGAAGGTGTAGATCTCGAGGGTGACGCGAAGGTCCCGGACGACGCGCTCCGTGGACCAGCGCGCGGCCTGGAACCGTTCGTTCGGTTCCACGGGGACGGCCTCGAGCTTCGGCGGCGGAGCGATGGAGTATCCGAGCTTCGCATCGCGGTGGCGCGACTGCCCGGCAACCTCCGGCAGGAGGAACGGTCGGGCGAGGAGGATGCCTGTGATCACGAGGATCAGTGTGCGCTGCATGGGCGATCCCAAGAGACCCGGTCGGCTTGAGGCGGCCTGACGCCCGCGCCTACTATACCAGACCGGGGCCGATCCCGCATCCCGGAGGGCCTCGTTCCGACATGCCGACCCCCCCTGCATCGCCGCCCCCCGGTCCGTCGGCCCCCGTCGTCGTCGTCGGGGGAGGGCACGCCGGCGCCGAGGCGGCCCTCGCGGCGGCGGGGCTTTCGGTGGACGTCGTTCTCGTGACCCTCTCGCGAGCCGCGCTCGGCCGGATGTCCTGCAACCCCTCCGTCGGCGGCGTCGCCAAGGGGCAGCTCGTCCGGGAGATCGACGCGCTCGGCGGGGCCATGGGACGCTTCGCCGACGCGACCGCCATCCAGTCCCGCCTCCTCAACGCGAGCCGGGGTCCCGCGGTACGTTCGCCCCGTTGCCAGTCCGATCGGAACCTCTACGCGGCGGCGGTGACGAGGGCCATCGAGAACGGCCGGCGGATCACGGTGGTCGAGGACGAGGTCGTGGACCTCGATGTGGTCGAGGGACGAGTGCAAGGCGTACGCCTCGCCTCGGGACGCGCGCTGGCCGCGTCGGCCGTCGTTCTCACCACCGGGACCTTCCTCGAGGGGGTGCTCCACATCGGAGACGAGGCCCGATCCGGCGGGAGGACCGGGGAGGATGCCTCCGTGAGGCTCAGGGCCGCGTTTCACCGCTTCGGCTTCAGGACGGGGCGTCTCAAGACGGGGACGCCGCCCCGGCTTCTCAGAGAGTCGATCCGATACGACGGCCTCGAGGTCCAGGAGGGCGACCGCCCTGCGCCGGCCTTCTCCTTCGAGCGCGTACCGCGACTTGAAAGGCAGGTCGCATGCCACCTCACGCGGACGACGCCCGCGACTCACGAGGTGGTGCGGGAGAGCCTGCACCGTTCGCCGCTCTTCAGCGGCCGCATCGTGGGGCGGGGGCCGCGATACTGCCCGAGCCTCGAGGACAAGGTGTTTCGTTTCCCCGGGAAGGACGGACACACCGTCTTCCTCGAGCCCGAGGGGCTCGACAGCGAGGTCGTCTATCCGAACGGGATCTCGACGAGCCTCCCCGCCGATGCCCAGGAGGCTCTCGTCCGGACGATCCCCGGGCTTACGGGAGCCCGGATCCTGCGGCCGGGCTACGCCGTCGAGTACACCTTCGTCGACCCCACCGAACTCGATGCGACGCTCGAGACGCGGCGGGTCCGGGGTCTGTTTCATGCGGGCCAGGTGAACGGCACCACGGGCTACGAGGAGGCGGCTGCCCAGGGTCTCGTGGCCGGCATCAACGCGGCCCTTGCCGTGCGGGGCGGCTCGCCCCTCATCCTCGGCCGCGACGAGGCCTACATCGGCGTCCTCATCGACGATCTCGTGACGCGGGGAGTCACGGAGCCCTACCGCCTCTTCACATCGCTGGCGGAGCATCGGCTGCGGCTCCGCCACGACAACGCGGACCGGCGTCTCACGCGGAGGGGTGCGGCCATAGGACTCGCGGGCGAAGGCCGGATCCGGGCTCTCGACCTCAAGGAGGCGCGGCTCCTCGCCGCGCGTTCGGCCCTCGGCGCGGGGATCGGCGCCGGCGGTCGTCTCCTCGACCTTCTGCGCCGTCCCGGAACAGCGCTCCGCGATCTCCTGGCCGCATCGCCGGCGCTCGCGGCCCTCGGCCTTCACGATGCCGAGATCGAGACCCTCGAGAGCGACGTCAAGTACGACGGCTACGTGAAACGCGCGGAGCGCACGGCGGAGCGTCTCCGGTCCTTCGAAACAGCTCCCATTCCATGCGACGTGGACTACGCCTCGGTCGCGGGGCTCCGGTTCGAGGCGAGGGAGAAGTTCGAGCGGATCCGCCCTGGCACCCTCGGGCAGGCGCGGCGCGTCTCCGGGATCTCGGAGTCGGACATCGTCCTGCTCCTCATCCATCTGCGTCGGACAGGCGGCTCTCCGGAACTCGGAGCGGGCGTCTCGGCGCGGCCTTGAGCGGAAGCGGGCCGGTGCGTAATCTCCCGGCCCGGAGGATGCTCGCGATGCCCAAGGTCACGATCCAGAACGAGGCGCGGACGATCGAGGTCCCGGAGGGGACCAACCTGCGCGAGGCCCTGCGTAAGGAGAAGGTGGATCTCCACTTCGGCCTCTGGGCGTACTTCAACTGCCGCGGGAAGGGGTTCTGCGGCTCCTGCGACGTCGTCGTCATCGAGGGCCAGGGGAACCTCACCGGCATGACGCCGAAGGAGCGACGGAAGCTCGGCACGGACGACCTGAGCCGCCGCCTGGCGTGCCAGTGCCTCGTGACGGGCGACGTCCACATCAACTCGAACACCTGAGTCGGGCGCCAAGGCGCGCCGGGCGGGGGCATCGCGGAGAGGGCGTGCTGCGCGGGGGGATGCCGAGGGCGGGAGTTGAACCCGCACGCCCCTTAACGGAGCGCAAGGACCTGAACCTTGTGCGTCTGCCAGTTCCGCCACCTCGGCGAGGGGCGCGTATTATGATGTCCTCCTGAGGCCGACGCAAACCGCTCGGCCGGGAAGGAACCTGTGAGCGGAGCACCCGAGAGGGGCGGCCGGTCGAAGAAGGTCGAGAAGCGCGTCGTCGCCGTGAATCGGAAGGCGCGTTTCGAGTTCGAGATCCTCGACAAGGTCGAGGCGGGCCTCGAGCTCCGGGGCACCGAGGTGAAGTCCCTCCGCGGCGGCAAGGCCAGCCTCGACGAGGCCTACGTGGGGATCATCGAGGGGGAGGCCTTCGTCGTGGGCATGCACATCCCCGAGTACGAGAAGGGGGGATATGCGAACCACGAGCCCCGTCGCCGCCGGAAGCTCCTCCTCCACGCCGACGAGATCGAGAAGCTCCACCGGAAGGTCTCCGAACGGGGTTTCACGATCATTCCGCTCTCCCTCTACTTCAACGAGCGCGGAATCGCTAAGATCGAGGTGGCCCTGGCGCGCGGCCGGCGTCTCCACGACAAGCGGGACGCCATCGCCGAGCGCGAGGGCCGGAAGGTCATCCGCGACTACGAGGGACGCTCGCGGCGCGGCTGACCCCGCTGCGGGACGGACCGCCGCCGGTCCTTTCCGCGGGAACGACATCGGGGGGCGATCGGTTTCGACCGGATCTCCGAGGTCGGAGTGGCGCGCAGAGGACCCCGGGTGGCCTCTTAAAAAACCTGGGAACACTTCAAGTGCCGATCATCGGTACGCTCTTGCGGCTTAAGTGACGCAAGCGTCGTCGCGGCCCGGCCTGCGGGGTCGTGGCGACGTTGACCAGCAGGCTGGCGTGGCCTCCTCCGCCCGAGGGCGGCCGCGCGAGATTCCCTCGGGCTGGCCGTCCAGGGATCCTGTCGACCGGAGCCCGGACGGCGAGACCCGTTGATCGACTACGCGCGTAGAGGCTCCGTCTGACGGTTCACGGGACGCGGGTTCGATTCCCGCCGCCTCCACCATTCGACTCGTCGGGAAGGCTCTCTCCGAGAGCCTTCCCGGCTCGCTCATGGCAGGCCCTCGCGATCGCACGGGCCCCGTATCCGGCGAGTCGAAGGGCCCTCCCCCGAGACACCCGATGCACCACGTCTACATCCTCCGCTGCTCGGACGGCAGCTTCTGCGTTGGTTCGACCGAAGACCTGGAATGCCGCGAAAAGGCCCACAACGACGGCCGTGGCGCCAAATACACGTTCCTTCGCAGGCCGGTGAAGCTCGCCTACTCCGAGCCGCACGAGACGCTTGAGGACGCCGTCCAACGGGAGCGTCAGATCAAAGGATGGACCCGCGCCAAGAAGGAAGCACTCATCGCCGGCGACCTTGACCGTCTGAAGGCGCGCAGCAAGAGAAGAAGCTGAGCGCCGCCATCCGGGACACGCTTGCCCGCTATCGCGGACTATCCGGCCTTCCGGGGGCGTTCTCGGCCTCTCTTTCTCTGTTTCCTCGGGACTACCGGCGCCTCGTCCCGAAGATGAGAGGCGTTGGCTGGCAAGGACTTGCAGCGGTCGGCTCCGCGAGAGTTCGACTCCCGCGACGAGTAGGCGGCGGTCCCGATCGAACCTTGCTCGGCGGTCCCGACGCCCTTCACGCCCCTCCCTCGCGGCGCCACGGCCCGCCGGCGGGCCAGTCCAACTCGAAGGGCGTCCCGGCCGCCAGCGCCTCGAGCGGCGGCAGCAGGAAGTCCCGCAGGCCGCCGACGACCGCGGCAAGCTCGAGGTCCCCGCGATCGAGACCGGACCGGCGGAGGAAGGCGCGCCACTGGGTCTGCTTGGTGGCGTCCGCGGCGAACTCGTCGGTCAGCCCGGTCGGCACGTCACGCGGCACCGGGGTGTTCCGTCGCGCGAATGTCGCCTCGATCGCGCGCGCCAGCTCTGGCCCTGCGAAGTCGAACGTCGCGGCCAGGAAGCGGAGGTCGAAGAAGTCCTTCATCCGGCTGTTCGCGAGCCCAAGGTCCACCAGGGCCTGGAGCTTCTCGGCGACCACCGTCTCGCGCCGGTAGACGCGGAGGCGTGGCGCCGGCTGGTCCAGCAGCACGGGAAACTCGGCCGGCTCGGGCGGCGGGACGACGGCGTCGCCGAAGCCCACGTCGATCTGCAGCCGGATGCGCGCCGATCCGAGCCGGGCGTCGAGCATCACCCGCACTCCCTCGTAGTCGGCGTCGTCCTTGATCCGTTCCGCCGCGACCGAGTCCGGGGCGAAGTCGAGCCCGTCATCCTCTACCGTCACCGCGCACACCGCGCGGAACACCTGCTCGAGGCGTTCGAGGTCCGGGGTCCCGCGACCGAGGAGGTCGACGTCGCGCGTCGGCCGATGCGGCGCCGCCGTCCAGAGGTGGAAAAGCATGGCCCCCTTGAGGACGAACTCGGACGCGTGCTCCGAGCGGCCCAGCCGGTAGAGCAGCCGCTCGATCCCGAAGCGGACCAGCAACAGGTTGAACTCCTCCCCGCGCGCCCGGGACAGGTTCAGCAACCGCTGCTTGACGGAGGCGGCCGTGTTCTTGCGCTCCTTCACGCCAGGGCCTCCAGGTAGGGCCGCATGACCTCGGCGACGCGCCGCGCTTGTGCAGCCTTCGCGAGCGCATCAAGCGAGCCCTTCCGCAGCCGCCGGTAGTCACGCAGCGCCTCGATGGCGACGTCGATGCCGATCTTGTTCCGGTAGCGGAAGCAGTCGGCCACGGTGCGCGCGGGGTCCGTGACCCGGACCGGAACCCCTTCGATCCTGTGGCTCTGGATCCCGTCGGTCAGGGCGGCGCCGGCGAAGCGGACGATCCGCAGCGGAGGATGGTCCACGGCGGGCCGGCGGGCCTTCCGGTCGATGGCCATCCAGACCTCGAACGGCTGCTGGGTCGTCATCCCGTGGAAGCGGAGGGCCGAGAGCAGGCACACGATCCCCTCCGGTACGCGCCGGGTCGCCGCGACGAGCGCGTGGTGCTCCGACGCATCGACGTCCGGAAGGGAGTAGAGGCCTCGCCCGACCCGGTCGAGGAGGCCGGCCTGCTCCAGTCGCGTGAGCGTCACGCGAGGGATACCCTTGGCGGCCAGGTCGCGGGTGCGCAGGATGCCCCGTTTGCGGGCGAGGGCGAGGACCCTTTCGGCGTTCGTCGGCATGGTTCCTTAGCGTCGGCAGATTCGCTCAACTGCCGACAGTATGGAACAGCCCGCCCGGCCTTTCAACCTCGAGCCGGCTCTACCGCGAGGGGAAGCCCAATGCCGCGCGCTGCCGCGGCCACTCCATGGGGAGTTGCTTCGTCAGCCGCTGCAAGGAGAGCCCGCTTGGCTCGACGCCGCGCAGGATGGCCTCGACGATGTCGGGCGCGAGGAGGGTGAGCCGCGCGACCGGCCCACGCAGGAGCGGTCCACGTCGAGGCGCCGGCGAGCTCGGTGATCGAGGAGTACCGGCCGCCGTCGATCAGGTCCTGCCGCTGGATCGCGCGCGCCAGCCCCACGACCAGCGGCTCCTCCGTCGGCATCCCCGGCTGGTACTCGGACCTGATCCGGGTCGGCCCGCTGCTCTCGCTCGGAGGGATCCCGTGATGGCCGGCCCGCTCGCGATCCATCCCGCCCTCGGCTCCGGCGGCGCCCGCCGCGAGGTGTGGCTGCTCTACCGGCCGGAGACGGGCGGCATCCACAAGGTCTTCCTGACCGCCCCGGACCCCGCGGCGCTCGGCGCGCCCGCGGGCTACGCGCTCGGTCGCTTCTCGGTCGAGACGCGCGCCCTCGCCCGCATCGGCGCCTACCGCGTCCGGCGCGGGCGGCTGGTCCTGCGCGGCGCGGGAGGACCGTGACCC
>CAYQRN010000128.1:0-12710 GCA_964419995.1 uncultured Planctomycetia bacterium
GCGAGGAGCGGGACCTCCCTGCACGGTGCCATCCTCGGCGAAACGGCTGCCGTGGCAGGGACAGAAGATCGAGCGATCCGCCGCTTCCCAGCGCGTCATGCAGCCGAGGTGCGTGCAGATGGCGGAGAGGGCGAAGAATCCCTCGTCGCTCCGGACCACGTAGATCTTCTGCCGCGGGAGCACGACCACCGTGCCCGGTGCGATCGTCTCCGGACGTCCCACGCGGACCCGCGACCCCTCCTCGTAGAGGACGTTGGGCGAAATGTACTGGATCGCCGCGATGACGGTGCCGCCCATGGCGGCGGCCAGCGCGCCCGAACCGAAGAGACCGAGGAGCTTGCGGCGGGCCAGCTCGCGGTCGCTGACGTTCTCGCTGAGATCGTCGATGAGGGTCATCGGAGCGTCTCCGGTGAGGGGGCGGCCGGCCCGCGCCGCGCGGTGGCGGCCCCGGGCCGAAGGGCGAAGGGAATTCCCGGTTCAGAGGACATGATCGGCGAGGCGGACGAGGGGCTCCTCGTCCGCGTGGTAGAAGGCCTGCATGGTGATGACTCCGGTCGGGCAGCGGCGGGCGCAGAGGCCGCACCGGATGCACGCGCTCTCGTCCTTGATGAGAGCGGCGCTCCTGTGGCTGTCGAAGGCGGCGAGGGACGTGCCGTCAGGGAGCCCGAGGCCCCCGCCCCCGTCTTCCGCGGCGATGTTGCGGAGCGCGACGAGGTCGATGCAGTTCTCGGGGCAGACGTCGGCGCAGCCGCCGCACTGGATGCACTCGGCTCCGAGCATCCTCGTCGAGTCGAAGATCGTATTGACCCAGCAGTGCAGGCAGCGGCTGCCCTCGGCCCGCGCCTCCTCCTCGTCGAGGGGCAACTCCACCTGCTGCATGCGGGTGCGCGCCTCCACGGGGATGGTCCGGGTGGCACGGCGCGGCACCTTCTCGTAGTCGCCGCGGGCGAAGGGGTGGTCGTAGCCGAAGGTGTCGAAGACGCGGACGACGATCTCGCGGGGCGGATCCGTTCGGCCCGTGAGGAACGTGTCGATGGCCCGGGCCGCGCGGCGGCCGTCCCCCACGGCCTCGATGACGATGCGGGGGCCGAAGGCCACGTCGCCGCCGGCGAAGACGCCGCGTCGCGAGGTGGCGAGGGTCGCGCGGTCCACCGCGATGGTGCGTCGCGGCGTGATCTCGATGCCGTGACCCTCGCCGAGGAAGGAGAGATCGGCCACCTGACCCACCGCGAGGATCACCGTGTCGCAGGGGATGTCCTTCTCCGTTCCCTCGGCGAACTCGGGCGCGAAGCGTCCGCTGGCGTCGAAGACGCGCGTGACGTCCACGGTGCGGAGGGCGCTGGCGCGGCCGTCCGTGACGACGATCGCGCGCGGCCCGCGGCGCGTGACCACCGTGATGCCCTCCTCTGCGCCCTCCTCGATCTCGGCCGGATCCGCCGGCATCTCGTCGCGGGACTCGAGGCAGACCATCGTGACCTCGCGCCGGAGGATACGGGCTGCCGCCATGGCCGCGTCCACCGCGAGATTGTGGTGCTCTTCGTCGGGGTAGGCCGTGCCCCCGAAGCGCCGGGCCGTGCGGGCCACGTCGAAGGCCACGTTGCCGCCCCCCACGACGGCGACGCGCCGGCCGATGTCGAGGGACGTTCCGAGGTTGACGGCCGCGAGGAAGTCCACCGCCGTGAGGACGCCCGGGGCCTCGGCGCCGGGAATGCCGAGCCCCCTTCCCCGGCGGCAGCCGGGGGCGAGGAACACGGCGTCATGTCCGGCGGCGAGTTCCGCGAAGGTCGTGTCGCGGCCGATCTCGAAGCCCTGGCGGATGTCCACGCCGAGGAAGCGGATGAAGTCCACCTCGCAGTCGATGACCTCCCGCGGAAGGCGGTACTCGGGGATGCCGAGGCGCATCATGCCGCCGGCGACGGGAGCGGCGTCGAAGACCGTGACGCGGTGGCCCATGAGAGCGAGGTCGTGGGCGCAGGAGAGCCCCGCCGGGCCGGCTCCCACCACGGCCACGCGCCCCGGCGATTCGGCCTTCGGGCGGGGCTTGTCGACGATCTTCAGGACTTCGTCGAAGGCCGTGTTGCTCTCGACGCCGAAACGTTCCGTGACGACGCGCTTGAGGGCCCGGATGCTGATGGGCTTGTCGATGGCGCCGCGGCGGCAGGCCGCCTCGCAGGGGTGGGCGCAGATCCGCCCGCAGATGGAGGCGAAGGGGTTTGGCCCCCTGGCCAGTGCGTAGGCTTCGCGGTATCGCCCCGCGGCGATGAGGCTCACATATCCGCCCGCGTGCGTGCCCACGGGACACGCCGAACGGCACGGGAAGTTGCTCTCGAGCCAGGGAAGGCTCAGAGGCGCGCGACCACGCCACCACGAGGCGCTTCTGTCGACTGCCGGCTCCACCGCCGGCGCCCCTTCGCAACCTCCGGGCCACCCCGTCACCCCTGACTTCCATCATCTTCCCCCTGCCGCTTTCCTCCCGCCCTCCCTGCCGCCGGCCGCCGCCTGTTACCGAAGGTGACACTTCCGTCCCCCCGTTCCCGGTCATCTTCCCCACGTCCCGATCCACGTTGCGGACCTTTCCGGATACCCGCTCCCGCAGCGAAACGGGGCCAGCCCGGCGGCGGCGCTCCTCTTGGGGACGGGGGAGCGG
This sequence comes from uncultured Planctomycetia bacterium, assembly GCA_964419995.1. Taxonomy (GTDB): domain Bacteria; phylum Planctomycetota; family CAYQRN01; genus CAYQRN01. The sequence goes on from CAYQRN010000128.1 coordinate 2,648, forward strand.
GTTCAGGGGGGATCGAGGTGATAGAGGCGGAGCTTCACGTAGAGCTGCTTGCGGGAGATGCCGAGGAGGCGGGAGGCGAGGGACTTGTTGCCATCGGCCTCGTGGAGGGCGGCGGAGATGGCGGCCTTCTCGGCGTCGCGGAGGGAACGGGGGCCGGCGGAGGGAGGGTCTGGTGGAGGGAGGGGAGGGACATCGGAGAGGAGGATGAGCGGGCCGGTGGTCCGGCGGCAGGCGGCGAGGATGACGTTCTCGAACTCGCGCACGTTGCCGGGCCAGGTGTGCAGGGCGAGGTGTTCGAGAGCCGCGGGATGCAGGGCGCGGAGGGGCTCCGAGTAGCTCCGGTGAAGGGCGACGAAGTGATCGGCGAGGAGAGGGAGATCCTCGAGACGGTCGCGGAGCGGCGGAACCTCGATGACGAATCGTTGGAGGCGATGGAAGAGGTCGCGACGGAGACGGGACGAAGGGAGGAGCGAGGCAAGGGGTCGGGTGGTGGAGGCCACGATGCGCAGAGGCGACGACATGCCGGCGGCGTGGCCGGACGTTCGGAGCGGGCGCTCCTGGATCAGGTGGAGGAGACGCGTCTGGGCCTCGGGGGGAAGCTCGGAGATCTCGTCGAGGAAGAGCGTGCCTCCCGTGACGGCCTGCACGGGGCCGGCCGAACCCGTGGAAGCGGGATCGGCGGCGCCATGGCTGCGGCCGGAGAGGCTGTTCCCGCCGTCGTCGCGGGGGAGCGCTGCGCAGCGTACTGTCACGAAGCGCGCCGCGTCGTCGCCGCTCCGGGCATGGATGGCCCGGGCGACCAGCTCCTTGCCCGTGCCGCTCTCGCCAACGATGAGAACGGTCTCCGCCTCGCGGGCGGCCAGCTCGATCTCGGCGAAGAGGCGGCGCATGGGCGGCGATGCGCCGGCGAGGCCGTGGAAGGTGCGGCCGGCGAAGGGCGAGGGCGATTCGGCGGCGGCGGAGCAACGGGCGCGGTCGGAGGCTGAGCAGATCGCCTCCGGCTCCCGGGGCGGAGCGCCCCGCGCGAGGTAGGCGCAGGCCTCGAGGGTGACGCGGACGTGGCAGAGCCGGTCGAGAGAGGCTCGCGCGTCGAGGAGGGCCAGCGGGTCGGCGGCCATGGAGGCGAGGGTGTCCGCGCAGGCCTCGGAGAAGAGGTGCGCCCGCAGGATCACGGACTGGAGGGGCACCCCGGCGCGGGAGAGGCGGCGGCCCTCGGCGATGAACGTGATGGCGATGGCGGCGGGATCTCCCGCCGCGGCGCGGGCGAGAAGATCGGAGACCTCGCCTTCGCGGGGAAGCGCCGCCTCGCCGCAACGGTGGCGGACCGACTCGTGGAAGGCCAGGGCGGCGGCGCCGGCCCGAGGGAGGAGCCGCGTGGCGAGGGCGCGGAGGCGCTGCCCCTCCTCGCCCCGCAGGATCGCGGAACAGGGAGGGAGATCATCGCCGGGGCAGGCGTCGGGTCCGTGGTCGCAATAGCGCATGCGGAGGCCCCTCGGATTCCATCGTATCCGGCGGAGGAAGGGGCGTCCATCCCGGGGCGTCAGCGCGTGATCGTGACCGTGGAGCCGGCGGGGACGGACTCGAGGGACCGAGTGATGCCGTCCGAGAAGCGGGCCGTGATGCGGTCGGCCATGGCGGCCTCTCCGAGCCCGAAGTGGAGGCGGGGATCGTGGGCGGAGAGGTAGGAGTCGCCGCTTGCGACGTCGCGGACGTAGGTGCGGCCGCCGGCTTCCACGGTCACCCGCGCGCCCAGTTGGGAGGGGGCGCCGGGCGGCGAGACGACGGCGACGCGGAGCCAGCGGCCCTGGGGCGAGTCGTTGCGGAGGAGGAGCGGCGGCCGGTCGAGGCAGGTGACGAGGAGGTCGAGGTCGCCATCGCCGTCCACGTCGCCGGCGGCGAGGCCGCGGGCCGAGCGGGGGATGGCGAAGCCGGGGCCGGCGTCGTCCGTCACGTTGCGGAAGCGAAGGCCGCCCTCGTTCTCGAGGAGCATGAGCGGCTCCTCGTACCGGACGCCGAAGCGGGACTGGTCATCGACTTGGGGATAGATGTGGCCGCTCGCGATGACGAGATCGAGGTCGCCGTCGCTGTCGAGGTCGGCAGCCGCCGTTCCCCAGGAGAGGGGCAGGAACGTGGCGCGGGCGATGCCCGTGCGCTCGCTGGCATCCTCGAAGAGGCCCCGGCCGAGCGCCAGAAAGAGGGTGTGCTGGTCCTCCGAGAAGTTGGTGACGAAGAGATCGACGAGGCCGTCGCCATCCATGTCGCCCGTGGCGACCCCCATGGATGCCTGGGCGACGCCCCGGGCCGAGAACGCCACTCCGGCCGCGATGCCCGCCTCCTCGAAGCGCCCGCCCCCCTGGTTCAGATAGAGGTAGTTGGGGTTCGAGTCGTTGGCGACGAAGACGTCGAGGTCGCCGTCGGAATCCGCGTCGAACGCCCGCACGGCGAAGCCGAAGGCGCGGTACCGGTCCGTGAGGCCGGCGGCCGCCGTGGCATCGCTGAAGACGCCGCTCTCGTTCAGGAAGAAGACGTCTGCGGCGCCGCGGAGGCCGGACGGACCGGCCGCCACCTTCTCCACCTCCTTCCAGCGGGCCGTACGCCGGGCGCAAAGGACGTCCTCGAGGGTGCAGTCCACGTATTTCGCGACGTAGAGGTCGAGGTCGCCGTCGAGGTCCGCATCGAAGAAGGCCGCCCCCGTGTTCCAGCCCGGGGATTCGATGCCCGCCGCCGCCGCGATGTTCTCGAAGGTGCCGTCGCCGCGGTTGCGAAGGAGGACGTTCCGGCCAAAGCACGTGACGAGGATGTCGGGGTGGCCGTCGAGGTCCACGTCGGCCACGGCCACGCCCTGGGCCCAGTCGCCCTCGCCGCCGGCGCAGGCGGCGTCCGTGACGTCCTCGAAGGTGCCGTCCCCGCGGCCGCGCCAGAGGGAGTTCCGGCCCCGCTCGACGAGTTGGTTCCCCGAGAGCCTGAAGCCGTCGAGGAGGTAGATGTCGAGGCAGCCGTCGAGGTCGTAGTCGAGGAAGGCGCAGCCCGAGCCGGACGAGTCGAGCAGATGGTCCTTGGTTGGGCGGCCCGCGAGGAGGGGACGGTAAAGTCCCGCCGCCGCCGCCGTGTCGACGAAGCGGAAGCGGGGGGGGCGTGGCGTCCGCGGCGCGGGTCGTGAGGCTGCCCGAGCCGTCGCCGGGCGCGATGCCGGCGTTGCGGGCGCGGGGCGACTGGCTGTTCGAACCGGCTTCTCCGTGGTGCCGCAGGCGGAACCCAAGACGATCCCGAAGAGCATGCAGAAGGCCCGGGTGGCGGAGGCCGGCGCGAGGGGCGACGCCGGCGGGGGGCGGGGTGGGAGTCGAGGCGTCGTGGGGGGCATCGTCGGCGGCTCCCGGAGCCGTCGGCCGGCGGTCAGGCAACGGGATCCGAGGAATCCTCTCTCTCTGCCGGAACGTGCCATGTTCGAGGGCGGAGCGAAAGGCCGGACCGACCGGGCGGTAGAAGGGGGACCTCGCCCTCTCTCACAGAATGTCCCTGGAATGAGGAACATCGGCGACTCCCTCAACTACGAGATCGACGGCAGCGACCGGATCGTGGCCGTCGACGAGGCGTGGAACATCTTCGCCTCCGGCAACGGCGGCGGGGCCTTCCTCGCGCCCGGGATCCTCGGGCGAAGGCTCTGGGACTCCATCTCCGACCCGACGACGATCCAGATCTACCGCGATGCCGTTGCCGCCGCCCGGAGGGGCCGGACGCTGCGCTTCCCGTTCCGCTGCGACGCGCCCGACCGGCGCCGCACGCTCACCATGGAGATCGCGGCCGTTCCCTCCGGCAACGTTCGTTTCACGACGACGATGCGCGCCATGGAGCCCGTGAAGGGGCCCGTTCCGGACTTCGCCCCGCGGGCGGAGGGCTCATCTCTTGTCCGGGCTTGCGGTTGGTGCAAGAGGATCCACGTCGACGAAACCGGAACCTGGTGCGAGCTCGACGAGGCCGTCGGTCGGCTCGGGATCTTCACCCAGGGTCGCCCGTTAGGCCTCACCCACGGAATCTGCCCTCCCTGCGAGGAGACGATGAAGCGCCTCATCGAGGCCCGTCGTGCCCGGGCCGAGCCGCCCGAGTGAGTCGCATCCGCCCCACCCGCGCGAGCGCCGGGACCTTGTTGACAAGTCTATCCGCCATTCGGTCTAATGCCCGCTGGTCGCATGAGTCCTCTCACGAAGGAGAGATGATGAAAGCCGTCTGCCTGTCCCTCGCCCTCGCCCTCGCGGCGGTCTCCGCCGTTGCCCAGGTGTCCGTCTTCGTGCCGGACAACAATCCGGCTGCGGGAGCGGCCTGCAACGTGATCCCCTTTGGAAGCAGCGCATCATTCGCGCCGGGCTACACCTACGCCGCCAGGGTCCCAGCCTCGTACCTCAATGCCGCGGCCACGAAGCTCGACGAGGTCTGGTTCGCCCCCTGCGGCACCGGAACCTGGTCGGCCCCGAACTGCATCGTCGCCGTCGGCCACGTCCCGACGCCGCTTCCCTGCCCCTTCACGTTCCCGTCGGGCGGGTCCATCGGGAGCTTCCTCGACCTCACGATCATCCATGACTCGGCGGTGCAGGGTCCCTTCTCCTGGAATGCCACCCAGTACACGTGGTCTCCCCTCGGCTTCGCCGCCGGCGGCGGAACCTCATTCTGCTGGAACCAGAACAACGACATCGCCTTCTTCATCACGTTCCAGAACTCGACGATCGCTTCGGCGTCGAGCTGGTCCGGGAGCTGCTATCGCTCGGCCACCGAACCGAGCCGCAGCTACTCGGCCGGCTGGCAGGCGCCCGCGAGCACGACCTGCAACTCTGCCACCGGTCTCAAGATGCAGCTCGACTTCAGCGCGTGCTCGCCGGCGTTGCCCTCGGTCACGCCGGTGGGGCAGGGCTGCGGCGCGATCGGGGCCGCGCCGCCGATCCTCTCGTCCACGCAGCTTCCGAGCTTCGGCAACGTCGGCTTCTTCGTGGATGTGACCCAAGCGCCGCCGTTTGCCCCCACATGGCTATTCGCGTCCGTGGGGCTGGCCGCCGTGCCCACGCCGCTCGCAAACGGGTGCCTCGTCTATCTCGACCTTCCCTCGATGCTCATCCTCATCGCGGGCGGATTCACGCCGACCGGCCCGATCCCCACGGGCCCCGGCGGGGCGACGTCGATCCTCTTCCCGATCTACCCGCTCCCGGGGCTCATCGGAACGCACGTCGGGCTCCAGGCCGTGCTGTCCGACGCGGGCTCCGGGGCGTTCGTGGGGGTGACGAACGCCCTCGATCTCCTCATCAACTGATCCTGCCGTGACCTCCGGCGTGCCGCGGAGCCCCCCGCGGCACGCCGCCCCGCCGCCGTCGCCCAGCGCCTCAAGTCGGGACGACGGCCATCCGAACAGAGAATCACCAACGATTCTCCGACCCGCCGCGCCGCAGCCGCGTGCACGGGCCCCCCGGGGCGGGTTTCGTCCTGGCTCACCCCGGGAAGAACCCTGCATTGAAGCCCCGCTCCCTCGACCTCTCGGCGCGCCTCTTCATCTCGCTCCTCGGAGTCGGGCTCGCGCCCCTCATGCTGCTCGGCGTCCTCGCCTGGGTCCAATTCAGCGACACGCTCACGCGGCGGACGGGCGGCACCCTGGCGGCCATCGCGTCGGACGCCATCGACAAGATCGACCGCAGCCTCTTCGAACGTCAGGCGGACGCCCGCGTCTTCGCCGCCCACCCGGGCGCCCGGGGCGATGCCGCCTCCATCGCCGCCGCCGCCGATCTCTTCGTGGTCTCCTACCGCGTCTACGATCTTCTCTTCGTCACGGATCTCGAAGGACGGATCCTCGGCGCCAACACCGTGAGCTCCGACGGAACGAAGCTCGATACGGCACGACTCATCGGGCGGACTCTCCCCCGCGACGCCTGGTTCGAGAAGGCTGCCGGCGGCATGGGGGACGGCGGGCCCGTGATTGCGGAGGCGGCGCTCGATCCCCTCGCCCGCGAGCTCCACGGGCGCGGCCTCCTCTCGATCCGCGTCGCGGCGCCCATCCACGACGAGACCGGCGCCGTGCGGCGCCTCTGGTGCAGCATCGTCTCCTTCGATCGCCTCGCCGGGCCGATCCTCGAGGAGACGGAGTCGGCCCTGGCGCGCCAGGGGATGCCCGGTCGCATCGACCTCATCTCCCGGTCGGGACTCCTCCTCCGCGACGCCGATCCGAAAGCCGTGCTCAGCGTCAACCTCGCGAGTCTCGGCGTGGAGGCGGCCCGCCGCGGCATGCTGGGCGAGCGGGGCTTCACCGTGGAGGAGCACCGCCGCCGCCACATTCCCCAGGTGAACGGCTTTGCCGCCTCCCGGGGCGCCTTCGACGTTCCGGGCCTCGGATGGGTCCTCCTCGCGCGGGTCGACGAGGCCGACGCCCGCGCGGCCGCGACGCGCCTCGGGCGCTTCGTCCTCGCCATCGTCGCCGCGGCGGCCGCCGCGGTGGCGGCCGTGTCCATCCTCATCGCGCGCACCGTCTCCCGACCCGTGCGGCGGACCGTCGAAGTTCTCGAGGGCGTGGCCGCCGGCGAACTCGGCCACATGAGCCCGTCCCAGTCCCGCGGCGAGATCGGGCGGATGGTGCGCGCCGTGAACGAGACTGTGACCGTCCTGAAGGCGCTTCACGTCGGCGTCTCGCGCCAGAGCGCCTCGGTCCGGGCGGGCCGCCTCGCCGACCGCATCGACACGGCGCCGTTCCAAGGGGCCTTCCGCGCGGCCTGCGAGGAGCTCAACGCTCTCGTGGACGCCATCGCGGCGCCTGTTGCGGCCGCCTCGGGCACGCTCGAGACCCTGGCGGCGGCGGACCCCTGTGCCCGTGTCGCCGCGGACTATCCCGGGGACTTCGGTCGCCTCCGCAACGCCGTCAACGCCGCCGCCGGGCGACTCCAGGAAGCCGTGGCCGTCTTCGCGCGGGTCACGGAGGGTCTGACCGGCGCCTCCCGCGTCGTGGCCGAAGCGAGCCGCGAGGTGGCCACCGGCGTCCGGACGTCGTCGTCCCAGGCCGGCGCCATCTCCTCCGCGGCCGTGGAAGTCGCCACGAGCGCCCACGGCGCCGGCGACGTTGCGGAGTACGTGGCCGCCCGGGCGGCGGACGTCTCGCGAACCTCCACCGAGCTCACGAAGCGGGTGGGCTCGGCGTCGAGCGCCGCCGCGTCCACGGCCGCCACCCTCACACGGCTCCGTGCGAGCATCGAGGACATCGGCCGCATCGTGAAATCCGTGAGCGCCATCGCGACCCAGACGAATCTCCTGGCCCTCAACGCCACCATCGAGGCGGCGCGGGCTGGGGAATCGGGGCGCGGCTTCGGCATCGTGGCCAATGAGGTCAAGGACCTGGCGCGGCAGACGTCCACGGCGGCCGATGAGATCCGCCGGGGCATCGAGGCCGTCAATGCCGAATCCGAGAAGGCCATGGCCGACATCGGGGAGATCGAGCACGTCATCCGGGATCTCGGCGAGCTGCATGGCGCCATGGAGACGGCCGTGGCGGACCAGGTGAAGTCGGCGGGCGAGATCGGGAGCGCCGTGAGCGACGCCGCCGCCGGCGCCGCACGCATCGCGAAGAACGCCGGCGACGTGGCCGGATCCGCGGAGGCCACCGCCGGGGCGGCCGGCAGGGCCGAAGCCTCGGCGCGGGAGCTTGCGGGTCTCGCCGGAGAGCTCGAGGCGATGATCGCGCGGCTGCGCTGCTGAGGCGTGGTTCGGGCGTGAGCCCTCCGCGCCCCCCCCGCCGTGCTCAGGTCCGCTGGACGGCGATGCGCGCGTCGAGGGCCACGACCCCGCGTCCGGGCTGTCGCGCGAGGAGCGGATTGACGTCGAGTTCGACGATCTCGGGGACTGCCTCCGCAAGCCGGCTCACGCGCATGAGCAACTCCGCGAGGGCGCGGCGGTCCGCCGCCGGCCTTCCGCGGAATCCGTCGAGAAGACGGGCGCCGCGGATGGCCGAGAGCATCTCCACGGCATCCGTCATCGTGATCGGGTTCACGCGGAAGGCCACGTCCTTCCAGACCTCGACGTTCACGCCGCCGATGCCGAATCCGATGAGCCGTCCGAAGACGGGGTCCGACGCCACGCCCACGAAGGTCTCGACGCCGTCCGTGAGCATCTCCTGGACGAGCACGCCGTCCATTTCCCGGCCCCTGGCGAGATCCTCGAGACGGCGGCGCATGTCGTCGAAGGCCCGCCGCACGGCGTCCATGTCCCGGAGATTCAGGGCGACGCCGCCCACGTCGGACTTGTGGGTGATCGTGCGCGACATGAGCTTCAGGGCCACCGGAAACCCGAGATAGGAGGCGGCGCGGGCCGCCTCCTCGGCGGTGGTGGCGGTGCGGGAGCGCGGCATGGCGATCCCGCAGGCGCCGAGCACGTCGCGCACGGCGCCGGGATCGAGCCACGTCCGCGTGCCGCCCGGTCCGAGGGCATCGAGGGCCGCGCTGGCGACGCTCCTCGCCCGGTCCGTGCAGCAGTCGGCGAGATCGGGCTCCGGCGCCTCCGTGCGACGGAGCCAGTTCCCGTACTGCACGGCCTTCGAGAGGGCCTTGGCCGCGGCCTCGGGGAAACGGTAGGAGGGGAAACGTCCCTCGCGCAGGGAGGAAAGGGCCTCAGGAATGCCGTGCGTGCCGAGGAAGCAGGTGAGCACGGGCTTCCCCGAGCCGTGCGTACCGCAGCGGATGGCCTCTGCCACGGCCGCAGCCTCCGTGACGACGGGCGGCACGAAGAGCACGATCACGGCGTGGATCGAGGCGTCGCCGAGCAGGATCGGCAAGGCGCGTGCGAAGGCGTCCGCCGGGGCGCTGGCGATCATGTCCACGGGGTTGCGGACGGACGCCTCGGGGGGCAGGAAGGCCCGGAGCGCGGCCTCGGTGGCGGGCAGGAGGGATGGCACGCGGAGGCCGCGGCTCTCGCAGGCGTCGGAGGCCATGATGCCCGGTCCGCCGGCGTTCGTGAGGATCGCCACGTTGGGGCCCAGAGGAGCCGGCTGGTTGGCGAGAAGCATCGCCACGTCGAAGAGCTCCTCGATCGTGTCGGTGCGGATGACCCCCGCCTGGCCGAGGATGGCGTCCACGGCGACGTCGAGCCCCGCCATGGCCCCCGTGTGGGAGCTGGCGGCCCGGGCTCCCGCCTCCGTCCGGCCGCTCTTCACGGCCACGATGGGCTTCTTCCGCGAGGCGCGCCCGGCGATCCGCATGAAGTTCCGCGGGTTTCCGAAGCTCTCGAGGTAGAGGAGGATGACCTTCGTAGCGGGGTCGTCCTCCCAGTATTCGATGAGGTCGTTGCCCGAGACGTCGGCCTTGTTCCCGACGCTCACGAACTGCGTGACGCCGAGGCCGAGATCCCGGGCGAGATCGAGGATGGCGAGGCCGAGGGCGCCGGACTGGGACGAGAAGGCCACGGCGCCGTGAGGCGGCCAGGTGGGGGCGAAGGTGGCGTTGAGGCCGACGGAGGGGTCCGTGTTGATGACGCCGAGGCAGTTCGGCCCCACCATGCGCATGCCGTGGCGCCGGGCGATGGCGAGGCACTCCTGCTCGAGGGCGCGACCCTCGGGCCCCGTCTCTCCGAATCCGGCGGAGATGATGATGAGTCCCCGCACACCCTTGCGGCCGCAGGCCTCGACGGCTGCGCGGACGGCGGCCTTCGGCACGACGATGACGGCGAGGTCCACGGGTCCGGGAATGTCCTCGACGCGCGGAAACGCGCGAACGGCCTGGATGACGTCCGTGCCGGGATTCACCGGGTAGACGGTCCCCGTGAAGCCGCTGGTGAGGAGGTTGTGGAAGATCTCGCCGCCGATGGAGCCGCGGCGGCGCGACGCGCCGATGACGGCCACGGAGCGGGGACGGAAGATGGCGTCGAGGGCCCGCGCGGGGCGGTCCGCGGGGCCCGGGGCGGCGGCGCGCTCCACGTCAGCGCCTCCTGGCCGAGGGGCGGCGCGCACGAGCCCGGGTGGCGCGCTTCGAGGCCGGCGCGGGGCGGCGCTGCGCCGCGGGTCGCTTCGCGGCCGCGGCCGCGGCGCGGCGCGGCGCGGATTTCCGGACCCGCC
>CAYQRN010000129.1:0-12705 GCA_964419995.1 uncultured Planctomycetia bacterium
TGGTCGAGCGGCTTGCCGGTCCAGGAGCGATCAGCGCTGCCGCTCTGGGCAAGGATGTGGGCGTAGCGCAGAGCACGCTGTCGAAGTGGCTGCGAGTTGCTTCTACAGTTCCACCCATGGTGAACAAGACGAACGAGCGGCGTGGTGGCGCGCAGCAGAGCCCGACGAAGTGGAGCGGCGTCGAGAAGGCGGGAGCGCCCGGCACGCTCCTGAACGGACATCTTGGATCGGCTATACCGACCAAGCGCGTCGGACATCATGTGGCCGCCTCAGAACTCGGGGCAACATGCAAGGAGGTTCTATCTGCGAATCTGCTCAGGACCCGCCTCCCGCCCTAAGTCTCTCTGCCCTCAGCTCGTTGAGGAACACGCCACCGGCAACATGCGGAGTCGCTGGCGCGAGCCGCACGTGATCCGCGGCGGGGAGCGCGGCATCATGGCGCCCCATGGCACGGGAGCAGAAGCGACCCTTCTCGACCTGGAGCGGCGCGACGACGACCACCGGAGATCCGGAGGCGGCGGCAGTCCTCGCCGAGGCCTTCGCCCGGGATCCCTCCCTCGACCGCGCGCTCACACACGGGTTCCACGCCTATGCAGGGCGCATCCCCGCATCCCTCTGCCGGCGCGTCATCGCCCGGTGGTCGGCTCCGGGCGACCGCGTCCTCGATCCCTTCTGCGGCAGCGGAACCGTGCTCGTCGAAGCCCGGGCACTCGGACGCGCCGCGGTGGGAATCGATCTGAGCCCGCTGGCGACACGCCTTTCCCGCGTGCGCACCGATGTCCTCACGCCCGCGGACCGACAACGGCTCGCCGAAGAGGCCCGCGCCATCGCCGAGGAATCCTCCCGCGCCGCGAAGGCGGGCCTGCGGCCTCCCCTGCCGCCGTGGGCTCCCCCCGAGTTCCGCCGCTTCGCGCCCCACGTCGCCCTCGAGCTCTTCACGATCCGCGATCTCGTCCTCCGCCGGCCGGAGGACGGCGTCGGCCTCGCGCTGCGGCTCTGCCTCTCCTCGATCCTCGTCAAGCTCCTCGCGGGCGCGGGAGGAGAGGACCGTCCGCCGCGCGCCTTCGGCCGGGGTTTTCCTTCCCGCCACTTCGCGGATCGCGCCGGAGAACTCGCCCGGGGGCTCCACGACCTCGCCCTCGGCACGCCACCCGGCACGCCGGAGCCCCTCGTGCTCGAGGGGGACGCCGTCGCGCCACCGCCGGCGGCGGGAGGCGATTTCGCCCTCGTCCTCACTTCTCCCCCCTATCCGGGCGTCTACGACTACGAGGGTCTCCACGACGTCCGGTTCCGCTGGCTCGACCTCCCGCGGGCGGATCTCCGGCGCGGGCAGATCGGGAGGCGGGCGCCGTCGGCCGCTGGCGCCACGCCGGCCTTCGCGGAGGCCCGCGAGCGATGGCTTCGCGCCATCGGCCGGAAGCTCCGCCCCGGCGGCCACGCCGCCATCGTCACCGGCGACGGCGTCGTGGACGCGCGCCCCGAGGACGCGCTTGAGGCCCTCATCGCGGCCACCGCGGAAACGGGACTCGAGCGGATCGCCGCCGCATCCGCGGAGCGCCCGCCGCATCACGCCGCGCTCCGGCGGATCTTCCGGGGACGTTCGCGCCGCGAGCACCTGGTCCTCTTCCGCCGATCCGCGGTCGGTCCCGTCTGAGCAGCCCCGGGACCGTGCCCGCCGGCACGCCGTTCCGGCTGCTTGACTTCCGGTCTTAACTTCCACTTAATCGGCCGCCATGTTCAGCCTGATCCCCCGCGACCGGGTCTTCTTCAGCCTCTTCGAGGAGGCGGCCAAGAACGCCCATACCGGCGCCCTCGCGCTTCTCGACCTCCTCGTCGACTACCGTGATACGGAGATGAAGACGGCGAAGATCCGGGCCCTCGAGCACGAGGGCGACCGGATCACCCACGACACGATCGAGCGGCTGAATCAGACCTTCATCACGCCGCTCGACCGCGAGGACATCCACGAGCTGATCTGCCGCATCGACGACATCCTCGACCACATCGACGCCGCCGCGACGCGCCTCGGCCTCTACCGGATCACCGCGGTGACGGACGACGCCATCGCCCTCGGCCGCGTCCTCGTCGAGGCGACGAGGATCATCGCGGAGCTGCTGCCGCAGATGCGGCAGATGAAGCGGACCGACGCGCTGATCCGGCGCTGCATCGACATCCACACCCAGGAGAACGAGGGCGACCGGATCGAGCAGCACGCCCTCGCATCGCTCTTCGAGGGGGCCACCGACACGATCCTCGTCATCAAGTGGAAGGACATCTACCAGGACCTCGAGGCGGCGTCGGACCGGTGCGAGGACGTGGCCAACGTCATCGAAGGCATCATCCTCAAGAATGCCTGAAGCACCCTTCCTTCTCATCTGCGCCGTCATCGCCCTCGCGCTGATCTTCGACTACATCAACGGTTTCCACGACGCGGCCAACTCCATCGCGACGATCGTCTCCACCCGCGTCCTCTCCCCCCGCGCGGCCGTCGCCTGGGCGGCCTTCTTCAACTTCATCGCCTTCCTGATCTTCGATCTCGGCGTCGCGGCGACCATCGGCAAGGGCACGGTGGACCACACGCGCGTCACGGTGGCCGTCGTCACCGCCGGACTCATCGCGGCCATCGCCTGGAATCTGATCACCTGGTGGTTCGGAATCCCATCGAGCTCGTCCCATGCCCTCGTGGGCGGTTTCGCCGGCGCCGCCGTGATGAAGGGGGGCGCCACCATGCTGGTCCCCGCGGGGCTCATCAAGATCAGCGTCTTCATCGTCCTCGCGCCGGTCATCGGCCTCGTCATGGGGATCGTGTTCATCGTCATCGTGTCCTGGCTCTTCCGCCGGGCGTCTCCGGCACGGGTGAGCGGCACATTCCGCAAGCTCCAGCTCGTCTCCGCGGCCGCCTACAGCCTCGGGCACGGCGGCAACGACGCCCAGAAGACCATGGGCATCATCCTTGCCCTCCTCATCGCCGGCCGTCTTCACGATCCCCACGCCGCGGTGCCGCTCTGGGTCGTGCTCTCGTGCCACGCGGCAATGGCGCTCGGCACGATGGCCGGTGGATGGCGCATCGTGCGGACCATGGGCCAGAGGATCTGTTCGCTCCAGCCCGTCCACGGCTTCTGCGCGGAGACCGCCGGGGCGGCGACGCTGTTCCTCGCCACCTGGCTCAGGATCCCCGTCAGCACGACCCACACGATCACCGGGGCCATCGTCGGCGTGGGCTCGACCCGGGGCATCCGCGCCGTCAAGTGGGGGGTCGCCGGCCAGGTCGTCTGGGCCTGGATCCTGACGATCCCCGTCACCGCGTTCATCGCGGCGATCCTCTACCTGCCGATCCGGATGATCATCCGCTACTGAGCCGCCCGGGCCGGCGGGAGGCAGGCCGGCGCCCGGCGAAGTGCCGCCCCGCCCTCGCGCTGCTATGATCCTCCGAGTCGTCACTGCCCCCGGGGCCGGATGTCCGATGGCGGCGCGCGCCGGACCCACGGGGGCCGCGGGATCCGCACCCTGTCTCCGGATCACGGATGGCCTTCCGCGCGCTCGCTCTCCTCTTCACCGCCGCGAGCCTCCTGCCGCTCTGGGCCTGCCGCTTTCCTGCCCTCCAGGACTACCCCCAGCATCTGCTCACGGCTCACATCCTCGCGACGGTCGGTGACGGGACCACCGGCTATGACGGCCTCTACGAGGGACAACTGCGCCCGGGTCCCTACTCGGCGTTCGCCCTCCTCACGGTGACGCTCCATCGCGCCTTCCCCATCGAGACGGCCGGCCGGATCTCCCTGTCCGCATTCCCGATCCTCATCCTCGCCCTCGTTCTCGCGCTGCGACGCCGTCTCGCGGCCGGCACCGCTCCCACGGGGCTCCTGCTCCTCTTCCCCCTCGCGCTCCAGCAGATCTGGTTCCTCGGATTCGTCGATTTCCTCTTCGCGACGCCCATCGCGCTCCTCGCGCTTCTCGTCCACCGCGACATCGCCCGGGACGGAGCGGCTCCGATGCGTCTCGTGCGCATCCTCTGTCTTCAGGCCGCGCTCTTCTTCACGCACCCGGCGGGGGCCGCCCTGTTCGGCGGCCTCGCGCTCCTCCAGGCCCTCGGGACCCGCGGACGCCGCATGCCCCTCGCGATCCTCGCGCTGCTTCCCCTCGTCGCCATCGCCGCCTGGGCTCTCCTCATCCCCGGCGGCGCTTCCCGGCCCTCCCTGAGCGGCGGGCTCCGGCCCCGATGGCTTCCGCCCCTCGAGACGCTCGGGTTCCTCGTCTGCCCCGCGAACGGTCTCGACCTGCGCGGCGGACCTCACGTCGCATCCCTCGCGGCGACGGGGCTCGTCCTCGGAGGCGCGGCCCTCGCGCTCCACGGCCGCTCCATCGCGGACCGGAGTCTCCGTCGCGCCGCCGCCCTCGCCCTCCTCCTCACCCTCGTGGCGATCTTCGCACTCCCCTTCTCCTTCGGCGACTACCACTACCTGAACCTGCGCTACGCCGCTGCGGCAGGCCTCCTCGCCGCCACCGTGATCGGAACACTCGGCGCGCCGCGGCGGAGCGCATCGGTCCTCCTCGCCGCGGGCGCGGCGTTCCTGCTCGGCCTCGCTGTCGTGCGCCAGTTCCGCATCTCCGCCGAAACGGCGGACATCCTTCCCCTCTCGGCCGCTCTTCCGCAGCGGGCGGCGGTCCTTCCCCTCGTCTTCGACCCCGACTCCCCCGAGCTCGACGCCACTTTCTTCGATCCCCACCTCCACGACGCGGCCTGGCTCACGATCCGGGCCGGCGGCGGCCTCTTCCCCCATATCTTCGCGACGCCCGCAATCCCCGTCCGCCTCCGCTTGCACGTCCGTCCGCCGGTCCCCGGCGAGTACGACCCCGATCGGTTCCTCTACGCGGTCCATGGCGCACCCTTCAGCCATTTCGCTCTCCGGGGCGCCGCACCGCGGCCCGTCGCGGCGGAGATCGAGGCCCGCACGATCTTCGCGGCAGACAGCGGTCCCTGGACGCTCTGGCGGAATCTGCGCCTGCCGCGGTGACTCCCGGTCAGTCCTGCCGCGCCGACCCGGAGCCCTCGGCGCCGAGGCGGCGAAGCTCGCGGCGGGCCCTGTCCGCCGCCCTCGACGCAGCCGCGGGGTCGGAGCGACGCCGCGCTTCGGTGCGGCGGCTCTCCGCCGTCTTCGCCTCCACGCGGGCGAGGATCGCCCCGCGTATCGCCTCCGCGCGCCGCGGCAGCCCCGCCGCGGCGAGATACGCCCGGAAGAACGCGAGACGGATCCGGGGGGGGACGAAGCGTCTCGCACCCTTCTCGATGGCGGCCAGGTCGTGGATCCGCAGGCGCTCCGCCTTCCGGCCCGCGGGAACGACCTCCCCGGACGGGGCGTCGATGAGGTGGAAACGGGGCGCGGCCTCTCCGACGGTCACGAGAACGTTTCGGGTGTAGAGATCGCCGTGGCGGAAGCCCCCGCGATGGAGGCGGCCGACGGTCCCGCCGAGCACCCGGGCGGCGGCGCGGTCCGCCGCGGAAGACCGGCAGACTCCCGGCAACGCACTGCGATCGGCCAGCAGGGCTTCGAGCGGAACGGCTCCGGGGATGGCCCGTGTCACGAGGAACGACAGCACGACGACGCGCCACCGCCGGAAGGCTCCGAAAGCCACGGGTTCCGCCGCATCGGCGCCGAGCGCTCGCATCGCCTTGAGCGCCCGGCACTCCCGCTCCGCCCGGCTCGGGCGGTAGGTGGACGTGAACTTGGCCCGAAGCGTCGTCGCGATGTACCACTTGAGGAAGAGATCCTCGCCCGGGAGCGCGGCATGCCGGAAACGCACCACGCGCGCCTTCCGGTTGTTCGCCACCACGGCATCTCCTCGGAAGGCGATGACGCGTGCGGGATCCGCGAGGCCCAGGTCCTCCACGACGGCACCGAAGCCTTCGAACGAGACGATGGTCGTATCCACGGGCGGGAATCTACGCGCGGGCCGGGGCGACGGGAATGGGATGTTGATTTCCGTCGTGCGCCGCGGGACCATCGGCGCGTCCCGAGTCTGCGACGCCCCGTGAAGGAGACCCCATGTCCCGCATCCTGCGCGTCCTGTCCACGGCCATCGCGATGGCCCTCGTCGTGACGGTCTTCGCCGCCTGCGGAAGCAGCGTGAGCCAGTCGAACTTCGACAAGATCAAGGACGGCATGACCGAGGCCGAGGTCGAGAGCATCCTCGGGAAGCCGTCCGACTCGGGTGGCGGCGGCCTCAGCGCCGGCGGCATCAGTATCTCCGCGGGGGGCAAGGTCTGGGCGGACGGAGATCGGAAGATCACGATCACCTTCGCCAACGGCAAGGTGGTCTCGAAGCTCAAGTCCGGATTCTGAGGCCCGACAGGGCTCCGGAACGGCGAAACCACCGCGGCGGGAACCCGAGAAGCGTCAAGTCCCGCAGCCATCTGACCTTCCGGAGCCGCGCATCGTCCCCGGGAGATCTCGGGGTTTCCCTCTCTTCCGGAGCGACCGGATGGTATTCTGGCGGCCGGTCGTCGGCGGGCGCGCCTGTCACGGCAGCGCCCCTCGCATCTGCCGTTCTCTGGATCGGAGTCTCCCCATGCGCATCGCCACCGTCCTCGTCCTCACTGCCGTCCTCTCCGCCACCGGCGCGGCCCAGCCCCTCGCCGGAGGCTACTCGATCAACCCCCTCTATCCTACGGGAGGCGGCAACTACGCCACGCTTCTCGATGCCGTGAACGCCCTCGTGGCCAACGGCGTGGGCGGCGCGGTGACGTTCGACATCTTCGACGACGCCGGCCCCTACAACGAGGCCCATCCCTTCACGACCGCCAACACGGGCGGCGGCTGGGCGCCGAGCACCGCGGTCCTCTGCCTCCAGCAATGGCCAGGCGCATCGGCGGCAAACCGCGTAACCTTCCGCGCCGCATCGGGCGAATCGCCGGTCTTCGATGCCACCGGACGCGCCATGGGCGTCTTCTGGAACGGGGCCGACTACGTGACGATCGAGGGGATCGAGATCCGGAACGCTCCCTACGACGGCGTGAGCCTCTACAGCGAATCCTCCCATGGGCAGGTCTTCGGCGCCGTCATCCGCCGCTGCCGCATCCACGACTGCGGCGCCAGCGGCGTGTGCATCTACGGCAACTCGATGCGTCCCCAGAACACGCTCGTCGAGAACAACTTCTTCTGGAACCTCCAGCTCACGAACGCCGGCGCGTTCAGCACGACGGCGCGCTTCGGCTACGTCTCGGGCCGGCGGCACGACTTCTCCCGCCTCGTCAACAACACCTTCTACGTCTCCACCGCCGTGGGAAGCGGGTTCTGCGTCATCGGCGACCTGGTGAGCGGCGGCACGGGCAGCCACTTCTCGGAGGTGAGCAACAACATCATCGTGAAGACCGCGAACGCCGCGCGGCCGATCTACTCCTTCCCCGACAACCCCGCCGGGACGAACGGCGTGCCCGCCATCCTCGACGCCAATTGCTACTTCGACACGTCGGGCGGCCCCTTCTCCGCCGGCTCCGTCGTGGCGGCGAACTTCACCCTCTGGCAGACCGCCAGCGGGCGGGACGCGAGCTCCATCGAGGCGGACCCGCTGCTCGTCAACCCCGCCGGCGGCGATCTCCACATCAACCCGGCATCGCCATGCGTCGACCTGTCCGCCCTGCCGAGCGGCGTCGTCGATGACATCGACGGGGAGATCCGGAGCGGCGTCCCGGATGTCGGCGCCGACGAGTCCGGCTACGATTACCAGACGAACAGCCCCGCCGCGACGCTCACGATCAACGGGCTCAACGGAACGCCATCCGTCCCCGCCGTGACGACCGTCGCCCAGGGAGCGCCCGTGCTCATCCAGTTCTCGAGCACCAACGTCGGATTCCCCTTCGAGACCGCCATCGCCGCGGCTCCGCTGGTGCCGGCATCGGGCGGAGGGCTTCTCTCGCCGAACGGTCAGATCCTGAACGTCAATCCGTTCGCACCCGTCCTGATCTGGTTCAACGGCGGAGCAGCACCGGCGCTGCTCCCGTTCCCCGGCGGTTTCGCCATCGGCTTCAACGCGCCCTTCATCCCCGCGACGATCTCGCTCCAGTCCATCCACATCGACAGCGTCCACCCCGACGGGTACGTGCTGTCCCAGGGCTGCCAGCTCACGATCCAGTAGGGTCGCCCGCGCCGGGGCGGCGGCGCGCCGCCCCGGCCGCCGCCATCCCGCACGTCGAGGCGCCGGATCAGCGTCGGGCGGCGCGGGCGTCCTCGTAGTGGCGCAGCGCCTCGTCCATCCAGGCGTTGAGCTGCGAGATCCGCGTCTCGGGATTCGGGTGCGTCGAGAGGAACTCAGGCGGCCGTCCCTCGCCGCCGGTGGCCGCCTCCATCCGCTGCCAGAAGCGGGGCGCCTCCCGCGGATCGTAGCCGGCCTTGGCCATGAGGATGAGACCCACATGGTCGGCCTCGCTCTCCTGGTCGCGTCCCCAGGGCAGAAGCACGCCCACGTTCACGCCCACGCCGAGGGCCGAAGCGACCTTATCGCGAAGCGACGCGTCCCTGCCGGCCAGGATCGCGGCCACGATCTCGGTCCCGCCCTGTGCGACGATGCTCTGGGAAACCCTCTCGCCGCCGTGCCGCAGGAGGGCGTGGGCCACCTCGTGGCCCATGACAACGGCAATGCCCTCGTCGCTGGCGCAGATCGGCAGGATCCCCTCGTAGAAGGCGACCTTGCCCCCCGGCAGGCAGAAGGCGTTCACGGTCGGATCGGCGATGACCTTGAACTCCCACTGGAAGTCCGGTCGATCCGCCGCCACGGCGATACGCCGGCCCACGGCCTCGACGCGGCCCGCGAGAGTCCGGTCGGCAGTGAGCTTCGATGTGGCCACGACCTCCTGATACGCCTGGAGGCCCATCGCGTTCTCCTGATCCTGGCTGATGAGGAGGAGCTGGCGCCGGCCGGTGTAGGGGGCCGACTGGCAGCCGGTGCCGATGAGCACTGAGGCCATGAGAAGACCGAAGACGGCGAAGCGGACGAACTGCTGTGTCATGGTGGATTCCTTCACGGACGGAGGCGTTGTACGGGTCGGGTCAGGGCTTCTTCTTCCCGCCGAGGACGTCCCGGAGGCCCTCGACGACGCGGCCCGCGGGGTTCGCGTCCGCCGGAATCCCGTCGAGGGCCTTGATCCGCCCGGATCCCAGGATGCCCTGGAGCCGCGTCCCGATGTCGGTGGTGAGGTCCGCCGGCAGGATTCCGGCGCCGTTCCGCGCGACGGAATCGAGGAGCGCCCTCATGACCGTGGCGGCCACCTCCGCGACGACCGCGCCGCCTCCGCCCTCGCCGACGTTTTCGACCTCGATCTTCGGGATCGTGATTTCCTTCGACGCCACGGTCTGCCCGAGGGCGCCCACTTCCGCGGTGACGGTCGTGTCGAGGATCCGGAGGGTCCGGATGACGAGCTTCTTCCCGTCCGAACCCCCGCTGCCCGGTCGCCCCTTCATGTAATCCATGACGGCGCCGACATTGGATCCGCCGGGACCCTGCTCGATCCGGAGACGCGCCCCGCGGATCTCGAGGAGCGGCACCTCGATGACGCTCTTCAGCACGGAGCCGAAGGAGACCTTCGCCGAAGCCTCCGGCACATCGAGGAGGGGCGAAGGCTTGAAGCCCGTCGGATTGGCGACGCTGAGCCCCGAAAGCGAGATGTGGCCGGAGAGGAGGCCGAGGCTCGCCTTCCCCACGGTGGTCCGGACGCCGAGAGCCGCGGAGCCACCGGCCTCGACGCCCTTCTTGAGCAGGCTGTCGGACCAGAACAACGCAGCGACGGCGGCCACGACCAGGAGCACCGGAATCAGAAGCAGGCGTCTCACGAGCTTGAACACGGCGGACCCCCTCGGGAGCTGCGGAGCGGCTATCGGGACTCTCTGGACGCTCCGCGCAGTCTACGGAGCCCCGCGGGCCCCGGCAACGCGGCGCCGCCCCTTCAAGGCGGACCCCGCGAAGGACCGAAAGAAGTGGCGGGAGTCAGGGGTGCCTACCATGTCCATCGCCAGGCAATCGTCCGCCCCACCAGCATCGGTGCGAGGCGCCGGGGAGGCGATCCGCATCGAGGCGGACGCGCGTCTCGCCGACAGGGACTGGATCCGGGGTTCCCTGGCTGCCGGCGCCGTCGCCGCCGCGACCCTGCTCGTCTCGGGCGGCATGAACCCCCTCACCGTCCTCGGGCTCACGCTCGGCGGGCTCGTCCTCAACGTCCTCCTCTATCTCGTCTGGTTCCGGCCGCGCATGGGTCATCTGGTCTTCACGCCCGCGGCTCTCCGCGTCGAGACCCGCCGCCGGATCCTCTCGCTCCCCTTCGCCGACATCCTCTCGGCACGTCACTCCACCTGGACCGGCTACCACTGGATCCTCCGCGTCCGGGGACGCCGCCGAGCCGTCATCCTCTGGTCGAACGGCTTCGACACGGCCGCCTGGGACCGCATCTCGGCGCTCCTCGAAGGCCGCCCCCCTGAAGTTCCCGTCGCGGGCGGACGATAGCTCCGCTGGTATCGGGGGTTTCGGCGTGAGCAGCGGGCAGGTCCTCGAAGGTCCATCCGCCGGCTCCGCCTCGGGGAGGCTTGGCGACTTCGACATCCTCCGCGAGGTCGGGCGCGGCGGCATGGGGATCGTCTATCGCGCGAGACAGGTGTCCCTCGCGCGCGAGGTCGCTCTCAAGATCCTTCCGGGACTCCGCGCCCGCGATCCCCGCGCCCTCGAGCGCTTCCTCCGCGAGGCCCGCGCCGCGTCCCAGCTCGACCACCCCGGCATCTGCCCCGTCTATCAGGCCGGGGAGGCCGGCGGATACGCCTTCATCGCCATGCGCTTCATCGATGGCGCGACTCTCTCGAGTCGCATCGCAGAGCGCCGCGATCCGCCATCCGGATCCCGTTTCGTTTCGCAGGTCGACGATGACGGCGAGACCACGCTCAGGGTCACGGCCCGCCCGGGGGGCCCCGAGGCCCTTCGCCGCCACCCTCTCGATCTCCGTTCCGACCTCGCGCTCGTGGAGAAGGCAGCGCGGGCGCTGCACCACGCCCACTCCCGCGGCGTCATCCATCGCGATGTGAAACCCGGCAACATCATCGTGACGGCCGGAGGCGAGCCCGTGGTCCTCGACTTCGGCCTCGCCCTATTCGTTTCCGGCGACGCGACCGCGCTTACGGCCACGGGCGACGTCATGGGCACTCCCGTCTACATGTCGCCCGAGCAGATCACGGGCCGCAGCTCCGCCCTCGATGCCCGCACGGACATCTACTCCCTCGGGGTGACGCTCTACGAGCTCCTGACACTCGAGCGCCCCTTCAGCGGCGACTCGCGGGAGGCCATCTACCGGCAGATCCTCCTCCGGGACCCCGTGCCCCTCCGTCGTCTCGATCCCCGCATCCCGAGGGACGTGGAGACGGTCTGCCTGAAGGCCATGGCGCGCGACCCCGATCGGCGCTACGCCACCGCCGCTGACTTCGCCGACGACCTGCGGCGACTTCTCGATCTCGCCCCGATCCATGCCCGCCCCGTGGGTCGAGCCACCCGTGCCTGGCTCCTCGCACGGAGATTCCCCGTGCCGACGGCCCTCGCCGTCCTCCTCCTCGCGGCCGGCACCACGGCGCTCCTGCTCTTCCTCGCGCGCCGCTCCGACAGGAAGGCCCTCTTCGTTGCGGCCCGCGCCGAAGCCTCCGCCCTCCTCGAGGGCGGCGACCCCGATTCCGCCCTCCGGGTCATCGACCGGGCGCTGGCTCGCGGCGCGCCCCTTCACGACCTCCTCGAGCCGGCCCGCCGCGCGGTGGACCGCCGGGCCCTCCTCCGCGGACTCCGCGAGGCTCACCTCATCGTCTTCGACCAGGGCGCCGGCGCCGGGGAGCTCGAGCGGGCCGACGCCATGGCGGAGGCGGCTGCCCGGCGACTTGCGGGGGTCGAGGCCTTCGAGGCCACGTTCCTGCGGGCCGGCGCGGCCTTCCGGCGACGGGACCTCCCCCTCGCCCTCCGGCGGTTCCGCGAAGCCCTCGCCCTCCGCGGCGTCGTCCTCGACTCGGAGCTCGATACCGAAGTCCTCCGTCTCGCCGCCCGGACGCTCGAACGGTCGCCGACGGGATCCGTCCTCGCCACGGTGGATCTTGACGCCGCGGTCACGCCGGACGACTCGGCCGTCACGCGATCCTTCCTTTCCGTCGCCGGGCGCCACGCCGCCGAGTCGCCCGAGATGGCCTACCTGCTTGGCGCGCTCCTCCACTCCCTCGGCGCCCACCGGGACGCTCTCCGCTTCTACACGATGCTCCTCGACCGGGAGCCCTCGCACTTCTGGGGCCTCTGGATGAAGGCCCACGCCTTCGCAGCCCTCGGCGAGCGGCAGGCCGCCCTCGAGGTGGCCGAGACGGCCGTAGCTGTCGAGAGTCCCGATCCCGGCCCCGCCGCCCTCTTTCTCCGCGCCGTCATGGCCGAGCGGCGCGGCGATCCCGTGCGCGCGCGATCCGACCTCGATCGGGCCCTCGCCGCCGACGGCGAGTTCGTCCACGCGCTCCTGCTCCGGGCCCGCGTCCTCGAGCGGCTCGAGGCTCCGGAGGAGGCGCTTCACGACCTCGACCGGGCCGTGGAGCTGGATCCCGCCAGGGCGCTGGCCGCCCGCGCACGTTTCCGGTTCGACCGTCAGAACGCGGCTCTGGCTGTGACGGACCTCGAGGCCCGGGCTGCCCTGCCGGACGCCCCATCCGGCCCTGT
>CAYQRN010000130.1:0-12655 GCA_964419995.1 uncultured Planctomycetia bacterium
CTGAGGCCGAGGAGCGCCGGGTTGCCGCCGATGCCGCCGGCGACGCCGAAGGTGTAGAAGGCGTTTCCGAGATTCGAGGGGGCGAACGTCACGAAGGCCGGCGCGGAACCGCCGGTGCCCGCGGTCGAGAGGCCGTAGAACACCGGGTTCGCCGGGAACTCCGAGCGCAGAGTCGGGCGGTCGAAGGGCGGGAGGCCGAGCGCGACGCGCGGGTCCGTGAGGGCGTTGGCCACGAAGTCCGCGATCTTCGCCCGGTCGACCTGGCTCAGGTTGAGGGGAACGATGAGGGGATCGAGGTTCTCCGAGAAGTTCCCCCCCGCGTCATAGAAGGAGAGGACCTCGGTCATGGAATCGCCGCTTCCGTTGTGGAAGACGGGCATGCGGAGCCCCGAGTTGCGCAGGGTCGGCACCTTGAACTTCCCGCGGTCGGCCACGTCCTGCGTCACGGCCTGCCGGCCGATGTCCTCCGCCACCGGCCGGAGCCCGATGTTGCGGAAGGTGTGATCCGTGAAGAGGGGCGGGACGTGGCACTGGTTGCAGTTGACGCTCGGCGACATGAACAGGTTGAGGCCGTCCACCTGGTCGGGCGTCAGCGCGGCGGTGTTGCCGGCCTGCCAGGCGTCCCAGGGCGTCTGGTCGGGGACGAGCGTGCGCTCGTAGGTGGCGATGGCGAAGGCGATGCGCCGCGCC
The DNA here is from genome assembly GCA_964419995.1 of uncultured Planctomycetia bacterium. GTDB lineage: Bacteria > Planctomycetota > CAYQRN01 > CAYQRN01. Next base: position 691 of record CAYQRN010000130.1, read on the forward strand.
GTGATCTCGGGGGTGCCGAAGGCGAGGGCGAAGAGCTGCGGGTAGGTGGGAATGAGCGCCAGGGTCGCGGCCACGTCCGGGGGCAGGTTGGACGCGAGCCCGAGAGGCTTCACGTTGGGCAGTTTCGCAAGGATGTCGCCAAGGTCGCGGGAAAGGAACGCCATCTCGACGCCCGAGAGGGGCGGCCCGAGGGACTGGTTCTCGAGGGCGCCGCCCGAGGCGATGGCGGGGAGGCCCGTGGCCGGATCGAGGAACGTGCTGCGCGCGCGGCCGTCCCAGAAGATCTCGGGGGACCACTGGGCGCCGATGAAGGCCGGCGCCTTGCGGCCGGTCACCTGGCGCTTCGGGAAGAACACGCCGTCATCGAACATCGCCCCGGACGCCGTGCAGGCGACGAGCCCCATGGAGCCCCGGATGTCGTCCGGGCTCTGGAGGATGCCGTCAGGGCCGGGATGGACCGCCTCGTCGAGGACCGACCGCGGATCCGCGCCCCCGGACTCGGGGATGTGGCAGGTGCCGCAGGCGACGGAGTTGTCGCTGGAGAGCTGCTCGTCCCAGAACAGGATCTTCCCGAGGACCGCCTTGGCCGGCGTGATCGGATTCTCCGGCGGCACGGGAACCGGGGGAACCTGCGCCCTCACGGCGGAACCGAGGACGAACAGGATGGCGAGGCACTGGAGGAGCCCGCCGGCGGACGCACGGCATCGCGACATGATGTGGAAGCCTCTCTCAGGAATGACGGTCGAGTCTACGCCGCGCGGACGACGTGTGGAAGAAAGTCCGGTTTCCGGGCGCGATCCGCTTTCCGTGCCGGGCGGGTTCATGACTTCCGTCGCGCCGGCCGCGGATCCGACGTTGCCGGAAGCCGTTTCCGTAACGTCGTTCGCGTCCCTATGATCCCGCCGTGATCCCCGTCGATACGCTCATCGTCTCCCGCGGCCCCTGGGTGCCCTTCGCCGAGGGCGCGAAGGGACCCCTCACGAGGCCGGCCGCGGAGGCATCCGGCGTGAAGGAGAACCTCGCTGCCGCGGTCTCCGGCGGCCGCATCGTGGAGACGGGGCATCGCGGCGCCATGCTCTCGCGGTTCCGGGCCGCCCGCACGGTCGATCTCGGCAGACGCCTCGTGGTCCCCGGTTTCGTGGACGCGCACACGCACCCCGTCTTCGCCGGCTGGCGCCCCGCGGAGTTCCATGCGCGAAACGCCGGCCGGAGCTACATGGACATCGCCCGGGAGGGCGGAGGCATCCGCGCCTCCGTGCGCGCCCTCCGCGGCGCGGACGATGACGCCCTCGTCGCGAGGCTCGGGGAAGTCTGCGACCGATTTCTCCGCCACGGCACGACGACGATCGAGGCCAAGAGCGGCTACGGACTCAGCGTCGAGGACGAGTTGCGATCCCTCCGCGTCCTGCGGCGCGTCGCTGCCCGCCATCCCCTCGACATCGTGCCGACGCTCCTCGGCGCCCACGACATCCCCGAGGAGTACGCCACGCGCAGGGACGACTACGTCCGCCTCGTCATCGAGGAGATGATCCCGCGGGCGGCGGCGGAGGGCCTCGCCGAATTCGCCGATGTGTTCTGCGAGGAAGGCGTCTTCACCGTCGCCGAGTCGCGTGCCATCCTCGAGGCGGCCCGGCGGCACGGCCTCCGGCTCCGGATCCACGCCGACGAGATCCGCGGGACGGGCGGTGCAGAGCTCGCCGCGGAGATGGGCGCCGTGACCGCCGACCATCTCGTGCACGCCAGCGACGAGGGGGTCCGCCGCATGGCCGCCCGGGGCGTCCTGCCCGTCCTCCTGCCGGGGACAGCCATCTTCCTCCGCCTGGACGGCCGCGCCCCTGCCGGCCGCTTCCGCGAAGCCGGCGTCCCCCTCGTCCTCGCGACGGATTTCAACCCCGGCTCCTGTCCCACGCAGAGCCTTCCTCTCATCATGACGCTCGGGTGCCTTGACTTCGGACTCGGCGCCCTCGAGGCCCTGGCCGCGGTCACGGCCAACGCCGCCTTCGCCGTGGGCCGCGGCGGGACGAAGGGTTGCCTCGCCCCCGGAGCCGACGCGGATCTCGTCGCCCTCGACCTCGAATCCCCGGAGCTCCTCCCCTACCGCTTCGGCGACAACTTCGTGTCCGCCGTCGTGAAGCGCGGCCGGCTCCTCTTCGACACGTGCGAGGTCGGGCGTCACCGGACACCCACCGCACCCCACCTGCCCCTCCGGGAGGGCCGCGGCGCTCCTCCCCCCATCGCGTGATGAGAGGCGCGGGCCGCGCGCCGGAAAGGCCGTCATGAGAATCGTCGAGTGCGTTCCGAATTTCAGCGAGGGACGCCGCCCCGAAGTCCTCGACGGGATCGTGGCGGCGATGGGCGGACCGGGCCCCGTGCGGGTCATCGGCCGCGAGATGGACGCGGACCACAACCGGTCCGTCGTGACGCTGATCGGCGAGCCCGACGCCGTCCTCGACGCCGCCTTCCGGGGGATCGCCCGGGCGGCGGCCCTCATCGACCTCGGTCATCACGAGGGAGCGCATCCCCGAATGGGCGCCACCGACGTCGTGCCGTTCATCCCCGTGCAGGGCGTCACGATGGAGGACTGCGCGGACCTGGCACGGCGTCTCGGCCGCCGTGTGGGGGACGAGTTCGGGATCCCCGTCTTCCTCTACGCCGAGGCGGCGACGCGGCCCTCCCGCCGGAGCCTCGCTGCGATCCGCAACGAGCACCAGTTCGAAGGGCTCCGCGACCTCATCGGCGTCGATCCGGAGCGGGAGCCCGACTTCGGCCCCTCCCGCATCCACCCCACCGCCGGAGCCACGGCCGTGGGTGCGCGGTTCTTCCTCATCGCCTGCAATGTGAACCTCCGAACCGAGGATCCGTCCGTGGCCCGGGAGATCGCCTGGCGGATCCGCGAGAGCGGCTATGCCAGGCGGGGGATCGAGGGGATGTTCCGCAACGTCCAGGCCCTCGGGTTCCGGCTCGAGGCCCGGAAGCTCACGCAGGTGTCCATGAACCTCACGGACTACCGCGTCACGGGCCTCGGCACGGTCTTCGGCGAGATCGAGCGGCAGGCGCGTGCCCGCGGCGTCGACATCGAGGAGACCGAGATCGTGGGCCTCGTCCCGCGCGAGGCCCTCGTGGACGCGGCCCGCTCGACGCTCCGCCTCGGAGGCCTCACCAGCGCCCAGATCATCGAGACTCACGTCGATGCCCTGGCCGACGACGCCTTCGCCGCCGCGGAGCGATTCGCCGCCGCCGTCGCCGCCCCCACGCCGACGCCGGGCGGAGGCTCCGTCGCCGCCCACGCCGGCGCCCTCGCCGCAGCCCTCCTCCGCATGGTCGCCGATCTCTCCCTCGGCCGGAAGGCCCTCGCCGATGCCGCTCCCGGCATCCAGGCCGTCCTCCCCGCCATCGACGCGGGCCGGGTCCGGCTCACGGAACTCGCCGTCCTGGACGCGGCGTCGTACGACGCCTACGTCGCCGCGTCGCGCCTGCCCCGGACCACCGACGCCGAGAAGGCCGCCCGATCCGCAGCCCTCGGCCGGGCCGCGCTCCACGCGGCCGAGGTCCCTCTCCGCGTCCTCCGGGAGTGCCGCCATCTCCTCGGCCCCCTCGCCGTCCTCGCCGCCACCGGGAACCGCAACGCCGTCTCCGACGCCGGCGTCGCCGCGCTGCTTCTCGTTTCCGCGGCACGGGGGGCTTCGTACAATGTCAGGACGAACCTCCGCGGGCGCGGCGACGATACGTCCGCGGCGGCCCTGCTCGCGGAGGCCGCGTCGGTCCTGGCTCTCGTCGAGGAGGGCGCCGAACACGCGCGGCGCGTCGTCGAAGAGGCCCTCGGCTGATGTTCAGGAAACCGTTCAAGTCCGGCGAGTCGAAGCACCTCATCATCCAGGTCCTCGACCACAACCGCGACTACAACGGGATCTGCACGAATCCCGTGATGCAGCAGTGCGGCGCCAAGGAGGACTTCCGCCTCCAGTTCTGCGCGGCCGGCCAGCCCCGCTGCTTCCTCTCCTCACTCTTCGGCGCCGAGGAGTTCATCTACCGGAACCGCGAGGTCCAGTTCAAGGAGAACGCCATCGACTTCCCGCGGGTCGACCCGGACACGGTCATCGCCTTCTGGACGGGACCCGTCGCGGAGAAGGGACGCTTCGTCGGCGTCTACAAGGTGGCCGAACAGCGCCGCAGCTTCCGCATGCCGGACGTCGCGGAGATCCACGGCGACCGCGCGAACAGCTTCTACCTGCCGAACCGCATCGACCTCCGACCCTACCGTCACATCCTCCTCGACACGATGGCATCCGACGGCATCGGGCGGATGAGCTACGTGACCCACGAGGTCATGCTCCTCCTCCTCAAGCGCATGGCCGTGGACATCCAGCACGTCCTCGAGGAGAGCCCCGCCAATGCCCGGGCGACGCGCGAGACCCTCGAGAAGCTCCAGAAGCTCACCGAGGCCTTCGAATCCAACATCGACGCGGCCCGGTCGGAAGAGCCGTGGAAGGGCGCGCTCAAGGCCATCAGCGTGCGGCTCCCCGAGGGCCCGGCTCCCGTGAAGGAGGAGCCCCGGACCGGCGCGGAGAAGCCGGCCCATGCCCAGGTGACGCGAGCCGTGCGCGTCCAGGCGCCGGCGCCCGCGTGGCGCAGCCCCACGGTGGACGAGATCGTCCGCGAGGTCAACGGGGGCGACTACATCTTCGACCGCGACACCGTGCTGCGCCTGCACGTGAGCCTCCAGCGCAAGCGCTTCGCCATCCTCACGGGTCCGAGCGGCGTCGGGAAGACCGCCCTGGCCCGCCTCTACGCCGACGCGATCGGCGCCCGCTTCTATCGGCAGGCCGTGCGGCCGAACTACGCAAGCCACGAGGATCTCATCGGGTACTACGACGTCCTGACGCAGCGCTTCATCCCCCAGCGCTTCGCCGAGGCGCTCAAGGAGGCCAACGAGTCCCTCGAAACCCACACCCCCGTGGTCGTCTGCCTCGACGAGATCAACCTGGCGCGCCCCGAGTACTACATGGCCGACTTCCTCTCCGCCATGGAGATGGACCGGGACGAGGCCCGCGTCATCGACATCCACTCCCACGATCCGGTCCAGGCAGGCTTCCCCTCGCGCCTGCGCCTGCCGAGGAACTTCCTCGTCATCGGCACGGCCAACATGGACGAGACGACGCATCAGCTCGCCGACAAGGTCCTCGACCGGATCAACCTCATCAAGCTCGACCAGGTCAATCTCGACGAGCTCGCGAGGAAGCTCAAGCTCAGCAGCCCGGGCGCCACGTCCCAGGAGATCCGGGCCGGGGTCACCGACTTCGTCTTCAACCACCTCCGCAAGATCTACCGCATCCTTCGCGGTGGCGAGATCGTCATGGGCTACCGCGCGGCCCGGGACATCCTCGAGTGGGTTCTCACGGCGGCGGAATCGGCCATGCCCGTGCCCGCGGCCCTCGACTACCAGATCGAGCAGAAGATCCTCACGCGGCTCCGTGTCTTCCGCGACGCAGACCGACGGGTCGAGATGCTCGAGGATCTCGTGAAGTACCTCGGCACCGAAGCTGCCGAGAAGGACCAGACGGACCCCTTCCCCCGCTCCCACCGCTTCGTCCAGGCCCTGAAGGACCGGCTCGAGGAGCTGGACTTTGCCTCCGGACAGGAATAGACCGGTCGACTTCGCGGTGCGCGTCAACGACGCCATCGTGAACCTCGCCATCGTGCACGGCCCCGTCTTCCGGGGCCGGGAGGGCGACACGCTCCGGTTCACGATCCATCCTCCGCCCTCCGACCCCGGACTCCTCGTGGGCGCCCGGCTCCTCGTGGAGGGCCGGGAGATCCGCCTCTCGCGGCACGTGAGGCCCGACCGCGCGGAGGGGGTCTGGAGCCCGTCGGCCGCGGAGGACGACCAGACCTTCGCAGGGTACGTCACGTGCGAGATCGCCCACGGGCGGGGACGGACCGCCTTCGAGGTCTACCTCGCGCCGGCCCTCATGACGGAGGAACACTACGAGACGATCTGCTCGGAGCTGAGGGCGGAGAATTCGCTCGCGGAGGCGTCTCTCTTCGGCGGAACGCACCGCTGGCTCCGCCACGCCGGGGGGCTCGGGCTCCACGAGCAGCTCGTGCGGCTCCAGCTTCTCGGCCGGCTCTACCCCGACCTCGCGGGGGCCCTGGCAGCCGTCCGCCGCCGCCCCGAGCGGATGCTCACGAAGGTGAGGGAGTTCCTGCCCCTCGAGAAGGCCGGCCGCGGCGTGGGCGGCCAGGGACTGGCTTACGGCCTGCTCCGGTCGCGGCGCTTCCGGACCGCGCCGCCCGGCGTCCTCGCGCCTCTCGCCCAGGCCCTGCGCGGCCGCGTGCCCTCCACGGTGGCCGTGAGCCGCGAAGTCCAATCCTTCGACGTCCACGCCAACCGCTTCACCCGGGCCGTCGTCCTCGCCTTCCTCTCGGATCTCGCGTCGGTCCGGGGCTGGCTCCTTGCGGAACACGCCGGAACGTCGAAGCGCGCCGCCGGGCTCCGCTTCGAGTCCGGCTGGTGGCGCGAGACGCAGGACGAGCTCCTCACGATCCGGAAGCACCTCTCCCGCGTCGACCAGATGATCGCGGAGCTCGACGCCGCCCTCCACGCGGAGCCCCTCGTCGGGGCAGGCCCGCTCCGCGGGCGCGCCCCGGACCTCGTCCTCGAGTTCAAGGCCGGCTACCGCCGCGTCCTCGATGTCGAACGCCGCTACCGGCGGATCCTCAGGGCCAGCGACGAGCTCATCGACCCGGAGCACGACCTCCCCCTCCGCATCCCCGCGGCGCGGCTCTCGCGGATCTACGAGACCTGGTGCGTCTTCTCCGTGCTGCGTGTGCTCATGGACGACCTCGGCTGGGCCTTCGCGCCGTCATCGCGGCGGACGCGCAACACCCCCGCGCGGGTCTCGCGCGTGCTGAAGCCCGGCACGTCCGTGGATCTCGTATCGCCCCGCGGCGGACTCCTCCGGATCCACTACGAGAAGGAGTATTCCGTCGAGGACGATGCCCGGCGGACCCGGCCTGCGGCCACCTACGGCGTGAGGCGGCGCTTCCAGAAGAACCGGCCCGACATCGCCATCGAGTCCTTCGCGACCCACGACCCCGGTCCGGGGGCGGTCCCCGAGTCCATCGTCGTCCTCGACGCCAAGTACTCGGCTCTCCGCGATCCGCACAACGCCATCTTCTTCTACACCCGCGATATCAAGGAATTCTCCACGGGCCGCCGGCTCGTCCGCGCATCCTACGCCCTCTACCCGCGCTCCCGCCAGAATCTCGAGCACGATCCCGTCTACTGCGACAATGGCGCAATCCCGCTCCTGCCCACGCGCGAGCACCGCGCCCAGCTCTCCGAGGTCCTGGGCGCGGTGTTCCGCAAGGCCGGCATGGCGTGAGCGCGCCCCGGGGCGAACCCCGGGGCGCGCCGCGATCAGTAGACCATGACGGAGTAGGCCGGGATACCCGTCGGATCCGGCGTGAACTCCACGGCGAGGTTCGTGAGGAGCTGGCTCGAGAGGACCACATCCTGCCAGATGGGCTCGAAGATCGCCCCGACGTAGGGCCCGATGCCCCAGAGGGTCGAGAGCGAGAGGCCCCCCGCAGGGAGGATGCAGGCGGCGATGGCGTCCCCGGGCCCGATGCCCACCATGTCGTGGTGCGCAAGCGTCGTCACGGAGTTCATCCGCTGCCGGACGACGAAGACCCGGCTGTCGCCCCAGAGTTCGCATACGGCGGACATGTCGTTCGTGAGTCCCGGACCCGCCGGCGAACCGAGATTCGGGACGTTCTTCCAGCGGATGATGGTCCGGGGCGGCGTGATCCCGAAGGGGTCGAAGATGGGGCCTTCCACGGTGAGATCGGCGACGAGCGGCGCCATGGGCAGGATGCCGAAGTCGAGATCCGTGTGGTTGGCCTGGACCATGGGCGGATTGGGGACGGCCGGCGGAGGCGGACAGAGATCCGCTGACGTCCCGGAGAAGTTGGCGGGTTCGATGACGGGCGTGAAGTCGAGGAACCCGTTGGTGTTCACGCCGCAAAGCGGGCTCGGAACCGCGTAGAACATGAACCCGGGAGGCGTCGGAACGCCGAAGGCCTCGCCCTCGTCGAGCACGGGGAACGCCCCGTTCGGGACGAGCACGGGGCCGCAGGGCGGCACGCCGGCCGGCGGCACCGGCAGGAGGCTGCATTCGGCGGGATTCGGGCCGGGGAAGAGCGAGACGCCGTTGGTGATACCGATGAGTCCGCCGGGGGTGACGACGACGGCCTGCAGTTTGATGGGCGCCGGCGCGAAGGCCGGGAAGAGGAGCGTGACCTCGAACTTGAGGGGATAGCCCGGGTCCGCGGGTGGCACGATGGGCGCAGCCCCGCAGAATCCCGCCCCGTCCACGATGCAGCCGAGGATCGGAAGCACGGAGATGATGACCGGAGCTCCCGGCGCGCAGGGTCCGATGAACGGGAAGCCGACGAAGAACGGCACCTCCGGCGCCGCGACGCTCCAGAAGAGTGTCAAGGGACTCGGCGCCCCGAGCGGGAGGAACCCGAGGGTTCCCGCCGGGACCGTGACGACGGCCTTCACCCAGGTGCCGGGCGTGGCCCACGCCGTGTACGGATTGCCGGGCACGCCGGCGGGCCAGCCGAAGAACGAACCCGGCGCGAGCGGTGCGTCGGCCACGGCCGAGTGGGTCGACGTGAGATTGGCGATGAGATCGAGATGGAACCCGCAGCTTCCGGGTCCCTGGGCAGGAGCCGCCGCGGCGACCACGATGAGCGCCAGCGCGGCAGGCAGGGGAGTACGGGACATGTGCATGGCAGGCACCTCCTTCCAACGGAAGTCCAGCATACACCCGCGGCGTTCCCTCGCGCCGCGCAATTCGGCTTCCTTCTGCCCGCCCCGCGGCGACACGGGTGCCGTCGCAGGAGATGGCCGATCTTACGAGGAGCGCATCTCGCGACGGGCGAACGGGTTCAGAATCGCACTTCGATCCCGTCGGAGACCGTGAAACCTGCGTCCGCCGTGGCGTCGAGGACGGCCCACTGGGCGAAGACGGAGGAACCGCGCAGCAACGGATCGCCGGGGATGCCGATCGGGAGAGCCGCGTCCCCGGCCGCGGACGTCCAGAGGATGTAGCGGCGGAAGATCGAGGACACGTCGATGAGGATCTCGGTCTCGGGGTCGATCCGCCAGGATCCTCCGGCCGCCGCGATGAAGAGCCCCGCCACGCTGACCGGCGCCGCACCGCTCACCCGGAGGCCGAACTCCGTGTTCCCCGTGTAGGGCGTCCCGCCAAGCGTGCCCATGACGGGGCGCATGTCGAACGCCCCTGCGGAGCCGCGCCCGAAGGAGCGGTACGCCGGCAGGCGGAAGACGAGCAGGTTGTCGGCGAGGAGGGGGAGCTGCGCATCTCCGCGTCGGTTCGTCACGACGACGCCGGGCCCCACGAGGATGGGCTGGCCGGTCCGGATGGGGCCTGGCGCCGCGTCCTGCCAGAAGGTCTGACGGTTCGGAACCGCCCTGTCGAGATCGAAGAGGAAGACGATCCGACCGTCGACGAGCGTCGCGACGGCCGAGTTCCACGAAGCCCCCGCCACGAAGACGACGGGCCCCTCGGTGGGCATGTGACGTACGAGGGGCGAGCCCGCGGCGAGCCCCGACACCACGACGACGCCGTCGTCTTCGGGAGTGCCGGGGTGTCCGTCGATGCCGAATGTCGGGATGAGCACGACGTCGTCGCTGACGCCCGTGGCCCGAGGTCGTACGAAGGCATGGCCGAGGGGAACGGGCGAGGGCATGACCGTGAGGACGGGGCCTCCGGACTTCGCCGAGACGAGGACGAGCGTGTCGTCCGCCGTACCGGGAACCCGGTCCGGTCCGAGGGCAGGGAACACGGCCGTGTCGCGCGCCACGCCAGGCGCCCTGAGTCCGAACCAGGGATCGATGAGCGAGTCGCCGACCGCAAGAGAGACGAGCACGGGGGCCGAGGCGACACCCGTGAGGACGTCGATCGTGTCGTCACAGGTGGCAGGCTGCCCGTCCGCGCCCCAGGTCGCGAAGAGGACGGCATCGTCGCCGAGCAGAGCCGGGCCGCTCTTCTCGATGAAGGACTGGATCCCGCGGGGCGCGGGCACCACGGTGAAGGCCGGAGCCGTCCCCGACAGGTCCACGATGACGAGGGCGTCGTCGGCCGTTCCGGGCGCGAGGTCCGGTCCCGTCGCCACGAAGACGGCATGGGTTCCGGAGACCCGCACGCCGCCTCCCTGGCCCGTGAGGGGGAGGGCGAGATGGCTGGTCGCGGGGGCATCGGGGAGCCCCGTCGTGAGACCGATCCGGAAGTCCGTGTGGGATGAGACGTTCCCGTTCAGGTCCACCGTCTCGTGGCCGAAGAGGAGCCGCCCGTCGGACATGCCGAGGAGAACGCTTCCGGGAATGGGCCCCGCCCCGCCAAGCGGCCGCAGCACCGCCGCCGGCGCGCCTCCGAGCATCGAGAGCCAGATGACCTGATCGTCCGGCGTACCGAACCGGAGGTCGCCGCCCGGCGTCGGATACACGGCGGCGCCGCCGCCGAGCCCCACGAGCCTGTGCGACTGCGCCGCGGATTCGGTGATGGCCCAGAGACCGATCATCGTCACCGTGGCGCTGCCCCCGGCGTCTGACAGGACGACGATCTGATCGTCGAGGCCGCCGCTCAGGATGTCGCAGCCATCGCTGATGACCGCCAGGGCGCCCCCATCGGCGACGGAGACGGACTCGTGGCTCCCGGCGACCCCGAATCCGAGCCCGCAGGTGAGCGGGATCTCGGTGACGGTCTGGGCGGCGCACATCACCGCGAGCACGAGCAGCAGGTTGCCGGCAGCGCCAGCCCGAAGGACCACCCTGTCGACCATGGGTCGTCTCCCCCGGAAGCCCCCGGCCGGCGCCGCGCCGTCCGCCCGACCGGATCTGCCCCCGCTCTTCCTAGATCGGTAGGATGGTCCGGGAGCTTGACCCGGCATGGCCCTGCTCACCCCGGAGAGGACCGGAGACCTTGGACGGAGACGACCGGAGCTCTGAGCCCTCGGACGCCGGCCCCCTCGACACGGCGCCGACCTTCGTGCCGCCGCTTCCGGCGGGCGAAGGCGATCTCGTCCCCGACTTCCTCCGCCCGGGCGGCACGTTCGGCGACTTCCGGATCCTCCGCAGGCTCGGCGAGGGCGGCATGGGCACCGTACTGCTCGCCGAACAGATCTCCCTGCGGCGCACCGTGGCGCTCAAGTTCCTCCGGCCGGAAGTGGCTCTTTCCGACGCCGCCCGCCAGCGCTTCCGGCGCGAGGCCGAGGCAGCGGCCTCCCTCGACCACCCCGGCATCGTTCAGGTCTTCGGACTCGGCGAGTACCGGGGCGTCACGTTCCTGATCCTCCGCTATGTGGAGGGGCGCACGCTGGCGGAGATCCTCGCGGATCCGGGCGGACCGCCTCCCCACGCCGTGGCGCTGCGCTGGATCGCGGCCGTGGCCCGCGGGCTGCATCACGCCCATGAGCGGGGCCTCGTCCACCGCGACGTGAAACCCGCGAATATCCTCATCGACGGCGCCGGAGCGCCCCATCTCATGGACTTCGGCGTCGCGCGGATGGAGGATGCCCGCTCGCTCTCCATCACCGGCGACGTGCTCGGCACGCCCGCCTACATGAGCCCCGAGCAGATCCTCGGACGCAACGCCGACGTCGACCGGCGCTCCGATGTCTACGGTCTCGGCGTGACGCTCTATGAGACCCTCACGGGCGTGCTCCCCTTCGGCCGGTCGGAGAGCGGCATCGTGGCCGAGATCACCCGCGGGGCCTTTCGTCCTCCGCGCGCGCTCAGGCCGTCCATCCCGCGGGACGCGGACACGGTCTGCCAGAAGGCCATGGACCGCGATCCGGCCCTGCGCTACGCCACCGCCGCCCTTCTCGCCGACGATCTCGAGCGCGTCCTCGACCTTCGCCCCATCGCCGCCCGCCC
>CAYQRN010000131.1:0-12360 GCA_964419995.1 uncultured Planctomycetia bacterium
GATCCGTCGTCTCCCGGCGCGGCGGCGGGGAGCCTCACGATCCCGGCCTCCGGAGCCAGCGACATCTCGGGGATCAGCGCGTCTCGTCCTCGTGGCAGCAGAGGAACGGCGTCGCGTCGCTGAGGGCCCCGTAGCCCCCTTCGGCCACGAGGCGGTCGGCGGGATCCTCGAGATCGAAGACCTTCTCGCCGTCCACGAAGGTCCGGAGGACCCGCGTGTAGACCGAGAACGGATCTCCCGAGAGGACGGCGAAATCGGCGTCCTTGCCCGGCGCGAGGGAACCGATGCGGGACGAGAGATCGAGGATCTCCGCCCCGGCGAGCGTGAGGGCGCGGAGCGCCTTCTCCGGCGGGAGCCCTCCGCGGATGCCGAGGGCGGCCATGCGGAGGAAGAGACGCGAATCCGTGATCCAGTCGTCCGTGTGGTAGGCCATGAGGACGCCGGCCCGTTCGAGGATGGCGCCAGTCTCGAAGGAGAGTTCCTTCGCCTCGAGCTTCCCGCCGGGGCTGTCCACGAGGATCACGGAGCAGGGAACGCCTGCCGCGGCGATCTCGCCCGCGACCTTCCACCCTTCGCTGACGTGGTGGAGGACGACGCGGAACCCGAACTCCTCCCGCAGGCGGAGGACGGTGCGGATGTCGTCGGCGCGGTGCGTGTGATGATGCACGACGCGGCGCCCCTCCAGGACCTCGACGAGGATCTCGAGGCCGAGATCGCGCGCCGGCCGTTTCTCCGCGTCGCCGCCGGTCCGCGCGAGGCGCTCCCGGTAGCTCTGCGCCCTGACGAAGGCCTCCCTCACGAGGGCCGCGCTCTTGCCGCGGGTGCCCGGGAAGGGAGGCTCGCGATGTGAGTTGGTGCCATTGGCCATCTTGAGCCCGCCCGCCGCGGAGCCGTCCTGTTTCCGGATCGCCATGGCCTCGATGGTTCCCGCGCGGCGGAGCTTCAGATACGCGGTCTGGCCGCTGATGAGATGCCCCGATCCCGGCATGACGTTGATCGTCGTGAGGCCGCCCGCCAGGGCCCGGCGGTAGCCGGCGTCCCGGGGGTTGAGGGAGTCGAGGATCCGCACCTCGGGCTGGATGGGGGCGGAGCTGTCGGCGCCCCCGATTCCGCCGAGGTGGCTGTGCGTGCAGACGAGGCCGGGGATGATGACGCGCCCCGTCATGTCGATGCGCGCCGCGTCTCCTGGAACCGCCACGGCGTCGACCGGCCCCACGGCGACGATCTTCCCGCGGTGGACGAGGAGGGTTCCCTTCTCGATGGGTGCGCCTTCCACCGGCAGGATCTTCGCGCCGATGAAGGCCTGGGGAATGTCCTGAGCTTCCACGCCGCGTGCGAGAGCCGGAATCAGGCCGAGGAGGAGGATCGTGATCTTCATGGAGAGCGTCATACGGATCGGCCGGGACTTCGCAATGTCCCCTCTCTCCGGCGGAGGCCGGCGTGCCGACGCCGGCCTCGGCGTCAGCCCGCGGCCAGGGCCCCGCGGAAGAGGGCGATGTGGCGGGGCGTCGTGCCGCAGCAGCCGCCGATGATGGCGGCACCTGCGTCGCGGAGGAGGGGAATCTGCGCCGCCATGGCCTCGGGCCGCTCCGGATAGACGATGCCGGAGGGAGCGACGGCGGGCTGGCCGGCGTTGGGCCGGGCGAGGAGGGGGCGATCCGTGACTGTGCGGTAGATCCGCAGGATGGCGGCGGCCTCCGGGACGCCCACGTCCTTCCCGCAGTTGCAGCCGAGGATGTCTGCGCCGGCCTCCAGCATGGCCCGGGCGGCGGCTTCAGGCGTCACGCCCATCATGGTTCGAAACGCGCCGGACTTCGTGCGGTCGAAGGCGACGCTGGCTGCCACGAGCTGCGCGCCGGCCTCGCGGGCGGCGCGTAGGGCGATCTCGAGCTCGTCGAGAGCCGTCTGGGTTTCGACGATGAGACCGTCGGCCCCGGCCTCGAGGAGGGTCCGGGCCTGCTCGACATAGGCCGCGCGGACCTCCGCCGGATCTGCGTCGCCGAGCGGCGCGAGAATGCCGCCGAAGGGGCCGAGATCCCCGAGGACCCAGGCGCCGGAGCCGGCACCCTTCCGCGCGAGCGAGACCGCGGCCGCGTTGATCTCCGCCGTTCGATGCTCCTCGCTGTGGAAGGCCAGTCGGAGCCGTGTCCCGCCGAAGGTGTTCGTGAGAAGGATCCGGGCGCCCGCGGTGGCGTAGGCGGCGTGGATGCCGGAGATCGTGTCGGGCCGGTCGAGATTCCAGGCTTCGCCGCAGGAGCCCGGCGGGAGCCCCTCGGCCTGGAGAACCGTTCCCATCGCCCCGTCGGCGAGGAGCGTGGCGCCGCCGGCGAGTGCGGTCGCGAGATCAGGGAGCATGGCCCGGCATGGACGCGGCCACCTCTGCAAGAACCACCATGTTCTCGGGCGGCGTGCGAGGCGCCACCGAGCAGGCCGACGACAGGATGTACGCGCCACCCGGTCCCAGGAGCGCGAGCCGCTCCGCGGCGGCTGCCCGCACGTCCTCCGGCGTACCCCGCAGCAGCGTGCCCACCGGGTCCAGGTTGCCCTTCAGGAAGACGCGCTTGCCGAGGCGGTCGAGCGCCGTGGCGAGATCCACCGTGCCGAGGGGCGGAGGGTCCAGCGTATCGATTCCATGGAGCCCCGTCGCCTCCATGAGGTCGAGACGGTCCCCGATGGCCCCGCAGGTGTGGACATAGATCGGAAGCCCGGGGTGCGACGTGCCCACGCTGCGGATGATCCGCGAGAGGAAGGGCGCCTCGAAGGTGCGATAGTGCTCCCGGGAGATGAGGCCTGCGCCGGCGTAGGCCGACGAGATGAGGAGCGCGTCGCATCCGGCCTCGGCATAGAGTCGGCCGAGCTCCGTCGCGCCCTCGGCGAGGCGGCTGAGACAGGCCGTCACGCGGCCCGGGTCGAGGACGAGAGCCATGAGCCCCGGCGTGTAGTCGACGAGCTCCATGAATTGCGACAGGGGGGAGAAGATCTCGGCGTGCACGGAGATCAGGCCGCCCGTGAGCTCCCGGACACGCCGGAGCGTTCTTGCCTGCCAGGGGGGGAAGAACTCGCGGCTCCCGGGACTCGCCGGCGTCTCCGCGAAGCCGAGGCGCGTGGGCCACGTGATGCCCGCCATGTCGTGGGGCTCGACGTAGTAGAGGTGGTCAGGATCCACGGCCTCGAGGGGCGGGAAGAAGCGCTCGTCCTCCGCGATGTACGCGTGGGGACGGTCGTCCTGGGGGACCACCGTGACGGCGCCGTTGCGCCTGTGGCCCCGGCGGGCGGTCGGATCCGACGGGTCCGCGCCGATGCGGTCGATGTGCCGCCGCCAGTCGGGGTCCCGTCCGGGGAGGTTCACGAGGATGCCGTCGAACCGGTAGCGCCGCTGCATCGTCACGAGGGCTTCCGCGAAGGCGGCCGAGTCATGCCAGAGCTCGACCGGATCGACGCCGCTCCTCAGGAAGTAGTGGCCGATGGCGAGCTGGCACATGACCGGCGTCCGATCCGGTACGCGAAGGGCCATGGCCGCCGCCACCCGTTCGCGCGGGGTCACGGGGAGGCGCCGGGCTGCGGGAGGCGCGGGAGCCGGCCGGCGATGCGGCAGCCTCCGGCGCCGTCGCGGTTCCCACAGGGGCCTCCAAGGAGGCAATGGGCGGCCGCCGAGAAGTGGCCGCAGCGTTCGGTGGCCCCTCGCTCCATGGCCGCGGCGAGGCCGGCGAGAGTTCTCCCCAGGCGGTGGAGAGCCGCTTCCGTTCCGCGGTCCGCTGAAGTGATGGTCCCGTCCGGACGTCCCGTTCGCGTCATCGTCGAGTTCTCGGGAAAGGCATGGCTGCCGCCAGAGCCTCAGCGTACTCCGCATCGCCGGCGAGGTCCACGGGTTCGACCTCGCGGGCGACGCGGAGGGCCCGCTCGAGGGCTCCCGTGTCGCAGAGGATCCGGCGTGCGCCGTGGCCCGCGGCATCGCCGGCCGTGTGGATGCGCTCCGGATCGATCCCGGGAAGGAGGCCGACGGCGAGGGCCGTCTCCTTCCTGAGATGGTGGCCGAAGGCGCCCGCCAGGTGGACCGTACGGACATCGGCGGGGGCCGCGCCGAGACGCCGGGCGAGAAGCACGACGGCCGCGGAGATGGCGCCCTTGGCGAGCTGTAGTTCCCGGACGTCCCGCGCCGTGAGGCGCACGGGGCATGGGTGAGCCTCGCCCTCCCCGGGGTGGAGCGCGAAGCCGTGTCCGCCGCCCCGCCGGTCGTCGAGGCCTCCGCGAAGCTCCTCCGGGAGTTCGACCGGGGCCATGGCCCGCGTGACCATCCGTCCGGAGGGCGCGATGACACCGGCCTCGAGGAGCGCCGCCGCGAGGTCCATGAGTCCGGATCCGCAGAGTCCGCGCGGCGGGCCGCCGCCGCGGACGGAGATGTCGAGCCCGCCGCCGGGCCGGAGCGAGACACGGTCCACGGCGCCCGCCACGGCGGGAAGCCCATGTTCGATGGCGCCCCCCTCGAAGGCGGGGCCGGCCGCCGCCGACGCGGCGAGGAGGCGCCG
Source organism: uncultured Planctomycetia bacterium (assembly GCA_964419995.1). Taxonomy (GTDB): domain Bacteria; phylum Planctomycetota; family CAYQRN01; genus CAYQRN01. The sequence continues at coordinate 4,527 of CAYQRN010000131.1, forward strand.
GCGCGTGCCGAGGACGACCTCGGCGTTGGTTCCAAGGTCGACGAGGAGCGTGAGGTCGTCCGCCCGGTCGAGTTCGGTGGCGACGATGGCGGCGACGGTGTCGCCGCCGATGTGTCCGCCGACGAGAGGCAGCACGAGGACGGAGGCGTCCGGCGAGACGGGCATTCCGAGTTCCGCGGGCGCCGGTCGGAAGGGGCCCTCCTCGGCATGGTGGAACGGTGCTTCGCCGAGGAATCGGGTGTCGAGGCCGAGAAGGAAGCAGGTCATGGCGGCGTTGCCGCAGAGGACGGCCGTGCCTGTCTCCGCCGGGTCGGCGCCCGCCGCTGCGTGGAGATCGAGAACGAGGCGGTGAACCCCGTCGCGGAGCGCCGCGACCAGAGCCGTCTTCGTGCCCGGCGTGGTGGCGGCCGCGTGGATCCGGGAGATGATGTCGCGGCCGAAGCGGATCTGGGGGTTAAAGGCGGAGGCGGCCGCGAGGACGCGGGTCGTTCGGAGATCGGTGAGGGCCGCCGCCAGCGTCGTGGATCCGAGATCCACGGCGATGCCCCGCCCCCGGCCGGCCTCCGAGTCGAGGCGCAGAGTCGGGGGGCCGAAAGACTTGGCCGGCGGGAGAACCATCGCCTCCGGAAGGTCCACCGTGGCGTCACGGGCCACGACGGCGCGGCAGGAGAGGCGCCAGCCGCCGGCCAGTTCCTCCGGGGACAGCCGCTCCGCGTCAGCGGCCCCCGGCGGCGGGGCGCCGTGGAGGAAGCGGACCCGGCAGCGGGAGCAGCGGCCGCGGGCGCCGCAGGGGTGGTCAAGGAGGATACCGGCGCGCGCGGCCGCATCGCCGAGGCGGAGGGGCTGGTCGATCTCGATCCGCAGCTCCGACGGCAGGAAGTGGAGCGAGAATCGGTCTCTCATGGCGAGCTGCGGTCGGCCGGATCCCCGGCGGTCGAATGTCGCTCTCCCTCCGCCACAGCACTCAAGACCCGTGCGTCCGGTCGGATTTCCCCCTCTGCAGGAGAGCGAGAGCCACGTCCACGGCCTCGGCGGCGCTACCGCCGTGGCCGTCCGCCCCGATCTCCCGCGCCCACTCCTCGGTCACCGGCGCGCCGCCCACCATGACGGCGAAGGTGCCGCGGGCACCGCCGGCGGACCAGGACCGGAGGTTTCGTTCCATCTCGCCCATCGTCGTCGTGAGAAGCGCCGACATCCCGACGATGTGGGGCCGGAATTCCGTTATGGCCGCATCGAACTTCGCGAGCGCGACGTTGACGCCGAGATCCCGTACCAGGAAGCCGGCGCCGCGGAGCATCATGACGACGAGGTTCTTTCCGATGTCGTGGATGTCGCCCTTCACGGTGCCGATGAGGAAGCGGCCGGCGGGCTCGTGGCCGGAGGCCGCCAGCAACGGTTCGAGGATTCCGAGCGCGGCGTGCATGGCCCGGGCGGAGACGAGGACCTCCGGGACGAAGATCTCGTTCTCGCGGAAGCGCCGGCCCACGTCGGCCATGCCGGCCACGAGCCCCTCGTCGATGATCGCGGAGGGGGCGAAGCCCGCCGCGAGGGCGTCGCGCACGATGCGCGCGGCCTCCTCGTCCGAACCCGGCCGGTGGCTTGCGATGACCCGGGCCAGGGCCTCCGTCAGTTCTGTGGGCATGGCGGTCTCACCTCTCCGCCATCCTGCCTCTCCCCGTACGGAAGTGAAAGGGGCCGGCGGCATGCGCCGCCGGCCCCGGATTCAGGGGCGAGAGGTCCTTCGGCCGATCAGAAGTTCGCGCCGTCGACGCGCACGCGCCAGCTCGTGGCGCTCATGCGGTCGAAGAAGACCTTGTGCCGATAGCTCGAGGAGATGCCGAGGTCGAAGTTCTCGGTGCCGCCGGCTCCCGTGAAGATCTCGTAGGCTGCGTCGCTGCCCCCCACCGTCTTCCAGCCGTGGGAGAGATCCACCTCCGTGCCGGTGGCGCCTCCGCCCGGGCTCACGCCGACGATGCAGTCGAGAAGATCGCAGTCTCGGTACTGAAGCTCGATGTTCCCATCCGAGTTGAGGATGAGGGTGACGGTGTTGTTGTCGCTGCTGCTCGTGCCGTACTGCGGGACGTTCAACCACTCGACGACGAGCTGCGTCGACGAGACCCGGTAGCGGAGCCGGCAGCTTGCGTTGAGGGTCATGTCGAGGTCGTCCCAGAGGGCGCAGATCTTCGGGACGCCGGCGAGGAGGTCGGCCACGCTCTCGGAGTAGTCCGTGTCGGCTGCTGTGAAGGACACGAGGCCATTGCTGCTGATCCAGCAGGTGTTGTAACTGCCCGCGTAGAAGGGGAAGTTGAAGGGCAGGTTCACCTGGGTGGCGCAGTCATCGCAGGCGACGATGTCCGTTGCGTGGTTCCAGAAGGTGATCTTCTCCACCGTACCCACTTCCTCGACACCGTCCGGCGATCCGGCGTCGAGGGTGTAGGGCGTGACGTAGATGCTGAGTCCTTCGAGGCCGGCGAGATCGGGAATGGCGATCCGCGCGGAGGCGTTCGTGCCGCTCCCGCTCCAGGTCCCCGTGAAGTTCACGAAGTAGGGATACGCGGGATCGAGCGAGATGAGCGTCAGCAGATCGAAGTCGCCGTAGACGTGACGGCACGCCGCCGGGAGGTTGAAGCCGGTGGACGTGAGAACGCTGGCGGCGAGAACGTAGGGCTGGTTCGGATTCTGGTAGTCGACGGGGTCGAGATAGAAGAACGAGTTGCCCCGCGTCGGGCCGGACGACGTCTCGGTGGTGGACTCGGTCAGCCACTGGCGGACTCGCGGATAGCGGCCATCGACGTCCTGTGTCCACGCGATGGCATAGTACTCCGACGTTCCATCGAAGCGGAAGTCGTTGACCCGGATCGTATACCAGCCCGTGGAGGGCGGGCAGAACTCGACGATCTCGTAGGAGTTGTCCCAGGACCCTGAGGTCGCGAGCGCCACGCCGACGGTCGTGCCCTGTCCGGCGAAGATCGCGAGGTCGAGATCGGCGTCGAGCACATCGGTGGCGTAGGCGGCGGGGCCCGACGCCATGCTGTCCCAGACGAGCGCGATGCGCGTCTTGTCTCCGCCCTGGAGCCAGACGTCGTAGGTCCAGTAGCCGTTGTTGCTGAAGGAGCCCGCCGCGTAGGTGCCGTAGGTGTGCTGCGCCGCCGACACGAGACGGTAGGCCTGGAGGCCGTTGATGCCGCCGGCGCCGTCGACCTCGGAGAGGCGGCTCGCACCCTCGATGTTGTGCGCGGCGGCCGCCATGATCACGGCCTTCGTGAGCTCAGGCCAGCTCTTGAGGTTGCTGTTCACCTGCATGAGGGCGGCGCAGATGCCGGAGATGCCGGGGGCGGCGAAGGACGTGCCGGACTGGATGTAGGTCCAGGCGCAGCCGAGGTCCAGCATCGTGATGTTCGTGCCTTCCGCGGAGACCTCGGGCTTCTCTCGGTCGTTGTGGGCCGAGGTGGGATCCTGCCACGACGAGTAGTTCGCCATGATGTCGTCGTTCCAGGAGCGGGTGTTCTGGTCATTGATGGCGCCGACGGCGATGCAGTTCCAGGCGACGGCCGGGGAGGAGACATTGTTCGAGGCGCCGCCGTTGTTGCCCGCGGAGACGACGAAGGTCGTCGTGTTGAAGCGGGTCTTGTAGTCGACGTAGCGGTCGATCATCTGGAGGGTCTGGGGCGTGTCGTTGAAGCCGAAGGAGCAGTTCACGATGTCGGCCCCCTGGCCGATGGCCCAGTCGGAGGCGGCGATGATGTCGGCGGTGGCGTAGGAAGGGTTGCCGGCGGCGCTGGTTCCGTTGGCCGAGAGGATCTGGACGCCGCGGGCATGACCGGGATGCGTGCCGTCCATGGAACCGATGACGGACGCCGAGGCCGTGGGGTGATCCTGGATGTTGTGGTTGGCGTTGTTCCAGCCGATGACGTTCAGGATGCCCGAGACGCAGGCGGCGTCGTCGATGCCGTTGTCCTCGAGAACGGCGACCTTGACGCCGTCGCCGCGGATGCCGAAGTCGTGGATGCGGTCCCAGCGGTGCGTGTTGATGGCGTCGTCCGTGTGGTCCTGGAAGACGATGTCGGCGTAGAGTCCGTCCACGAAGGGGAGGGTGGCGAGGACGGCGGCGTCATCGCGATCGGCCATCGTGAAGACGATCGGGGCGAGGGGGCTCACATAGCCCACGGGAAGCCCGAGGGAGTGGAGGGCGTCGACGGCCTGCCGCGTGACGAGTCGATTCTGCTCCTCGACCTTGGCGCGCAGATGCGCCCTGGCGTCGTCGATGGACATGCCGCCGTCGACGAGGGCGTGCATCCCGGCGCGGAGAGCATCGAGCGCTGCCCCATCGAAGCGGAGCCAGAGGCCCAGGACGACCGGGCCGCCGGCCGCGTCGAGCTCGGCGCGGAGGATGGGATCGATCTTCCGCTCGGGTCGGGCCGCCAGGGTCCGCTCCTCGCGGAGGAGCGCGGCGTAGTCGACGGGATGCCCGGCGAGGTCGGTGGCGATGAAGGTCTCCGCCCCGGTCGCGACGTCGAGTGTCTTCTCGACGAGGATGTCGACGTCGAGGCAGCGGAGGTGGGCCTTCACACGGTTGCGCTCGATCTGGGCGGGCCCTGCGGAGGCGAGGGCGCCGAGGAGGAGCGCGGCGGCAAGGGTGCTGGTCAATGCGGGTTTCATGGGTGCTTTCCTCTCAGAACGGCGGATGCATGCGCGGGTGGCGCGCGAGGAAGAGCTTAGCAGGGGGCCGCAGCGAGTTGAATGGCGAAACGGGCGAGGATGACAAGCATCACTCCGATGTTCGCGCGGGAACAGCCGCTCCGCGCCTTCCGGCGACAGCGCAAACAACGTGGCCCGCATCCCTTGCAACGAACCGGGGCCGGCAGCTCATTCTGCCGGCCCCGATTCGGGAGGCGCGAGTCCGATTTCGCGATCAGAAGCTCGCGCCGTCGACTCGCACGCGCCAGCTCGTGGAGGTCACGCGGTCGAAGTAGACCTTGTGGCGGTAGTCCGAGCTGATGCCGAGGTCGAAGTTCTCGCCGCCGCCGGTTCCGCCGAAGAGCTCGTAGACGGCGTTGCCACCGCCCAGGGTCCGGAATCCGTGGGAGAGATCGATCTCCGTGCCCGTGGCGTCGCCGCCAGGGCTCACGCCGACGATGGCGTCGAGAAGATCACAGTCGCGATACTGGATCTCGATGTTTCCGTCGGAGTTCAGGATGAGGGTGACGGTGTTGTTGTCGGTGCTGCTCGTGCCGAACTGGGGCACATTCAGCCATTCGACGACGAGCTGAGTGGGCGAGACCCGATAGCGGAGACGGGAGCTGGCGTTGAGGCCCATGTTCAGATCGTCCCAGAGGGCGCAGATCTTCGGAACGCCGGCGAGGAGCTCGGCCACGGATTCGGAGAAATCCGTGTTGGGGCCCGTGAAGGACACGAGACCGTTGGTGCTGACCCAGCACGTGCCGTAGCTCCCCCCGTAGAAGGGGAAGTTGAAGGGCAGATTCACCTGGGTCGCGCAGTCATCGCAGGCGGGGATGTCCGTGGCGTGGTTCCAGAAGGTCACGGTCTCGACGGCTCCGATCTCCTCGATGCCTTCCGGCGCTCCGCCGTCGAGGGTGTAGCAGGAGAGGTAGATGCTGTAGCCCTCGAGACCGGCGAGATCGGGGATGGCGATGCGGGATGCGTAGGTGGCACCGGCGCCGTCCCAGGTTCCCGTGAAGTTCACGAAGTAGGGGTAGCTCGGGTCGAGGGAGATGATCGTGAGGAGGTCGAGATCGCCGTAGCTGTGGCGGCACGCGGCGGGGAAGTTCCAGCCGGAGGCCGTGCCGAGGCTCGCGGCGAGGACGAAGGGCTGCCCGGGATTCTGGAGGTCGAGCGGATCGATCCAGAAGAAGCTGTTGCCGCGCGCGGGACCGGAGGACGCTTCGGATGTCGTCTCGGTGAGCCACTGACGGAATCGGGGATACCGACCGTCCGCGTCCTGCGTCCAGGCGATGCCGTAGTACTCCGAGGTGCCGTCGAAGCGGAAGTCGTTGACCCGGATCGTGTACCAGCCGGTGGTCGTCGGGCAGAACTCGACGATCTCGTAGGAGTTGTCCCAGGAGGACGAACTTGCGAGGAGGGTGCCGGACGTCGTGCCCTGTCCGGCGAAGATCGCGAGATCGAGATCGGCGTCGAGCACGTCCGTGGCGTAGGCGGCCGGGCCCGCGGCCAGGCTGTCCCAGGCGAGGACGACCCGGGTCTTGTCGCCACCCTGGAGCCAGATGTTCGTCGTGTAGTAGCTGTTGTTGCTGAAGGACGACGACGTGAAGCTCCCGTACTTGATGCGTCCGCCCTCGACGAGGCGGTAGGCCTGGAGACCGTTGATGCCGCCCGCGCCGTCCACCTCGGAGAGGCGGCTCGCGCCTTCGATGTTGTGGGTGGCGGCTGCCATGATCGCGGCCTTCATCGGCTCCGGCCAGTTCACGAGGGCGGTGTTCACCTGCATGAGAGCCGCGCAGATGCCGGAGATGCCGGGGGCGGCGAACGACGTGCCCGACTGGACGTAGGTCCATGCGCAACCGAGGTCCAGCATCGTGATGTTCGTGCCTTCCGCGGAGACCTCGGGCTTCTCGCGGTCGTTGTGGGCCGATGTGGGATCCTGCCACGACGAGTAGTTCGCCATGATGTCGTCGTTCCAGGAGCGTGTGTTCTGGTCATTGATGGCGCCCACGGCGATGCAGTTCCAGGCGACCGCGGGTGACGAGACATTGTTCGAGCCGCCGCCGTTGTTGCCCGCCGAAACGACGAAGGTCGTGGACGTGAAGCGGACCTTGTAGTCCACGTAGCGGTCGATCATCTGGAGGGTCTGGGGCGTGTCGTTGAAACCGAACGAGCAGTTCACGATGTCGGCGCCCTGCGTAACGGCCCAGTCCGAGGCGGCGATGATGTCGGCGGTGGCGTAGGAGGGGTTGCCGGCGGCGTTCGTGCCGTTGGCCGAGAGGATCTCGACGCCCCGGGCATGACCGGGGTGGATGGCATTCATGGAGCCGATGACGGACGCCGAGGCCGTGGGATGATCCTGGATGTTGTGGTTGGCGTTGTTCCAGCCGACGACGTTCAGGATGTTCGAGACGCAGGCGGCGTCGTCGATGCCGTTGTCCTCGAGGACGGCCACGCGGACGCCGTCGCCGCGGATGCCGAAGTCATGGACGCGGTCCCACCGGTGCGTGTTGATGGCGTCGTCCGTGTGGTCCTGGAACACGATGTCGGCGTAGAGCCCGTCCACGAAGGGGAGCGTGGCGAGGATCGCCACGTGCTCGCTGTCGGCCATGGTGAAGACGATGGGAGCGAGAGGACTCACGTAGCCCACCGGCAGGCCGAGGGCGCGGAGAGCCTCCACGGCCTGGCTGGTGACGAGGCGGTTCGCCTCCTCGATGCGGGCTCGCGCGCGCTCCTTGGCCGCCCGGACGGGCAGACCTGCGTCCACGTCCCTCTGGACATCGCCGCGGACGTCGAGACGTGCGGGGTCGAACCGGAGCCAGAGGCCGACGACGACCGGGCCGCCGGCGCCCGCTATCTCCGTTGCGAGGATCGGGTCGATCTTCGACTCCGGTCGGGACGCGAGAGCCCGTTCCTCCCGGAGAAGGGCGGCGTAGTCCACGGGATGTCCCATGAGGTCCGTCGCGACGAAGGTCTCGGCGCCGGTCGTGGCATCGATGCCCTTTTCGGCGAGGATCTCCTGGCCGAGGGACCTGAGACGGACCTTCACGCGGCTTCGTTCGACCTGGGCGGTCGTGCCGGGAGCGGCGAGAGCGATCAGAACGGCAGCGAAGACGGACATTCGGCTGGGTTTCATTCCTTTTCCTCTCTGACG
>CAYQRN010000132.1:0-12314 GCA_964419995.1 uncultured Planctomycetia bacterium
CCTCGGCCTCAGCGCCGCGTCGGGATCGTCCATCGTGAGCGGCGCGCGGGTCAACATCGCGATGGACCCCTCGATGGTCGTGACGCCCACCGTGCTGTCGGGCCCCGGCGGCGTTCCGGGCGAGGGCTTCGCGTCCTTCACCTTCTCGATCCCCGCCCTGCCGCAGTTCGACGGCTCCGTGGCCTTCGCGCAGTGGTTCCTGCTGGATCCCGGCGCGCCCGGCGGCATCTCCGCCACCACGGGCGCGCGGATCACCGTGTTCGCGGCCCAGTAGGTCGCGCCGGCGCCGGGCGGCTCACGCCGCCCCGCCGTTCCCGTTGTCGGGCGTCGGCGAAGCTGCGGGGAATCCGTGATCGGACCGGCGGGCGGCGGCCGCCCCCGCGGCGGCGGGCACGGGGAGGTTGTTGAGCGCGTCGATGAGCTGGCGATGGCGGCCGAAGTGGCGGCGGTCGAAGTCGAGGACGATTCGCTGCAGATCGAGCGAATCCGGCTCGTCGGCCTCCTCGGGCAGGGGGGGCGTCACCTCGATCCTGCCCCGGGCGCAGATGTCCGCGAAATCCCGGTTCAGGCGTTCGAGCTCCTCCGGCGAGGGCGCGCGTCGCAGGCGCATGACGAGGCGGTCGCGGACGTAGCGCTGCGACTGGTAGTTCCCGTAGAAGCGGACGATCTCCGCCGCGGCCTCCTCGGCGCTGTCCGTGATGCGGTAGAGCCTCACGTCGTCCTCGGAGATGTAGCGGCGGTCGAGGAGGTTCTTCCGGATGACGGCGTCGAGATCCTGCCAGTAGGAACCGCCCGGGGCGTCCATGCAGACGATGGGCAGGGGGTCCGTCTTGCCGGTCTGGACGAGGGTCATGGACTCGAATCCCTCGTCGAGGGTCCCGAACCCTCCGGGGAAGAGGACGATGGCGTCCGTCTCCTTCACGAAGATGAGCTTGCGGGTGAAGAAGTACTTGAAGTTGATGAGCTTCGGATCGCGGTCGATGAAGGGGTTGGCGGCCTGCTCGAAGGGCAGGCGGATGTTGACTCCGAAGGACCGCTCGCGTCCGGCGCCCTGATGCCCGGCGCTCATGATGCCGCCGCCGGCGCCGGTGATGACCATGAAGCCCTCGTCGGCGATGAGGTCGGCGAAGCGCCGCGCGAGGGCGTACTCGGGGGATTCCTCGGGGGACCGCGCGGAGCCGAAGATGCTCACCTTGCGCCGCATCCGCCACGGCGCGAAGACGCGGAACGCGTGGCGAAGCTCCTTCATGGCGGCATTCACGATCTTGAGGTTCATCCGCTCCGCGCGATCTCGCAGGAGCTTGAGGACGGACGTGATCATCTCCCGACCGAGATCTCCGTCGGGGCCGCCGGCCAGCGCGACGAGCTCGTCCACGACCCGGTCGAGGGCCGGGTCGCCCATGCTGTAGGTCCCCATCCGTGCCTTCCGTACGTTCTGATCGTCGCCCATGTTCCTTCCCGGTTCGAGGGGTCCGCGCCGTCCCGGACCTTCTCCATTGTCGGCAGGAGCGGGCCACCGGACCGAGGCCGCGGCCGACGTGGCACACCGGTCCACGATAACGGCTTCCGGCGGGGCGCCGGGCGCATGGCGCCTCACCGGGGGGTAGCCGCGGTCAAGTCGGACCGCCGGACCACCCGATAGCCGGAATGGGAACTCCGGCGAAGGACGGGTGGATCCACCTGGCCCACGCGCCGGAAGTCCCGAAGAGGACCATGCCTGCGACGCACCGGGAAAGCGGGTGCGGACCTGGATCCGGAAGGCTTCGTGCCGGATGCGCCGCGTGGTGATGCCATGACGACGGAGACTCCGCCCGAGCGGGCGAGGACCTTGGGCCTTCCCGTCGCGGCCCTCGGCATCCAGCCGGTCACCGCCGACCGCCTGCGGTCGGTCCTGGCCCTGTCGAACCCGGATACCGCGGAGATCCGGGATCTCATCCTCTCGGACCCCGGCCACGCCCTGGCGCTCCTGTCCTTCGTGAATCGCGGCCTGCGAGGCCTCGGCATCGAAGTGCTCACGGTCGAGCGGGCACTGGCGTATCTGAGCCGGGGAGCCATCGCCGGGCTCCTGCGGCGCCTCGCGGAGGAGGGGCAGGGCTTCGACACGCCCGAGGGACGGCCGGCGTTCCTGCGCTGGTATCGGCACAGCATCGTCACCGCCATGGCGGCCAGGTCCTTCGGCCGCCTCATCAACCACCAGGATCCCGAGGAGGCCTACCTCGCCGGGCTCTTCCACGACGCGGGACTCCGGATCCTCGAGATCCAGGAACCCGCTGCCTTCGCCGCGATCGCGGAGCGGCTTGCCGCCAACGACAGCGACCTCGAGACCGTCGAGCGGGACGCGCTCGGAGTCGATCACGCTTCCGTGGGGGCGGAGTGGCTCGCGGGGCTCGGCCTTCCCGCCGTCTACTGTCGCGTGGCCGCGGGCCACCACGGGGACCCGGACGAGACGCGCGACGAACGGGAGAGGAAGCTCCTGTCGGCCGTGGGGCTGGCCGATTTCGTGACGTGGATGACGGGGCAGGGACCCCTCGAGGCTCCGCACATCCCGGGTGGGTTGGTGGCACGGGGGCGGATGCGATCTCTCGGCGACGGCGCCGTCGAGCGTGTCATGTCCGATGCCGCGGCGGATCTCGCGGGACTGTCCCGGCTGCTCCGGATCCCGCTCATGAGACCCGAGACTCTCCTCGGGACGTTCGGCGCCGCGATGGAGAACCGCAGGACGCCGGACGGGAGGCATGGCGTCCTGTCGGACGCCGCCGTGCGGGCAGTCGAGCGGCTCGAGGCCGAATCCACTCCGGCGGGCGTCCTGTCGGCTCTCGTGAGTCTCGTGAAGGAGATCGAGGGCGTTGCCAGGGTCCTGCTCTTCGTCACCGGCGAGGGGCTTGGCCCCGCCTCCGCGGGGCTCGATCGCACCGGGGATCCCGTGATCCCGGCGGAGCGGATCCTCGATGTCGTGGGGGAGGGGGCCGCATGGCTCCGGAAGCTCGCCGCGTCCGGCCGGCCCGTCATGCTCTCCCGGGACGGAACGACGGAGGCCCTCCTGGCCGTCTTCGGCGTCTCTGAGCTCGGCGTCGTGCCCGTCGCGATCGACGGGCGCCTCGTGGCCTTCGTGACCTTCGACACCTTCCCCGGGGGACCGGCGCTGTCCGGGAACCCGTGGCCGACCCTCGATGTCATGGCGGACGCGGCCGCCGCGCGCCTCCGGGCGACCCTGCTCTCGGATCCCAATTTCCTCGTGGCCGAACGCCTGCAGAAGGATGCCCTGACGGGCGTCTGCAACCGCGCCCACGCCCTCGAGCTGTTCGAGGCGGAACTCCGGGCATCCGTTCGCCTGTCCCGGCCCCTCTGCGTCGTCATGATCGACGTGGACGACTACAAGTCGTTCAATGACCGCTACGGCCACCAGGCCGGCGACGGCGTGCTGCGGGACGTGGCCCGGGTCCTCCGCGACGCCTGCCGGCACCGGGACATCGTGGCGAGGTACGGGGGCGACGAGTTCCTCGTCGTCCTGCCGGGCATGTCCCTCGAGCAGGGGCGGATCTTCGTGGAGAGGATCCGCGACCGGATCCGGTCCATGGGGCGGATCATGACCGAGTCCTGCTACGCCGCGCCCATCACGATCTCCGTGGGGCTCACGGCGGCCCTGGGAGCTGAAACCGACGTGGCGGGGCTCATCTTCCGCGCCGACCACGCGCTCTACCGTTCGAAGGCCCGGGGGAAGGACCGGGTCTCCGTCGAGAGCTGACCGCCGGTCCGTTCGGGGGAGGCGCCGGCGGTGGCATAATGGCGCCCGATGGAGGCGCCGACCATGACCACCCCGCTCGTGCGATCCGCCGGACACCGTTGCTCCGGCGCCGCGTGCCTCTCGGCCACGGCGATCCTGTTCCTCTCCGCCTGCGGCGGATCCGAGCCGGCGAAACCCGCCGCCCCGAAGGGCGGGACCGTGTACGAGCGGATTCCCGAGTCGGCGCCGGCGCCGGCGGCCACCGCGCCGGTGGCGAGCGTCCAGGATCGCGGAGTCGGGAAGGCTGCCGAGAAGGTCGTGGAGGTTCTGCGAGGGACGGAGGACGAGGACGAGATCGTGAACCTCGTCGCGAGACTCGGGGAGTACGGTGAGGCGGCGCGGGGCGTTTCGCCGCGGGTGAACGACCTCCTCTCCCACCGCTCCGCGGCGGTCCGTGCCGCCGCGGTCGAGGCGCTGGCAGCCATCCTGAAAGGCGACTCGGCATCCGCCCTCCGGCTCGCCCTCTCGGACAGTGAGCCGGAGGTCCGAGCGGCGGCGGCGACCGCATTCGTTCCGGCCGGTCTCACGGATCCGGCGCCCCTCCACGCGCGTCTTCGGGAGGAATTCGACGAGCGTGTCCAGGCGGCCATCATGAAGTCGGTCGAGACCATCTCGAGCGACAGCTCCGTCGAGGTCATCCTCGAGTGCCTGAAGGATCTCGAGCCCGGCGCCGTGCACCCGGCCCTCCGCTACCTGGCCGCCCGGAAGAAGTCCGATGCCTGGCCGAGCCTTCTCCCCTTCCTTTCTCGGGCCGACGCCTCCCTCCGGGCGGAGGTGGTCCGGTTCTTCCGCACCTTCTCGCTCCGACGCCGCGCGGTCGTGGACCGGCTCATCGCCACCCTCAAGGCCGACAAGGACGAGAAGGTCCGCGAGGAGGCTCACAAGCTCCTCAAGGACTGGACCGAAGAGGACTTCGGGTACGATCCGAACGCGTCGGACGAGGATCGCGCCGCCAAGGCCGCCCTGTGGCGGGCCTGGTTCGAGAAGAACCAGGGCGAACTGCCCGAATAGACCGGCGCTACCGCCGGCGTCTCCGGAACTTCTGTACACGGAAGGCCCCGGTTGCCGATCCCTCCCCCGGAGGCACGCCCCCGCCGCCGGAGGCGGCCGCCGTGTCGTGCTATAATGGCGTCGATCGCCGCGGGCTCCGTGCGGTTAAATGCAAGGGGCATAGTGGTTTATGGGAGCATGCTCGCCCCAGGGCGGCCGTCTCCCACGAGGACCGCGGCGACAGGACCCGGGTCGTCGGAGTCGTGTCGGACACCTACGCAGCCGTCTCGGTGCTCTCAGGGGTCGTCACCGCGCTCTGCGTGGCAGGCGAAGCGGCGGTCGGCCACAGCAACATGGCCCGGCTTCGGTCCATCGTGCCTGCCGAGACGGTCGAGCGGGTCACGAGACGGCTCGCGGACCGGGACCGGATCCTCATGGCGCTCCTCAACGCCAAGATCCTCGGAACGGCCCTGTTCTTCATGTCTTTCACGCTCTGGCAGGTCGGACGGGGGGAGGGCGAACCGTCCGCAGGGCAGTTCCTCGGAGCGTTCGGGCTCGCGCTCCTCGTCATGCTCGTGCTGATCAACATCCTCGTGCGCTACCTCGTCCGCGCCGTGGCCGCCCCGGCCCTCGTGCTCCTCTATCCCTTCATTCGTCTCGTCGACCTCGTCTTCCTGCCGGTCACCCACGCCCTGCGATTCCTTGTTGCGGCGTGCTCCCGGCTCTTCGGCGTCGCGGAGAAGCCCGCGGAGATCAGCGAGACCCGGGCCGAGATCCTCTCAGCGGTCCTCGAGGGCGAACGCGAGGGCCTCATCCAGAAGGAGGAGAAGGCCTGGATCGAGAGCATCATCTCGATCAAGGACCAGATCGTCCGCGAGGTCATGACTCCGCGCACGACCATGGTCTGCGCCGAGGCCGGCCTCTCGATCGACGAGATCGTGGATGTGGCGCGGCGCGAGGGCTACTCCAGGATTCCGGTCTACAAGGGCAACCGCGACAACATCATCGGCGTCCTCCACGTGAGGGATCTCCTCACCTTCTGGAACGGGGCCCGGCCCGCCGGCGGCGGCGGGATCGAGAAGGTCCTTCGACCCCCGATCTACGTGCCCGAGACCAAGAAGATCGCCGATCTCCTCACGGAGCTCCGCCGGCAGAAGACGCATCTCGCCATCGTGCTCGACGAGTACGGCGGCACGAGCGGGCTCATCACGCTCGAGGACATCCTCGAGGAGATCGTCGGCGAGATCCACGACGAGCACGACACGGTCGCCGAGCCCTCCGTCCGGCGTCTCAACGACTCCGAAGCCGATGTCGACGCCACCGTCCACGTCCATGAGCTCAACACGGCGATGGGGCTTGCGATCCCCGAGGGCGAGGATTACGAGACGGTCGGCGGATACCTGACGACGACCTTCGGGAAGGTGCCGAGGAAGGGCGAGATCCTCCGGCAGGACGGGCTCGAATTCGCGATCCTCGATTCGGACGAACGGAAGATCCGTCGCGTGCGGGTCCGCGTGGCGGCCCAGCCCCAGAACACGTGAGCCCGGCCGGTGCGGCGGAGAGCGCGGCGGCGGAGGGCATCCGCACCGAGGGGATCGTGCTGCGCCGCATCGACTACGGCGACACGAGCCAGATCGCGCACCTGTTCACGGCGGCGACCGGGCGGGTGCCCGTCATCGCCCGGGGGGGACGGCGCCCCACGCCCGCCCTGAGGGGCCCCCTCGATCTCTTCGTTCTCGCCGAGGTCGATTTCCGGCGGCGGAGCCGATCCGATCTCCACCTGCTCACCCGGTACCGGGTCCTCACGGGGCATCCCGGGCTCAGGGCCGCGGCGTCGCGCCTCGAGGCCGCCTTCGCCGCCGCGGAGATCGTCCTCGCCGGAACGCGGGAGCTCGATCCGGCTCCGGAGCTCTTCGCGGATCTCGCCGCGCTGCTCCGGGGGCTCGAGACGGCGTCGCCGTCCGGAACGGTGACGCTGCTCCTCTCGTTCATGGCGTCCTGGCTCCGCACCGCCGGTTTCCGCCCCGAGATGGATCGCTGCCGGGTCTGCGGCGCCGGGCTGCCGGACGGCGCCGCCGCCCGGCTCGAGCCCGGCCGGGGAGGCGTCGTCTGCGGAAGCTGCGGCGGGGTCGGGCGTACGCTCCGCCTCGAGCCCGCGGCGCGGGCCGTGCTGAGGCGCCTGCTCGCCCTTTCCGTGGAGCGGGCGGGGACATTGCGCCTCACGGCGGCCCAGCAGCAGGCCGTGCGCGTGGCCCTGACGGTGCTCGTCGAGGACGTGATCGAGCGCCCGCTGCTCGCCCTGCGATGCACGGGCGGCGGCGGGCCGACCGGCGGTGGAACCCCCCCGGCGCTTTGATAGACTCGCGCCCGATATGGGATCGGCGGGAACGCGGCGGACGTGGCGGCTTCTCGCGGGGGCGGTGCTTCTCCTGCTCCCGGCCGGGCTCGCGGGCTGCAGCGGCCTCGGCCGCGAGATCAACGAGGCCCTCCCCGAGTTCATGCAGTACGATCCCGGCCGCGAGGAGGAGGAGCGTCTCGGAGCCGTGCGGCGCTGGCGCGAGGCCTCGCCGGAGGAGGTCGCGGCCCAGAAGAGCGCCTGGGACGAGGCGGTGGCGTTCCATGCGGCGGAGAACTACGAGGAGGCCGGGAAGGCCCTCGAAGCCTATCTCGAGAACTACCCCGAGGCTGCCTTCGACCGGAACGCGCGCTGGCTTCTCGGCGACACGCGCATGAAGCTCGACGACTACGACGGCGCCTTCGCGGCGCTCAAGGGCTACGTCGAACGATACCCCGTCTCCGATCTCTCCGCCGAGATTGCGGCGAGAGAGTACGCCATGGGGCTTGAGTACCTCTCGGGGCGGCGCTCGACCTTCTTCGGGATCTTCTCCCACGAGAGCACGGGGATCGAGATCCTGAAGCACGTCGTCGAGAGCTTTCCGCGGGGCGCGACGGCCGACGATGCCCAGTGGGCGATCGCGAACTGGTATCTCGATGACGAGGACTGGGAGGAGGCGTGGGGCGCCTTCACGCTCCTCGTCGAGAGATTTCCGGACTCCGAATGGCGCGGCGCAGCGCAATACCGGAGGGCCTACGCCCACTACAGGATGGTGAAGGGCATCGTCTACGACATCGAGACGATCGAGGCGGCCCGCGACGAGTTCCTTGCGTACCTGAACGACAATCCCGAGGGGGACCGCGTCGTCGAGGCCCGCGAGAAGGTCGATCTCCTCTACGAGATGATCTGCGAGAAGGACGTGCGCATCGGGGACTGGTACATCGGCCAGGGCAAGCCCGGCGCGGCGCGCTTCTACCTCGAACGGGCCGCCCGCCGGACGCCCCCCGCGCGCGCGTCCGGCGAAGCCCGGGCGCTGCTCGACGGCCTCGGAGCGCCGCCGGCCATCGAGCCGCCCGGACGGCCGGGCGTCCCCTCGGCGGCGCCGGAATCGGCTCCGTCCGGGCCCGGTCCGGAGAGCGCGCCCGAAAGCCGGCCGTGACGGGGTCCTGCCGGGTCCTCCTCCGTCCGGCGTGCCTCCTGCGGTGTCTTCCCGTCGTCGCGGCGGTCCTCCTGTCCGGTTGCGGCTACTCGACCCGCTCCCTGCTGCCGGAAGGCGTCAGCTCGGTGGCCGTCGAGATCTTCGGCAACGAGACCTTCGACCGCGAGATCGAGTTCACGCTCACCCGGGAGCTTGCGCGCGAGATCCGCCACAGGACCGCCTGGCGCGTAGCGGACCGCGGAGCGGCGGATGCGCTCATCCGCGGGCGGATCACCCGCGTCCAGCGGCCGGTTCTCGTCGAGGACCGGCGCGACCGGATCTCCGAGGGGGCCGTCATCGTGACGGTCGAGGTGGAGCTCGTGGATCTGGCCACGGGCCGCCTCCTCGTGCCGCCGTTCGAGCTCCGAAACCGCGCCGAGTTCCTCGTCGAGCGCGGCGAGACCGTGGAGACGGCCTTCGCCGAGTCCCTCGCGGATCTCGCCGAGGATATCGTCAACGAGTTCGGGAACGCGACTTACGACCGGGACCTCGAAGCCGCCCGGTCCGCCGTCCCCTGAACCCGCCCGGCGGCCGTCCCGGAGGCCGCCTCACCGGCTTCGCGCCGGTTCGTTATAAGGGGGATGTTCCGTTCTCCGACCCGGGGGAACGGGGCGTCGAGGAGCCTTCATGTCGAACGGAAGTCCGCCCCCGGAAAAGAGGCACGGAGAGGCCGGGGCGAAGCCCCCGAAGCGCCCGCGCAACGTGACCGGCGCTCTGCTCGTGACGATGATCGTCATCACGTGCATCATCGTCCTCTCCCAGAGTCTCACCGACGGGGGGAAGCTCTCGCCGAGCCGCTTCATGGAGCACCTCGTCCTCGGTCACATCGACCGGATGACCCAGCTGAAGGGCGAGATCGAGGGAGAGTTCAAGGAACCCTATCCCCTCGGATCGCGGCGCTTCACGGTGGCCTTCACCGAGGACTACCTGAACCGGCAGTTCGAGACTCTCGCGTCCCTCATGAGCCGGGCGCGGCGCGCCGTCGCCCTGACGGGCGAGCGGTTCGACCGGACGCTCGACGAGGCTCTCGCCGCCCCGGCGGGCGGCGTCCTCGAGGTGACCCTCGTCCGGCGTGACGACGGGCGGGACTGCCTCTTCGTCGAGATGCTGAGCGGGATCGACGGAGCGTTCATCTGCTACCGCGTGGAGCCCGACATGGGCAGCCGTGGCGGGGCGTCGAGAGCCCGCCAGCCCCTCCGGATGAGCGAACTCTACGGGAAGATCGCCCAGGTGGCGGCGGCCCACAACCCCCGGACCTTCGGCCGGGCCGGCTACCGCCTTGCGGAGATCGACGTCTCGGAGAGCGGCTACCAGGTCGATCCGGAGAGCGGTTTCTTCGCCTCGCTCATCCTGTCGCTCCTGCCCTACGTCCTCATCGTCGCCTTCATCTACTTCTTCATCTTCCGCCAGATGCGGATGCCGGGGGCCGGGGGCTCCGTGCTTTCCTTCGGAAAGAGCCGGGCCCGCCTCGCAAGCCGCGAGAAGACCCACATCACCTTCGCCGACGTCGCCGGTGTCGATGAGGCGAAGGACGAGGTCATGGAGATCGTCGAGTTCCTGAAGCACCCGGTCAAGTTCTCGAAGCTCGGCGGCCGGATCCCGCGGGGGATCCTCCTCGTCGGGCCTCCGGGCACGGGAAAGACGCTGCTCGCCAAGGCCATCGCCGGCGAGGCCGACGTCCCCTTCTTCTCCATCTGCGGATCGGACTTCGTCGAGATGTTCGTGGGCGTCGGCGCCTCCCGGGTGCGGGATCTCTTCCGGCAGGCCAAGGAGAGCAGCCCCTGCATCATCTTCCTCGACGAGATCGACGCCGTGGGGCGCCGCCGCGGCGCGGGGCTCGGCGGGGGGCATGACGAGCGCGAGCAGACGCTCAACGCGATCCTCGTGGAGATGGACGGGTTCGACACCGATTCCGGCATCATCGTCATGGCGGCGACGAACCGCCCCGATGTGCTCGATCCCGCGCTGCTCCGCCCCGGCCGCTTCGACCGCGAGATCGTCATCGATCTGCCGGATGTCAAGGGGCGGGAGGCCATCCTCAGGGTCCACGCGCGCAAGGTCAAGATCCACCCGTCAGCGGACCTCTCCATCGTCGCCCGCGGCACGCCCGGGTTCTCCGGGGCCGATCTCGCGGCCGTCATCAACGAAGCGGCGCTTTCCGCCGTCATGCGGGGCAAGGAGCACGTCTTCCTCGACGACCTCGAGGAGGCCCGGGACAAGGTCCTCTGGGGGCGGCAGAAGCAGAGCCGCGTCATGACGGAGGAGGACCGGCGCGTGACGGCCTACCACGAGGCGGGCCATGCTCTCGTGTCCCACATGCTCGAGGAAGCCGAGCCGCTCTACAAGGTGACGATCATCCCCCGCGGCATGGCTCTTGGCCTCACGATGCACCTGCCGGAGCGCGATCGGTACGTCCTCGGCCGGCGCCGTGCCACCGCCGACATCCAGGTGTGCTTCGGCGGCAGGTGTGCCGAGGAACTTGCCCTGGGGGAAGTCACCTCGGGCGCCAGCAACGACATCGAGCGGGCGACGCAGATCGCGAGGAAGATGGTCACCCAGTGGGGCATGAGCGAACGCATCGGGCTCGTGAGTCTCAGCGAGTCGGAGGAGCACGTCTTCCTCGGGCGGGATATCGCCAGGGTCCGGCAGCACTCGGACGCCACCGCCGTGGAGGTGGACCGGGAGGTGAAACGCATCCTCGACGACTGCTACCGGGCGGCCCGGACGGTCCTCGAGACCCACGGCGAGGCGCTGCGCCGCATCGCGGAAGCCCTGCTCCGGTACGAGACGCTCACCGCGGAGGAGATCGACGCGCTCATCCGGGGCGACACGGTCGAGGCCGTACGGCGGGGTCGTCCGGACGCCCGGCCGAAGAGCCGCGAGTCCGCGCGGCCCGCGGCGGAGGGCGTGCCGGGGGACGTCCGCGGCACCGGGGACGTGGACCCGAGGGGACTGGCCGGCGAGGGCGCCTGAACCGGGGCCGGCGGCCATGCGGATCTGGGGTGTTCTCAACGTCACTCCGGACTCCTTCTCCGACGGCGGCGCCATTGCGACGCCGGAGGCGGCCGTGGCCCTGGCCCGCCGCATGGTGGCGGACGGCGCCGCCGTCCTCGATGTCGGGGGCGAGTCGACGCGCCCCTTCGCCCGTCCCGTGTCCGAGGCGGAGGAGATGGCGCGGGTGCTTCCCGTCGTCGAGGCGCTGCGGGACGCCGTCCGGATTCCCATCTCCGTGGATACGCGGCGCCCGGCGGTCTTCCGCGCTGCGCACCGGCTCGGGGCGTCCGTCTGGAACGACGTCACCGCGCTCTCGGGCGATCCGGGATCGGTCCGGGCGGCGGCCGATCTCGGCGTCACGGTCGTCCTCATGCACATGCGCGGGACGCCGGAGACGATGCAGGTCGCTCCCGCGTACGACGACGTCGTCGGCGACGTGACCGCTGACCTCGAGGCCGCCGCCCGCCGCGCCGTGGACGGCGGGGTCGCCCCCGGGAGGATCGTGCTCGATCCCGGGATCGGTTTCGGCAAGAACCTCGATCACAACATCGATCTGCTCCGCGGCGTGGGGCGGCTCCGCGGGCTTGGTTTCCCGCTCCTCGTCGGCGCCTCGCGGAAGTCCTTCCTCGGGACGCTGTGCGCCCGCCCCGATCCGCGGGACCGCGATCACGCCACGACGGCCGTCACGACCTGGCTGGTTCTCGCCGGCGTCGACGCGGTGCGGGTCCACGACGTCCGCGCGGCGGCGGATGCGGTCCGCGTGGCGGAGGCCCTCGGGCGGGCCGGTGCCGGACCGGCGGCGGCCGCCGCCGGCACGGACGCGCCGACGTGATAGAGTCGCAGGCCGGTGGCCGCGGAGGCGACGCGGACGTCCGGCGCCCAGGGACGACCGCGTGATCGAGACGCTCAGGACAGCCATCGAGGTCCTCCTCCTCACGGTCGTCATCTACGTCTTCATCCGCTTCCTCCAGGAGACGCGCGGCAGCGGCATCCTCCGGGGGTTCGTCGTCTTC
>CAYQRN010000133.1:0-12209 GCA_964419995.1 uncultured Planctomycetia bacterium
TCTCACGGTCGAGGCCTACGCCTACGACGCCGTCGAGGCGCGAATCCTGACCTCGGCCTTCCTCGCGACGCAGCCCCTCGATCCCGAGGTCTACATCCTGCCCGTCGGAGCGTCCACACCGATCCTGGCAGCCAATCTGAACGGCGGCCCCGGCTACAACGCCGTCATCGGTCTCCAGTCGAACCAGCCGGCCTTCACCGTGCCCGCCACGGGCACCTACCGGATCGTCGTCGTGCCGTGGTTCAACTTCTCCCGGGGAGCCTACGTGCTCACCGTCACGATCGACTGACGCGTTCGCCGCGCGGTGATAACGTGCGGGGCGATGGAGCCCCGCACGGTCCTCGGCATCGATCCCGGCCTCGCCGTGGCGGGATTCGGAGCCATCCTGTTCGACGGGCGTACGACGGCCCTTCACTCAGCCGGCGTCCTCCGCGGCCGCCGCGGAGACCGGCTCTCCGAGAAGCTCCGGAGACTCCACGACGAGACCCGCGGCCTCCTCGCGGGCACGAGGCCGTCGGCGATGGTCCTCGAGCAGGCCTTCTACGGCCGGAATATCCAGTCCACGCTCCGGCTCGGCGAGGCCCGCGGCGTGATCCTCGCGGCGGCGGCAACGGAGTCGATCCCCGTCTACGAGTACCCGACAGCCTCCGTGAAGAAGGCGCTCACGGGGAACGGCGCGGCCACGAAGGAGCAGGTCCGGTACATGGTCGGACAGGCGCTGCGGCTCGCGGCTCCGCCGGGTCCCCTCGACGTGACCGATGCCCTCGCCCTCGCCCTCGCGTTCTGCCTCGACCCCACTCGCGAGGGGCCCCTCGCGGAACCCTCGCTCCAGAATTTCCTGCGATCCTGAGCCGCGGCGCGGCGCAGGCGATCGCAAGTCATAATCTTAAATAGACTTGTGGACTCGTGAAGGGTCGCGAAAAAAGAGCACGGTGCAACGCCAGTCCGCCTCAAGTCCGACGCGTCCGGCGGTCGAGAAGGGAAACGCTGAAGACGGAGCGGCGACGCAGGGTCTTCAACATTCCTTCTTCTCCAAGACGGAAAGGCAGCCTCTCACGGGGCTGCCTTTCCTCCTTTTCAACCCGCGAGGATTGCGCCAAGGGCGCTTCGGCAGGCGAGGAGATTGTCGACGGCGTAGAAGAAGTCCTCCCGGTGGAGCGCCGCGACGGGAAGCCGGTACGTGACGACGACCGCCGGGGCAGACGCGCCTTCCGTCTCGTGGTAGATCGAGCACTCGAAGTCGCTCGACATCGCCACGAGGTCGAGGACCCTGGCCTCGAAGTGACCGGGTCGTGCCGGGATCGCCGTGCCGAGGCTCACCCACGGCGCGCCGAACGGCTTGTGCAGATGGAGCGGAGTCCGCTCCGGCGTGACGAACTCGCCGCGCCAGCCGTCGCCCCGGTGGAAGGCCTCCGACACGGGACGGATCGACCGTCCTTCGAGGAACCGGAGGGCTCTCTCCCGGACCCAGAGGGCCTCGGGCTCACCGGCGCCGGTCATGCTCCCCTCGATTCCGGCGCCCCCGCGCCGCCGGAGAGCTCCTCGATCCAGGTCCGGACGCGGATCACGTCCGGCCCGCCACGCTTCAGGTACTCCTGGAACGCCGTCACGGCTCGAACCGGATCGCGGAGGTGCTCCGCGTAGAGGACGCCGAGGTTGTAGTGAGGATCCGGGTCCGCGTCATCCGCCTCCGCCGCCGCAAGGAAGTGCGCTTCCGCGAGATCCACGCGGCCTGCGAGCAGGGTCGCGGCGCCAAGCGCGATCAGGACGCCCACGTCCCGCGGGAGTCCGGCGAGGGCGGCCTCCAGAACCGGGAGCGCGCGCTCGTGATCCTGGAACTCGGAGAGGAGGAGCCGGCCGAGGTTGTAGGCGGTCTCGGCGTCGTCCGGGTGGCGGCGGTGCCACGCGAGGAGGGGCTTCACGGCGTCCGATGCACGCCGGAGCTCGATGAGCGTCCGCCCGAGGAGGAGATGGGACTCGGCCCAGTCCGGACGAGCGCGCGCGGCTTCCGCGAAGGCCCGGGCTGCCTCCTCCGCGTCTCCGCGATCCCGAGCGAGAACGCCGAGCTGGTGATGGGCGCCCGCGAAGTCCGGATCCTCGCGGACTGCCGCGCGAAGCGCCATTTCGCTGTCCGTCCCTGAACCCGAGAACCATGACGCCAGCGTACCCCGGAGGGGCCCGCCGCCGGGAGCAGGATCGGCGGCCGCAAGGAACGCCGCCCGCTCGTCCTTCCGCCCGCCGGACTCGAGGATGCCGGCGACGCGGATCGCCGAGGGTAGGTCGCGGGGATCGGCAGCCAGGGCCTCGCGGAAGTGCGCGAGGGCCTCCTCCGGACGAGCCGCCTCGAGGGCGCGGAGCCCGAGGTCCCGCGCGAGGGGCTCGAGGGGGGAGACCGGTCCGAGGACCGGGCCCGACGCGCAGCCGGCGGCGGACAGGACGAGGGCGAAGGCGCCTGCCCGAAGCCTACCGCAGCGGCGGCTCCGCGGCGGCGGCGGAATCGATCGCCGCCGCGGGGATCGCTTCGCCCTGGTACTCGATGCGCTCATTCTCGATCCGGATGATGCCCGCGCGACGGGCCCGCCGGAAGCCCCCGCCCTCCGAGAGATCGATCCAGGACGCCGAGCCCCGGGCCGTGATCCGGATGAAGGGCGCCACATCGAGTCCCGAGAAGCGCACGACGATGCGCCGGTCGGCCCGGATGTCGAGGTTCCGGAAGACGGCACGGGGATGCCCCGTGGCGACGGACATGCGACCGTCGGCGGCGGCGGTGTGGGGCGTCACGTCGTCTCCGGAAAGGGCCACGTCCCACTCGTAGTTCCGGGAGGCGTGGATCTCGATGTCCTTTCCGAGGAGCACGGACTTCCGGTCGATGCAGGCTTCGATCCGGCGCACGGCCTCGGGCACTTCCGCCGGTTCGAGCTTGAGCACGCTCGGACCGGCTCCGTCGCCGGCGGCATCGGGACCCGCCCCGCCGCCCGGGGACGCGCAGCCGGCTGCGAGGAGGAGAGCGGACACGAAAACGAGGAGAGCGGCGGTTCGGCGCATCGGACAGTCCTTTCCTTCGGTTCCCGACCGGACATCGGCAGGCCGCGGGCCTGAACTGTGGGGATTCCGGACAGGGGCCGGAGGCGGCGCCGCAGGACGCGTCAGACGGACCCCGTGAAGCCCTCGGGAGACCGCACGGAAGAACCGAGCCCGGTGGCCCGGCGCACGGCATCCATGGTCTCGCAGGCCACGGCCCGGGCTCTCTGCGCCCCGGTCTCGAGGACATCGTGGACCCGGGCGGGATCCGCCGCGATGGACCGCGCCCGCTCCTGGATCGGGAGGAGGTCGGCGATGAGGTGGTCGGCGAGCCACCGCTTGCAGTCCACGC
This sequence comes from uncultured Planctomycetia bacterium, assembly GCA_964419995.1. Lineage (GTDB taxonomy): Bacteria > Planctomycetota > CAYQRN01 > CAYQRN01. Next base: position 3,374 of record CAYQRN010000133.1, read on the forward strand.
AGCCGACGGCGGCCGTCCGGCAGTCCCGATCCACCGTCGTCACGACCTCGGGAGGCGAGAAGTGGCGGTGCAGCGAGAAGATGTTGCAGACGTCGGGGTTCCCGGGATCGCTCCGTCGCTTCCGCGCGGGATCCGTCACGGCCACCGCCAGTCGCTTACGGATCGAGGCCTCGTCTTCGAGGATGCCGATGCCGTTCCCCCGGCTCTTCGACATCTTGGCGTCGCCGTCGAGCCCCTTCACGCGCGCGGCGGCCGAGAGGACGGGCTGGGGCTCGGGCAGGATCTCCCCGTAGCGCGCGTTGAACTTGCGCACGATCTCCCGGGCGAGCTCGAGGTGCTGGACCTGATCATCACCCACCGGGACGAGCTCGGCCCGGTAGATCGCGATGTCCGCGGCCTGGAGCACGGGATAGGTGAACAGTCCGGCGTTGATGTTCTCGCGGTGCTGCTCGGCCTTCTCCTTGAACTGGGTCATCCGCTCGAGGGCGCCCATGGGTGTCACGGTGCCGAGGATCCACGCGAGCTCCGTGTGCTCGGGCACGGCGGACTGGACGAACAGGACGGACCGGGACGGGTCGATTCCCGCCGCCATGTTGACGACCGCCGCGTCGAAGATCCGCCGGGGAAGGGTGCGCGGATCGTAGGCCACGGTCATCGCGTGGTAGTCCACGATGCAGAAGAAGCACTCATGGTCCGCGATCATGCGGGCCCAGTTGCGGAGCGCGCCGAGGAGGTTGCCGATGTGCAGGTCGCCGGTGGGCTGGATGCCCGAGAGAACGCGCCGCCGCGTCATGTCCGTCTCGCGATCCGTGGAGTCTTCCGGATGGCCGGCGTGCCGGTCAGCACCGCACGCCGTCCGGGGCGGATCGTAACACCACCCCCGATGCCGCGCCGTCAGAGGAGGGCCCGGGCGCGCCTGAGAAGCGCGCGCCCTCCCGCCCGGCCGCGCGCGTAGTGGCCGAGCATGTCGGTCTCGATGTTGACCCGATGTCCCTCACGCTTCCCGGAAAGCCCGGTCACGAGAAGCGTGTGCGGGATCAGCATGACGGAGAACGCCCCGGAGGAGACGGCCGTGATCGTGAGACTCACTCCATCGACGGCGACCGATCCTTTCCGGATCATGTTCCGGGAGAGGGACCGCGGCACGCGAAACGCGACCCGGGTCTCTGCAGGGAGGTCGGTGCGGCGGGAGACGATTCCGACCCCCTCCACATGACCGGTCACGAAGTGACCTCCGAGGGTGTCGCCGATCCGGAGGGCGCGCTCGACATTCACGGCCGCCCCCGCTACGAGGCCGCCGAGCGTCGTGAGGGAGAGGGTCTCAGGCGCCGCATGGAATGCCGCGACGGTTCCCTCGATGGTCTCGACCGTGAGGCAGCAGCCGTCCACGGCCACCGAACTCCCCGGAGCGACCCCCTCCGCGATGGCGCCGAGGTCGATGCGGAGCCGGAGCCCGCCGGCGGCGGGCAGGGCCTCCATGATCCGGGCGCGTCCCTCCACGATCCCGCTGAACATGCGTCGCCCTCCCGGTTTAGATCCCGCTCGCCCTCCCCCCGAGCACGCGAGGTCCGAACGGCGGCCGCGGGACTCCCGCCTGGATCGGGGCGACTCCGCGCCGGGGTTGACGGCGGGTGACCCGACCGTACTATATTCCCCCTTTAACCCGAAGGACAAGAACGGCTTCGAGCGGGTCCGCCGTCGTCATCGACGGGGCTCTCCCGCCGGCCAGGACCCCGGGGCACCATGCGGATCGATATCCTCTCTCTCTTCCCTCGCATGTTCGACGCCGTCCTCGGCGAGAGCATGCTCCGCATCGCGGCCGGGAAGGGACTCACGGATATCCGGCTCCACGATTTCCGCGAGTTCGCCTCCGACCGCCACCGGTCCGTGGACGACCGCCCCTACGGCGGCGGCGCGGGCATGGTCCTTCGTCCCGAACCGGTCTTCCTCTGCCTCGAGTCCGTCCTGGCGGGCCGGGACCCCGCTCCGCGGCTCGTCCTCCTCACTCCCCAGGGCGCGACGTTCCGGCAGGAGATGGCGGAGTCCCTGGCGGCGGAGCCCGGCGGCCTCGTCCTCGTCTGCGGCCACTACGAGGGCTTCGACGAGCGCATCCGCCGGGGCTTCCCCTTCACGGAGATCTCGATCGGGGACTACGTCCTCACGGGCGGCGAGCTGGCGGCCATGGTCGTCCTCGACGCCGTGACCCGGCTCGTGCCCGGCGTCCTCGGAGACGAGCGCTCCGCGTCCTCGGAGTCCTTCTCCAAGGACGCGGGACTCGAACACCCGCACTACACGCGCCCGAGGGACTTCCGCGGCATGAAGGTGCCGGATGTCCTCCTCTCGGGCCATCACGCACACATCGAGGCCTGGAGGCGCCGCGAGGCCCACCGGCGCACGCGCGAGCGGCGCCCGGATCTCCTGCCCCGCGGCGGCCCCGATCCGTCCCATTCCTGAAAGGTCGCCATGTTTCCCGAGATCGCGCACGTCGAGAATCAGTACCAGCGGAAGGATGAGCTCCACTTCGCCGTCGGCGACACGGTCGACGTCAAGGTGAAGATCCGGGAGGGCGACAAGGAGCGCATCCAGGTCTTCAACGGCGTCGTCATCGCCCGCAGGGGCCGCGGCCTCGACGCCATGTTCACGGTCCGGAGGATCGTGCAGGGCGAGGGCGTCGAGCGGACTTTTCCCGTCCACTCACCGCGCATCGCGGGCATCGACGTGAAGGGCACGGGCCGAGTCCGCCGCGCGAAGCTCTACTATCTGCGGGACCGATCGGGCAAGGCAACGCGCCTTGAGCAGAAGATCCGCACCGACCGGGGTCGACCCGGCGCCGCGAAGACCACGCCGGCGGCGCCCCGCCAGGAGGTCGCCACGCGCCCCGAGCCCCGCTGACCTCCGTCTCCCGGGGGCAAACCGCCGCCGTACGTCCGAACCACCAGAGGAGCCGTCCGTGTCGGAGAACCTCGTCTCGCGCTACGTCGTCTGCGCCCTGGTCGTCCTGCTCGCCGCCTGGGCCCTCTCGGCCAACTGGCCGCTGAACCTCGGCATCGATCTGCAGGGCGGCTTCATCTTCACCTACTCGGTGGAGCCCGTCCACGGCGGGGGCGAGGACGCCCGGGCATCGACATCGGAGATCGATGACGTCGTCCGCGTCATCTCGCAGCGCTTCGACCAGGTGGCGCTGCGCGATCTCAATGTCCGAAAGGAGGGCAGCAACAGGATCGCCCTCCAGCTCCCGGGCCTGCACGACCGGAACGAGATCGAGCGCATCAAGGAGCAGATGACGCAGCTCGGCGATCTCAAGTTCCTCATCGCAGCCTACGACGGCCTCAAGCTCCCTGACGGCTCCACGTTCAACGCAGAGACCGAGAAGAAGAGGCGGGAGGATCTCCTCAAGGCCGGGAAGGCGTGGACTCCGCCGCCCGGAGTCCGCTGGCACTTCCGCTACCCGCAGCAGAAGTCCCGGGCCGAGGTGGCCGACTGGCGCGATCAGTGCCTCAGGGAACCCTGGAAACAGGACGGCTCGTTCCTCTACTACGATCCCGAGTTCTGGGCCTCTCCCTCCGGCGCCACCGCCGAGGAATACCGGCTCAGACCCGGCTTCACGGGCGAGCACATCGCGAACCCCCGCACGTCCGCCGACGAGATCGGCAACCGCGCCGTGGCCTACGACGTGATCCCGGAGCGGCGGAGCCGCTTCGAGTCGTACACCCAGCGGTATGTCGGCAAGCCCATGGCCATCGTCCTCAACGATGAGATCTGGAGCGAGCCGACCATCCAGGAGAAGCTCTCGGACAGCGTTCGGATCACCGGCGGCGCCGGCGGCTTCTCGGAGGCGGAGCAGAAGTGGCTCATCGACTGCCTCCAGTCCGGAAGCCTCAAGCTGCGCGTCCGCTTCGAGCAGGGCGTCGAGATCGGCGCGAGCCTCGGCGAGGAAACCGTGCGCCGCGCCCTCGTCGCCACGGCCATCGCCTTCGCGGCAGTCCTCCTCTTCATGCTCTGGTACTACCGCGGCACGGGCATCGTCGCCTGCATCGCCCTCGTCCTCAACCTCGGGCTCCTCATCGCCTGCCTCGCGCTCTTCCAGGCCACGCTCACGCTCCCCGGCATCGCGGGCACCATCCTCAGCGTGGCCATGGCCGTGGACGCCAACGTCCTCATCTTCGAGCGCATGAAGGAGGAGATCCAGAAGGGGAAGGCCATCCCGCATGCCATGCAGAATGGCTACAACCGGGCCTTCCTCGCCATCTTCGACTCGAACCTCACGACGATCCTCACGGCGATCCTCCTCTACCAGTTCGGCGTCGGCCCGATCCGCGGCTTCGCCGTGACGCTCATCGCCGGCATCACGATCTCGATGTTCACGCAGCTCTACGTCACCCGGACCCTCCTCGGCTTCGCCCTGCGCCACGGTCTCTTCACGAAGCTCCGGATGATGAATCTCTTCGCGAAGCCGAACTTCGACTTCATGGGGAAGCGCCGGCCCGTCGTCATCGCGTCGGCGGCTCTCACCGTCGTCGGCATCACGACGTTCATCCTCACGGGGTCGTCGAAGTACGGCCTCGACTTCAACGGCGGAACGGTCCTCCGCGTGGCCTTCACGAAGCCCGTCCCCATCGCCGAGGTCAAGGCGAAGGTCGCCTCGGTCCGAGGCTCCGCCGGCGGCAGCAAGTACGGCGCGCCGGAAGTCAACACGATCGACGACGGCCTCCCCCACGGCCCGGCGGAATCCGCCCTGTTCGAGATCAAGCTCGACTACGTCGCGCCGTCCCCGGCGGGAGCCGGCGGGGCCGCGCGGGATGAATTCGAGGACGTGAAGACCGACATGCGGGCGCTCTTCGGGGATGCCCTGGCGCCGGACGGCGTCACGGGACTCGCCGCCGAGGAAGGCGGCCGCTGGGCCATGACACTCAACTTCACGCCGGAGCGGGGCGTCGAGCCTCCGGCCCCCCCGGCCGTCGAACGTACCCTCACCGAGGTCCTCTCCGACGTCCGGGTGACCGAAGCGCCGGTCGCGGGACTCGCCGTCCGGTCCTTCCGCGTGACGGGCGGTCACACGGCGACGCGCGCCGCCGACGTGGACGCGCTCGTCAAGCGGGCCCTCAACGGTGACCGGTCTCTCGGGCGCCTCGTCGCGAGCCCCTTCCCCAAGGTGGACTCGATCGGCCCCAACGTCGTCGCCGAGCTCAAGAAGAGCGCGCTCGTCTCGATCTTCCTCTCCTGCGTCATGATCGCGCTCTACCTCTGGTTCCGTTTCCGCGAGCTCCGCTTCGGGATCGCCGCCGTCGTGGCGCTGATCCACGACGTCGCGGTCACGGTGGGCCTCGTGATCCTCTTCGATCAGCTCGGCCTCGTAAGCGCCAAGATCAACCTCCCGGTCGTGGCGGCGTTCCTCACGATCATCGGCTACTCGGTGAACGACACGATCGTCCTCTTCGACCGCATCCGCGAGAACCTCGGCCAGTCCGGCGCATCGCTCACCGACATCGCGAACCGCAGCGCCAACGAGACCCTCTCCCGGACGATCTGGACGGGCGCCATGACCCTCTTCGCCCTCCTCGTCATGTTCATCGTGAACTACGGGCAGGAGTCGGCGCTCGAGGGCTTCGCCTTCGCGCTCATCATCGGGATCCTCTGCGGCACGTACTCTTCGATCTACGTCGCCACCCCGGTGGTCCTCTGGCTCAACGACCGCGCCGCCCGGAAGACCGCAGCCCGCGACGCCGCCATCCATGGTGGTTTCCAGGGCGCCGGAACCCGGACCGGCGCGGCCCGCCGGGATGCCACCGGCGGCTGATCCGAACGGCACCCGCACGGCATCCGCGGGCCGCACCTGTTAGCATGGGGCGGTCCGTGGAGAACCGTCCATGCCCGGCCGGAATCCCGCGCTTCTCGGCGTCCTCATCATCCTCACCGGCCTCTTCGTCGCCGGGATCCTCTTCTTCGACCACCTGAACGAGTTCGCGACGCCCTCGGAGATCCGGGAAATCCCTCCCGGCGACGCGGCCCTCGATGACGAGACGAGCGTCATCGTCCGCATCGGCGGCGCGGACCCGCCGGTGTCACCGAAGGACCTGCTCGAGCTGCCGGGCGGCACGAAGATCCCGTGGTCCGATCTCGAGGTCAACGGCCCCACGGCGTCCGATATCCGCAAGTCCGACGCAGACGGCATCCTCCTCCACGAAGTCCGCGAAGGCGAGACGCTCACGGGGCTCGCGAAACGCTACCTCGGGTCCATCCAGAAGGTCGGCGACATCCGCGACGTGAACCCCGATCTCCTCGACCCGGATCGCCTGCGCCAGGGCCAGAAGATCCGCATCCCTCTCCGCCGCGCGCGATGACCCCTCCCCTCAGGGGGAGCCCGCGCGGCCGCCGCCGGTTTTCGGCCCGAGAGACGATCGGAGGCTCGAGAGATAGCGCAGCACCCGCGGCCCCGGGCACGTCGTCGCGCCGATGTCGTGGAGCCGCCGGATCTCCGAGTGCGCGTAGATGCGGTTCGTCGGAATGGACCACCGCGCCAAGATCCACTGGAGAAGCGTCTTGAGAGCCTGCTTCTGGACCGCCGGAGGATCCTGGCGCTCGAAGTTGCCCATGAGCGCGACGCCGATGTTCCCGGTGTTGGCCTCGGGGCTGCCGGCGTGGGCACCCTGGATCGCGAGGTCGCGGCCTTCCCAGATGCGACCGGCGGGATCGATGAGGAAGTGGTAGCCGATGTCGGCCCAGCGCTTCTTCGGATCCGTCTGGTGCCCGGACTGATAGGCCCGGATCCGGGTCGCCACGCCCTCCATGTCCGACGGAACCGCCTTGACGTCGGCCGTGTGATGGACCGTCACGCGCCAGATCCGCCCCATGGCCTGGGGGTCGTTCTGCCGTCGCAGCGGCGCCGCGTGCCACCGCGACCTTGGAATGATTTCGGGCGGGAGGTTCGCCGCCGGCTCCCGCCGCGACGCGGCCGGCCTCTCCGTGGAGACGGGTGGGGCCGAACGACCGAGATCGCGGTCGAGGTCGGCGAGGCCGGCCACGGCGGAGCCTCGGATCGCGTCGCGGTGTCGCCGAGCCTCGGTCCCGCGCCCGAGGAGCAGGCACGCGCGGGCCAGATGCAGATGCGCGGCGTCCCGCTTCGCGCTGTCGCCGGCGGCTGCGAGGGCCTCATCGAGGTGCCGGATCGCCGACGCCGGGTTCCCGAGGTCGAGGTAGGCCTGACCGGTGCCGATGGCGTTCCGAAATGCGAGGGCCCCGCGGCCTTCCAGCTCACGCGAACGGTAGTAGCTCGACACGGAGTCCTGCGCGCGACCTGAAAGCCGCTCCGCGTCGCCGAGCTCCGTGAGCAGCGCCGCACGCTCCCCGGGAACATCTTCCCGGGCGAGGGCGGCCCGGAGGACAGGCACGGCGTCGGCGGACCGTCCCGAGAGGATGAGCTCCCGTCCGGAGGCGAGCCCCGGTGCCTCCGCCGGATCGCCGCGGCGTCCCGTGCCCGCGCAACCGGCGACGACGGCCGCAAGAAGCGCCAGGAGACAGCGCGACGGCCGTCCCACCCCGCGTGTTCCGAAGGTCATGGCCGCCCTCCCGCGGCTCGGTTCCTGCCGCCCCCGGCCGCGATCCGCACCGCCGCGCCCGGGCGACGGGCGTCATGCTACCACAGGATCCCCGGAAGAAGGCGCGCGCGTTCCGCGACTGCTTGCCCTCCCCCCCTCCCGGCCTATAATCTCCACCTCTCCGCGGGTGTAGCTCAGTGGTAGAGCGCCACCTTGCCAAGGTGGATGTCGTGGGTTCAAGTCCCATCACCCGCTCTTCCTCGATCGGACGGAGTTCCGCAGGGCTGGAATCGCCGCCGGCGTGCTGCGCCGGAACTGATCGACGAAGGCCCTGATCACGCGGCGGTTCCCGCCCCGGCACTTCCCCCCCCGACACTCAAACGAACAGGCTTCCCGTCCGAACATAGTCTGGGGGCCTCTGCGACCCCCGGGAACGTGTCCTTGCGGGCGGAAATCCACATCGCAATCGAAGTTCCGGCGGAGGAACGTGAGCGGTTCCTCGCTCTCGGAATCCCCGGCGTGCCCGAGGACGCCGCGGCCGACGGGAGATTCCACATCCGGCTCCGGGCGCACTCCGCCGACGTCCGGGACGCGATCGGGATTCTCTCGAGCCTTCCCTACGCCATGGAGGTCAGGGAAGAGCGGCACTTCACGCGCCGCGAAATCGAGGGAGCTGCCGCTCTGCACGTGGCCGCCACGCGGATGCTGACGTTCCAGCCTGGCACGGAGGAGGATGGGGAGAGATGCCCCGTCTGCGGGCGGGCCGACACCCCCGCCACCCCTGTCGTCAGGAGCGACCTCCCCGAAGGAACGGCCTTCGCGGCGCTGTCGGACGGGAGCTTCATCGTGAGCGAGTCGTTCGTGCTCGAGATGGTGAAGGCCTCCGTCTCGGGTGCCCTGCTCGAGCCCCTCGCCGCGGACCCGGACGCGCCGATCCGGGGCGACGGCTTCTACCGCCTCGTCCACACCCACGAGATGCCGAGGCTCATGAGCCCCCCGACGCGCTTCGCCCGGATCGATGGCCCCTGCCCCGCCTGCGGCCGGAGCGGCCACGTTCTCGCGTCGATGATGTATTACGACGCCCCGCTCTCGGATCTCGACGACATCAACCTGAGCCGGGAGACCTTCGACGCCGGATCCGGTGCGCGGCGGCGGGAACTCGTGGTCTCGCAACGCTTCGCCACCCTTCTCATGGATCTCGCTCCCGACGACGTGATGGTCGAACCCGTGCTCTTCGTCTAGCGTCGTGCGTCACACATACCGTTACATGTCCCGACGAGGACCAGATTCACTTGCTCCAT
>CAYQRN010000134.1:0-12180 GCA_964419995.1 uncultured Planctomycetia bacterium
CGGATGGCCGCGAGCAGCGGGGCCTCCACGCCGCGGTCTCCCGCGCGGAATGCCATGGCGCCGGCGAAACCGCGGATCCGCGGATCCGCCGCGGTCGCGAAGACCCGCCGGTAGAGCGATCGGCCGTCCGCGGGGTCGTCCGACCGCAGGTCCTCCAGAGCCGAGGCGTCGCCGGCAAGAAGGAGCGCCCGCTGCGCCCGGACGGAGATCCGCTCCGGACCGAAGTCGAACGAGGATCCTCCGGCGATGCGGCGGAGCGCCGCGCGCTCCGGCTCGGTGTCGGCGGGGACCATCTCGAGAAGCGCGACGAGAACGTCGCGTGCGTCGTCGCTGCCCTCGCCCGCCGCAGCGATGGCCGCTGCGCGCCAGTCCGCCAGAGTCCACGGCTGCGGGCCGGGCTCCGACCCGTCCGGCGGGAGGACGCGGACGTGGACGAAGACACGGATTTCGCGGTCAGAGCGCGAGGTCATGCCCTCCGATCTGCGCCGCACGATCGGTGACAACAACGCCTCGGTGCCCTTCATCTCCGTTCTGCGACCGAACCGCCCCCACCTCGTGTGGATGCTGAGGCCCGGTTCGCCGCCGCGGCGAACGACGTGGAACCGGACTCGGACGGACGTCCGGCTTCCTTCCGCGACCGTGAGGGCGTCCTCGGGTCCATCGGTTCCGGCCGCGAGGACGCCGGTCCACGAGCCCGTCTCGCGCGCGAGGCCGCCCGACCCCGCGGCCGTGAGTTCGAGGATCCGGACCGAGGCCGCCTCCGCTTGTTCGCCCTGGCCCGCCGCGGCGGGGGCAGGGAGGGCGAGGAGGAGAGCGAAGAGCGGAAGGCGCGATCTATTCATATGCGATGAGCGCGTGGACGGGCCTCGGCGCGAGCTTCGAGCGGCCCGCGAGGAAGCGGAGCTCGATGGCGAAGTGGCATCCGACCACGGAGGCTCCGGCGTTCTCGACCAGCCGGCAGCAGGCCGCCATGGTCCCGCCCGTGGCGAGGAGATCGTCCACGAGCAGCACGCGCTGGCCCTTCTGAACGGCGTCCGCGTGCATCTCCACGGTGTCCTTCCCGTACTCGAGGTCGTACGTCTCGGCCACGGTTCGCCAGGGGAGCTTCCCCCGCTTGCGGATGGGGACGAAGCCGGCCCCGAGGCGGAGAGCGAGTGGGGCCGCGAAGATGAAGCCCCGCGACTCGGGGCCCGCGACGATGTCGGGCTTGAGCGGGAGGGCAGCGCGGTGGAGGGCGTCGATGGCCCCCGACAGGCCGCCGGGATCGCGGAGGAGCGGCGTGATGTCCTTGAAGAGGATGCCGGGCTTCGGGAAGTCCGGGACGTCGCGGATCAGGGATCGGAGGCTGTCCATGGATGGGGGAACCTCGTCAGGGGAGCGGGCACCGCGGGAGTGTAGCCCGGGCGCCCGGGATTGCCACGGCGCCGTCAGGCGCGCCCGAACCAGTCTGCGTTGAGGATGTCGAGGTCGCGGTCGATCTCCGCGAGGCGATCGTGGATGCGCTTCATCCGCGCCCCGTCGCGGAACACCTCCTCGCGACCGACGTCCTCGACGAGGGTGCCGCGCTCCTCCTCGAGGGCGATGATGCGGCGCTCGAGCTCCTTGAGAGGGATCCGGGGGGCCTCGTGGGTTCCGGTGGATCCGGCGGCCCCCCGGGCGGTCCGCCGCGGTGCGCTCTCCGACCGGGCCGCCGCCGCCCGGACTTCCTCGGCGTCCCGCTCTCGGCGCAGGCGCAGATCCGTGTAGTTGCCCTCGTGGACCGTCGCGAGTCCGGCGTCGAGGACGAGGATCCGCGTTGCGATCTGATCGAGGAGATAGCGGTCGTGGGTGACGGCGATGACGGCGCCGGGGAAGTCGAGGAGGGCGGCCTCGAGGGCCTGCCGCGCAGGGATGTCGAGGTGGTTCGTCGGCTCGTCGAGGAGGAGGACGTTGGGCTGCCGGAGGAGGAGCCGGGCCAGGGCGACCCGGCTCCGTTCGCCGCCGGAGAGGAGCGCGAGGGGTCGGAGGACATCGTCGCCGGAGAAGAGGAACCGGCCGAGCCAGCTTCGGACCTCGAGTTCCGTGAGCCGCGGCGCGATGTCGTGGATCGCCGAGAAGGGCGTTCCCCCTTCGGGGAGATCGCGCTGCTCCTGGTCGTAGAAGCCGATGGACGCGCCCGGCGGCAGCGTGACCCGGCCTCTCCGGGGTGCGAGGATGCCCGCGAGCACCCGGAGCAGCGTCGTCTTGCCGGTGCCGTTACGGCCGAGAATGCCGACCCGGTCCCCCGGAGCGACCTCGAGAGAAAGACCCTGAAAGAGCGTGCGGTCCTGGAACCCCATGGCGAGGTCCGAGGCCCGGAGCGCGAAGTCCCCCATCCGGCGCTGCGGATCGAGGCGCAGGCCCATGGACCGCCCCTCGCCCGGATCCGCCCCGATGCGCTCCATCCGATCGAGACGGCGAAGCCGGCCCCTGGCCTGCCGCGACCTCTGACCCGCCATGAAGCGGCGGATGAACTCCTCCTCCTTCTCGATGAACTGGCGCTGCTTCTCGAGCGCGCGCTCCTCGGCGAGGGTCTCCTCGGCGCGGAGCTCGAGGAAGCGGGAGTAGGGCGCCGGGTACCGGGAGATCCGGGCGCCCCGGAGGAAGAGCGTCGACGTCGTCGTGCGGTCGAGGAAGTAGCGGTCGTGCGAGACCACGAGGAAGGCTACCGCGGAGCGCGCGAGCCAGCCTTCGAGCCACTCGACGCCCTCGATGTCGAGGTGGTTCGTGGGTTCGTCGAGGAGGAGGACGTCGGGCTCGGCGAGGAGAAGACGCGCCAGGGCGACGCGGCTCTTCTCCCCGCCGGACAGGGCTCCGAAGCGCCGGGAGAGATGATCCCGACCGAGTCCGAGGCCCATGAGCGCGGCCTCCGCTCGTCCCTCGAGGTTCCAGCCGCCGGCCTTCTCGAACGCGACGTGGAGGCGATCGTGCTGATCGAGGAGGCGGGCCTGCTCGGGGGATCCGTCGGGAGCCGCGGCGATCTTCTCCTCGAGCTCCCGCATGCCGGCCTCGACGCCGCGGAGATGATCGAACGCCGTCATCGTCGCCGCGAGGACCGTGGCATCCGGGTCCAGATCCGGCGTCTGGCTCAGGTAGCCGAGCCGGAGGGACCGCGCCCGGCGGACCCGGCCGCGATCGGGTTCGAGGAGACCGGCCAGGATCCGCAGAAGCGTCGTCTTGCCCGAACCGTTCCGTCCGACGAGGCCGATGCGATCGCCGGCGTCGATCTGGAACGTCACGTCGTCGAGGATGACGTCCGTCCCGAAGGTCGTACCGGCACCCTCGAGCTCGAGGATCGCCTTCGGGCGCCTCCGCCCCCGAGGAGAGAGGCCGCTGCCCGAAGGACCCGGCGGACGCTCTCGTGCTCGATACGCCGGAGCGCCGCATCGAGCGTGAGGAAGCCGTGCGCATCGTGTTCGCGGGAGCGTTGCAGCTTCCCGCCGCGGATCTCGCCGAGGCGGTAGCCGACCCGCTTCCGCCGCCCGCCGAGTCCGGCGGGAAGCCGGTACGTGATGATCCGGCGGAAACCCGGCACGGGCACCACGCGGGAGAGCGCGGTCTCCTCGAGCAGTTCGCGCCTCGCCGTGTCGATGGGGCGCTCGCCGGGCTCGGCGACACCCTTCGGGAATCCCCAGGTCCCATGCCGCGCGCTGCGCAGGAGCAGGTACTCGATCCGGCCGCCCCGCCGCCGGAACAGCACGAAGCCCTCGGCCCGGACGGGCTCGGGGGGACTCGCGTCGGAACGGGTCTCCGGCGCGCGGAGGCGCCCGGAAACCGCGCGGGATCGTCTTGGCATCAGGGCGAAGGCGGAGCGGCTCCGGCGCCGCGGGTCCGTTGAAAAGCGGGTGAGAAGAGGCTCATCATAGAAGGCGGAAGAGCGCCCGCAAGCGCCGCGGGGCGTCCGCGACCCGGAGATCGCGTGGAAGAGCCGAGGGTGGATGCGACCGTCGCCGCGGTGGCCGGCAACGATCCCGTGGGCGGGAGCTGCCGCCGCCTCCGTCTTCTCTGGGACGGCCGGCGCCGGGGGGCAGAGCCGGGGCAGTTCGTGATGCTCCGCGCCGCGGCCGGACTCGATCCGTTCCTTCCGCGGCCCATGAGCATCTCCGATCTCGCGACGGACGACAGCGGACGGGCGATCCTCGAGATCCTCTTCAAGGTCACGGGTTCGGGGACGACCGCGCTGGCGGGACTGCGGCCGGGCGACGGCGTCTCCGTGTTCGGACCCCTCGGAAGGGGCTTTCGCGTGCGCGAGGGCGCGCCCCTTGCGACCCTCGTGGCCGGCGGGATCGGCTGCGCGCCCTTTCCCTTCCTCGTGAGGGATCTTCTCGAAGGGGCCTACCGCGGCCGGCCGGAACGTATCCTCCTCATCCTCGCCGGGCGATCCCGGCAGGATCTCTGCGACCTGCCCGCACTCCGCAGCGCGGGCATCGAGATCGTGGAGGTCACGGAGGACGGGTCGTCCGGCGAGACCGGCCTCGCCACGGCGGCGCTGCTCCGGCGCCCGGAGCGGTTCCGCGGCGTCGTCTATGCCTGCGGGCCCCGACCCATGCTGGCGGCCCTCCAGACCATCGCGGACCGCCATGACCTCGACTGCGAGCATGCCGTGGAGGAACTCATGGCCTGCGGATTCTCCGTGTGCAATGCCTGCGTCATCCCCCGCCGCGGGACACCCGAGCCGTCGTGGGCGCGGGTCTGCAGCGACGGTCCGGTCTTCAGGAACGACGAGGTCCAGATCGCATGAGCCGGACATGAAACACACTGCGTTGCTCGCCATCGTCCTCGGAATCGTCCCGTGGCTCCTCGGAGCCTGCTCGGGTCTCGAGGCGCCGCCCTTCGCCTGGGAGTCTACGGACCCGCCGCGGCTCCGGGATTCGGAGATCCGGATGACGACGTTGCGGAGCTTCCGCCGTCCCGAGGAGGTGGACGAGCGCGTCATCCGCTGCGCGGACGGACGCGTCACGATCTCCGTGAAGAACCGCGATGGATTCCGCGAGGAGCCCCTCCCAGTCCGCGAGTACGGCCGTCTCTGGGAGACCTTCGACCAGGCGCGCGTTTTCGAGCTCGGCGTCGACAACCCCGACGTGGCGACGGGGTACTACCACGAGTTCCGCGTACGGATGGGGGACCGGGCCGGCCGCTTCTCGGCGCAGTATCGGCCCGACCTTCTCGTCTTCACGACCCGGGCGGTCATGGAGCGCATGGACCTCGTGGCCGCTGTCACGGAGCTCTGCGAGCGGTACGCCACGCCGCCGCCGCTTCCGTCCTCGCGCCCGACGCTCCGCGATCGGCCCGTCGCGCCCGTGGACCCGCCGCGATGATCCCGGAGGTCTTCCGCAAGATCCTGCTCGACGTGGGCGTCGTACTGGGCGGCGTGTCGGAGGAGGAGGCGGAGGATCTCGTCCGGCGCATCGCCGGCGCCCGCTCCGTCTTCGTCGCGGGCGTGGGGCGCTCGGGGCTCATGGCCCGGGCATTCGCCATGCGGCTCATGCACCTCGGGCGCCCGACCCATGTCGTCTTCGACCCGACGACGCCCCCCATCGCCGCCGGCGACCTCCTCGTCCTGTGCTCGGGCTCGGGACGCACGTCGTCCATGGTGGCCATTGCCGAGCGGGCGCGGGCGGCGCAGGCATCGATCGCGCTCATCACGGCAGCCATCATCTCTCCCCTCGGCGCTCTCGCGTCGACCCGCGTGCTCATCCCGCCCCACGTCGAGTCGCCGCGGCCGGGCCAGGTCGTGTCGGAGCCCGAGATCCTCCAGCCCGTCCGGACACTCTTCGAGCAGTCGCTGCTCCTGTTCCTCGACTCGCTGATTCTCGCCCTCATGGGCCGCCTCGGCGTTACCGCGACGGAGATGGAGGCGCGCCACACGGACCTCGAGTGACGCGCTGCGGCCGTCAGGGCCGGTCCGCCGTGGCGGCGGCCAGCTCGGCCCGCGCGCGCACCGAGGCGGCTTCCGCGGCCTCCGGGTCGAGGAGCAGGGCCATCCCGGCGTGCTCGACGGCGCGGGGGAAGGCGCCCTTCGCGAGGTGGATCCGCGCGATGGCCGTGTGGATCCTCGCCGCCGCGCGGCGGAGCTCGGCGGCCACGGGCGCGATGTCGGCGTCGCCGGGCGCTGGCCGGGCGGCGAACTCGTCCGCGAGGCGGAGACCCTGCTCCGCCGTGCCGAGCGCTTCACGCAGCATCCGGAGCTCGGCCCCCGTGTAGCCGCGGGCTGCGCCCAGCGCCTCGCGGGTCCTGGCCTCCTCGAGGATCGCGACGATGCGCCCGAAGGCCTGCCGGCGCCGGAGCGCCGTTTCACGCTGGCGGGCTGTCTCCTCGATGGTGGCCGGCAGAGAGACGGCGGAACCGCGGCGGGCCAGGATCTCCGCGCGCAGGGCGCGGGCTTCCGCGCCCTCGGGGCGGCCGGCGAATCGCATGGCGATGTCCCGCGCCCGCGCCTCGGCCGTCCGCCATTTCCCTTCCGCGAGGAGGCGGCGCGCTTCGGCGAGACCGGTGGTTGCGTCGGCCGCGTCGATGGCGATTCCGAGGGCGTCGAGATCCGCGTCTTCGCCGCCGAGGGACCGGAGGCGCGCGAGGTGCTCCCGCGCCTCGGCGAAGAGCCCCGCTCCGAGCGCGGCGTCGAGGAGCGCCCGCTCGCCCGCGGAGTCCCTTGCCGTGGCCGCGCGGAGGGCGACGTGGACCGAGGCGGGCGTGAGATCACGGAAGGGAAGCCGGATCTTCCCCTCGCCGCCCTCGACGCGATAGAGGAGGACCACGGCGTCGGGTCCGATCTCGACGATCCGGCCCGACAGCATCCGGCCGGCGCGGGTCTCGAGGACCACGTCCGCGGCGGGAGCCTGGGCGATGAGGATGATGAGGGCGAACACCGGGACGGCGATGGGGGCGAGATGTCTCATGTCCCATCCATAGAAGGCGGGGCGCAAGATGGCGCGTGACGCCGCAAGCCCTCAGCTGAAGGAGACTTGTGCGTCACCCAGCGGCCGAGTCAGGAGGCGGGCTCCTCCCGGGCGAGTCCGCGCTTGAGAAGGAACTCCGGCAGCTCGCGGAGCGGCAGGACCGCGGGTCCGGCGGCGGAGAGCGTGGCGCGGACCTCCTGTCCCCAGGACCGGGTGAGGCAGCGCGAGTCCGCGAGCAGCACGACGCCCCGGTCCGTCTCCGAACGGATGAGGCGGCCGATGGCCTGGCGGAGGCGAATGAGGGCCTCGGGCAGGCTGTACGCGTAGAAGCCCCGGCCGGGCCCGAGGGCCTCGCTGCGCGCCGCGTGGATGACGGCGGTCGGCCGCTCGAAGGGGACGCGTTCGACGATGACGAGGGAGAGGCCGCGGCCGGGGATATCGACGCCCTGGGCGAGCAGGCGCGTGCCGAGGAGGACGGCTCGCTCGTCCTTGCGCAGGGCGTCGATCATGCGCTCCGTGGAACCCTCGCCCTGGATGAGCACATCGATTCCGTCGTCCGCCAGGACGTGGCGGAGCCGCGCGCCCACCTGGTCGCGGCGCCGCAGGCTCGAGAACAGGACGAGCGTCCGCCCGCCGAGCGTCCGCGCCGCCGCCGCGACGAGATCCGTCATGCGCGCGGGCGAGGGGCCGGTCTCCCCGGCGTCCACGAGGTCGGAGATGACGACCGCCGCCGCGGCGTCCGGGGGGAAGGGGCTCGGGATCGTGAGGAGCGGATCCACCCGGGCATCGGCCGCCGGCGCGAGGCCGAGGCGGGATTCCACCCAGTCCGGCGCGCCCGGCGCGCCGAGGGTTGCCGAGGTGAAGATGACGCCTCCGGAAGCGGCGTCGATGAGGCGGCGGACGAACCCCGCGACTCCGAGAGGGGCGGAACCGAAGCTCCAGTCGTCCCGATCTCTCGCGGACTGTCGGAGGAGGTTGACGGCATCGCCGGCGCCTTCTCCGGCGACGGCCTCGAGGGCGAGGGCCGCATCCCCCGCGATCGTCGCGAGCTCGCCGGTCTCGTCGAGCCATCCGTTGCGGTCGGGGAGCGACGGCGTCGCTTCCACCTCCGCCTCCATGCTTCGGGCCAGGACGCCGAGTTTCCGAAGGGAGTCGAGGAGATCCCGGAGGCAGGGAGCGACCTTCCTGAACGGCGGAGCGGACATCCATCCGGGCGGGAGTGGCATCTCGGCCGGGTAGCCGTCGTTGTCCCTCGATGCGGGGAGGCCGTCCGTGATCGCGTCGAGGGACTCGAGGGTCCTGCGAATCTCGCCTTGCGCGGCAGCGATGCGGGATGCGATGGTTTCGGGCAGGGTTTTCCGCCGGCGCCCCGATCCGCCGCCCTCAGGTCGGAGCGCGCGCCGGAGCCCGTGGGCGGGGCCGTGATTCCCGATGAAGGTCCGGAGACGCCGGGAAAGCTGGCGGCTGTCGAGCTCGAGGGTGGCCGCGGACGTGAAGGCGTCCTCGAGGAGGTGCGCCTCATCGAAGACGACGTGGGCGAACGTCGGGTAGGACTCGGGCCATGCGGCCGCGAGGGCGTGGTTCACGATGAGGATGTCCGACTCCCCGGCCCGGACGAGCGCGCGCCGGAAGCAACATCCGTCGGCGGCGGAACAGAATCGGCCGCAGGCTTCGGGCGTGCTGCGAACGCGGTCGCGCAGCTCCCGGAGCGCGGCGTTGCGGAGCATCCGTTCGTTGATCCTCTCGAGATCGCCGTCCGGAACGCGGGCCGCGAAGATGTGCAGGAATGCCCGCGCCCGCCGCTCGTCGAGGGATGCGGTGAGATCCGGCTCGTCGTCGAGCAGGCGGCGGAGCCGGCGGCCGCAGAGGTAGTTGTCCCGGCCCTTCAGTACGGCGAGGCGGAGCGGGGGTCGCACGGCGTCGCGGACGAGCGGACCGTCCCGCAGGGCGAGCTGATCCTGGAGGATCCTGGTGTTCGTGCAGACGAGGACGCGGGCGGAGGGTGTCGCGATCCGCGCGGCGGGGATCAGGTAGGCGAGGGACTTTCCAGTCCCCGTAGGCGCCTCGATGGCCCGGATGCGTCCGCGGGCGAAGGCCTCCTCCACGGCACGGGCCATGGCGAGCTGACCGTGCCGGGCGCGGAACCCGGGGAGTTGCCGGGCGAGGGCTCCTTCCGGCCCGAGGATCGCGTCGAGGGGCGGCACGTCCCGCGGGGCGGACGAGGGCGGAGGGCCCCCCTCCGCGGCGTCCGTCGCGGGCGGCGGGGGATCCGCGGCGTCCGCGGGCCAGGTGTCGAGGAGACGCTGCACGACCGGGAGCCAGGGCCAGTCGCTTCCACGGAAGATGGTGCCGAGGGCCTCGAGGTCGCGCCGACGCCCGTTGTCCCGGAGCCGGCCGAGGAGTGCGAGGAGAACGCGGAGGAGCGTGCGCGCGTCGCCCTCGGCCCGGTGGGCCGCGGACACCTCGACGGCGAAGGTCTGCGCGAGGGCTCCGAGGGCGTGCGAGGGGAGCTCGGGGTGGAGGAGTGTGATGATGTCGAGGCTGTCGAGGAAGGGGCGCGCCCCGACCCCGGGGAGCTTCTGAACCATCGTCTCGTCGAAGGGCGCGTTGTGCGAGACGATCGGAAGATCGCCGAGGAAGGCGGCCAGACTCCTGCCGGCGGCCGCCGGGGTGGGCGCGGTCCGGAGGTCCTCGTCCCCGATCCCGTGGATCCGCCGGGCCGAGGGATGCACGGGGCGCGCGGGGCGCACGAGGGTGTGGAAGACGTCCGCCACGGCGTCGCCGGCGACGCGAAGGGCGGCGACTTCGATGGGCTCATCATGCTCGCGGCTGAGGCCAGTCGTCTCCGTGTCGAGAACGATGAGGTCCGGGAGGAACGCCATGGAGCGGCGAGCGTAACAGGCGGTCCGCCGCGTGTCACCGCGCCTTGCGGCAGGAGTGCGGCCTTGTGAAGCTATCGCTCTCCCCGGAAGACCCCGCCATGACCGATGCCTTCATCGTGTCGGCCGCCAGAACCCCTGTCGGCCGATTCCTCGGCTCACTGAAAACCCTTGGCGCAACGCGCCTTGGAGCCACGGTCGTCGCCGAGGCCATGGCCCGCTCCGCCGTGGATCCGGCCGCCGTCGAGGAGGTCATCATGGGCTGCGTCTGCACGGCGGGGCTCGGGCAGAACCCGGCGCGCCAGGCGGCGATCCATGGCGGGGTGCCGGAGGCCGCCGGGGCCCTCACGATCAACAAGGTCTGCGGGTCGGGCCTCAAGGCGGTGGCGCTCGCGGCCCAGGCCATCCGCGCCGGCGATCACGACGTCGTCGTCGCCGGCGGCATGGAGAGCATGAGCAACATCCCCTATGTCGTGCGGGGATTGCGCGAGGGGCTGCGCCTCGGTCACGGCGAGCTCGTGGACGCCATGGTCTCGGACGGCCTCTGGGACGCCTTCAACGACTACCACATGGGCATCACCGCCGAGAAGGTGGCCGAACGGTACGGCCTCGGACGGGAGGTCCAGGACGCCTTCGCCCTCGAGAGCCATCGCCGGGCCGTCGCGGCCATGGCGGCCGGCCGGTTCCGGGACGAGATCGTCGGAGTCGCCGTCCGGGGCGCGAAGGGCGAGACCATGCGGGTCGACACCGACGAATCGCCCCGCGCCGACTCCTCCATGGAGAAGCTCGCCCGCCTGAAGCCGGTGTTCAAGCCGGACGGCACCGTCACGGCGGGGAACGCTCCGGGCACCAACGACGGGTCCGCTGCGTTCGTCGTGGCATCGGCGCGCGCCGTGAAGGAGCGCGGACTAAGGCCCATGGCGCGCGTCACCGGGGCCGCCACGGGCGGCGTCGCGCCCGAGTGGGTCATGATGGCCCCTGTCGAGGCCGTGCGCAAACTCTGCTGCCGGCTCGGGGTGACGCCCCAGGACTTCGATCTCATCGAACTCAACGAGGCCTTCGCCGTCCAGGCGCTCGGCGTCATGAAGGAGCTCGAGCTCGACCCCGCCCGGGTCAACGTCAACGGTGGCGCCGTGGCCATCGGACACCCCATCGGGGCATCCGGCGCACGCATCCTCGTCACGCTCCTCCATGCGCTCCGCGCCCGGGGACTCCGCCGCGGCCTCGCGGCGCTCTGCCTCGGTGGCGGAAACGCCGTGGCCCTCGCCGTGGAGATGACGTGACGGTCCGGCGGGCGGCGGCCCTCCTCCTCGTCGTCCTCGGGCTTCCCGCCTGCCGGGATGCGACCGACCCCTTCGCCTTCCGGGGAGAGATCGTGACGGCGGGGGACGGCGCCCGGCTCTTCGGCAAGGGCTACGACACGCCGGCGCTCCTGATCGTGGCCGTGCGGCGTTCTCTCACGGATCCCCTGCCGGCCGTCGAGCGCCGGGCCCGCCTCTTCAAGGAGGAGAACCCGTTTGCAGGACAAGGGCAGGACTCCTGGCACTTCGCGATCCGGCCGCCGGAAGGGGGGCTCTCGGGCGCGTGGTATCTCACCGTGGTCCTCGACGCCGACGGCGACCCCGCCACGCTGGGTCCGAGGGACCTCGCCGGCTTCACCGAGGCCCCCGTCCCGGTCTCGGATGCCATGACCCGCATCGTGCTCGCGCGCTCGCGGGCGGAACTCGCGAAGGAGCGGCCCGGCGAGCCATGGATCACCACCTCGGCGCGGGGTCCGCGCGACGCCTCCGAGGGTCGGCGCGGCGGCGACCCGGAGGCGCCGCCGCCGCGGCCCCGGGACCCGGCGGGCGAATCTCGGCCGGCGGGCACGCGGTTCTGGAGCGGCGTCGTCCGGATCGATCCGGCTCTCGGGGCCAGGGTCCCGCCCGGCGCCCGCGTCTTCGTCCTCGCGCGCGGCAACGCCGGCGACAGGGGCGCGCCCTTCCTCTCGCGGGTCTATCCGCCCGTCTTCCCCTTCACCTTCGAGCTCACGTCGGCCGACACGCCCGCGCCGGGCATGGAAGTGAAGCCGATGTCCGGCTTCCTCTCGGTCCTCGTCTCGGCGTCGGGGTCGGTGTCCAGGAAGGACCCTGACGGCGATTTCGTGGGACGGGCCGGCGGCGAGGTGCCCTTCGGTGCGGCGGACGTGGAGATCACGATCTCCATGACGCGGCGCGACGCGGAATCCGGGGGCGCCGGAAGCGCGATGCCCGCCGGTGGCGACCTGCATGGCGCCAGCGCGGCCGAGTCCCGCCGCGCGGCCGTCCGCGGCGTCGTGGATCTGCCCGAGGATCTGCGCGGGGCTCTGAGGGAGGGCATGGTCCTCTTTCTCACGGCACGGCGAGGGG
>CAYQRN010000135.1:0-12005 GCA_964419995.1 uncultured Planctomycetia bacterium
TCAGCCCTACCAATCCTGATTCGGCCATGAAAAACACCCGTCAGATCGTCGGTGTCGCGGACCTACTCTCTCAAGCTCACGGGCGCCGCCGGCGACGCGGAGCTCCGCCGCGTCGCCGAGGGGCTCTGGCTTCCCGATGGCCGGACACCGCCCCTGCACGTCCACCTCCTGCACCGGGGGCGGACTCAGACCACGGTGCTGGCCACTCTCCATGGC
This sequence comes from uncultured Planctomycetia bacterium, assembly GCA_964419995.1. GTDB lineage: Bacteria > Planctomycetota > CAYQRN01 > CAYQRN01. The sequence continues at coordinate 217 of CAYQRN010000135.1, forward strand.
GGATCGAGCCAGAGCCTCCGCCGGGCCTTCGCGAGGGTGGGGCACAACGTGCTCCGCCTCTCGCGCGTCCAGATCGGGGCGGTCCGCGCCGACGGGATCAAGCGGGGCGAAGCGCGCCGCCTCACACCGGCGGAGGTTGCGTCCCTTCGCTCCGAGGCGGAGGCGCGGCGCGGCTCGACGCCGTCCCGGCCTCCCGGGACGCTCACGCGGGCCACACCCGATGAGAAGCGTCCCTGGCGCCGGGCAGCGGGGAAGGCGGCGCCGGCGCGCGGCCGGCGCCGGGGCGGACCCGCCGCGCGGCCGGCGGGCGCCGGACGACCGAAGGCACCGCGACGGCGGCCCCGGAATCCGGGTTAGCGCGGCAGTCCCGGGTCCAGGCCTTCGAGGTCGGCTGCCCGCTCCTCTTCGGTCTTGCTCGCGAGCCTCGGATGCTCGACGGGCTCGGTGAAGAGGGTGCGGAACGCGTTCTGGTCCCGGCGGAGCACGTAGACGCGTTCGAGGCGCACGCGCGTGCCGTCCTCGGCGGAGCCCTTCTCGGCGGATACGTAGACCGAGAAGGTGTTGCTCGACACCGTGAGGATGTTCCGGTAGAGGGTGAAGAGGCGCTCGGACATGCCCTCGACCTTCTGCCGCACGTCCTGGACCTGGGTGAAGACGGCGCCCATCGCCTCCTCCTCCTCGCCGCCGGTGGGTGTCTGCCCCGGCGGGGGCTGCGCGGCCGCGGCGCGGTTCTCCGGGTCGAAGGGGCTTCCCTCCCGCTCCCGCCGCTCGTTCTCCTCCGCCTCGCTCTCGAGGCGGAAGCGGTAGATCTCCTCGCCGACCCTCGCGTCCTCGGGGTCGAAGATGCCCATGAGGACCGGAAGCTCCGCCGTGTTGACGTTCACGCGGAGATCTGACCAGACCGTGACGAACCGGTAGAGACCGGGGAGGAAGCTTCCCTGCTCGGTCCACTGGTCGTAGATGAGCGAGTCATCGACGTCCGGGCAGAGGGCGAGCTCGCCCACCGATACGAGCCCCTCCTTCTTCGTCGGCGGCTTCGGGATCCCGCCGTACTCGTCCTCGGGCTTGCGCAGGACGAAGGAGACGATCGCCCTCGCGAGGCGCTCTGCGTCGCCTCCGGGGAGGTCGCCCACGGTGCCGTCCCGGAACATGTCGAGGACGTTGGCGAGGGCCCGGATCCGCTTCTCCTTCGTCTGGGCCGTGTCGAAGATGTGGAGGTGGAGGGGGTACTTGCGGTCCTCGTCCACGATCTCGATCCGGACGCGGATGGCGTTCTTCGACGGGCCCCCGTCTCCGGAGGCGGCCTCGCCGCCGTCGGCCGGGACGCCGAGGGTTTCCGACTCGGGATCCTCGATCGTGTACTCGATGGGCTGGGCCCACTGATCGAGGGTGGAGTCCACCTCGCTGTCGGTGAGGTCCTGGGCGAGCGTCGCCCGGGCGAGCGTCAGGCCCGCGGTCACGGCCGCCTCGAGCTGCGTCTCGGTGTGGAGGCGTCTCGCGACGCGACGGTTCACGCTGGAGATCGTCCGGACCTCCGTCGCGATGATGACCGCCAGCGTCGTGAGGATGAGGACGAGGAGCAGGACGGCTCCGCGTTCCCCGCTCTGTGGTCCGCGCATGGATGGACTCCCGTGGTCATGATGTCGGCGACGGCGCCGCCGCGGAAGGGACATCTTCCGGACGGCGGCCGGGTGGCGCGTATTCCCGGTCAGCGCGGGACGATGACCCGCCCGCCGACCTCCCCGGAGCCGGCGATGACGCGCGGGCGGATGAAGAAGATGAGGTTCGTGCGGACGTCCTGGTCGCGTTTCGCAGAGAAGAAGAAGTTGAGGATCGGGATGTCGCCGAGGAGGGGGACCCGGTCTTCGAGGAGGATCTTCGACTGGGTGATGAGGCCGCCGATCATGACGGTGTCGCCATCGCGCACGTCCACCGTGGTCCGGGCGGAACGGACGCTGATGATGGGGTTCACGACGGTGGATCCGGCGGAGACGACCGTCGAGATGTCGGTGACATTCTCGACGGACGATTCGAGATTGATGCGGATGAGATCCGGAGCGACCAGGACCGGCGTGACGATGAGCTTGATGCCGACCTTCTTGAACTGCGTCGAGATCTGGACGTTGTTACCCGCGATCGTCTGCGTGAAGTAGGGGACGTCCTGCCCTGCGGTGATCTCGGCGTGGTGGCCCGAGAGGCAGGCGATGACCGGCGCCGAGAGGACGTCGGTCTTCGCGACGGCCCTGAGCGCCATGATCATGAAGTCCATGTCCACCGACTTGTTGATGGCTCCGAAGTTCACGAAGAGGGGAAAGCTGTTCCCGATGGCCTGCTCGACGGTCCCGGGGAGCTGGGGGATCGAGAGCGGCGTCTCCGCCCGGATGAGGCCCGGTGGCCCCTCCTCCGTGAAGAGCGTACTCACTCCGACGCCCGCCTCGTCGGACTCGCGGACCTCGACGATGCGGCTCTCGATCTCGATCTGGGGGATGCTGCTCTCGACCTCGGCGAGGTACTCCGCAGCCTTCGTCACGAGGTCGGAGGGGCCCTGGATGAACACCGCGTCGAGAGCAGCCGAACCGGGCTTGCCGGGAGCTCCCGTGGAGCCGTCGAGGACGAAGTCCTTCTCGACGTGGACGTTGACCGTGTGGTTTGGATCCTGGGGGTTGGCCTCGGGGAACTTCTCGATGAGTCGCTTCACGAGCTCGCCGTGGCCCGGTGTCGTCCAGAGGATCCTCTGGACGAGCCCGTTGCCGACGGGCATCTCCGTCCAGCTCCTGCGGCTCGCCGGCGCCTCGTTGCGGAGATCGAGAGGAGACGACGTGTGGACTTCGACCGGCAGGCCGAAGAGGCTGCGGCGGCGATCGGACTGCGGCGCCGAGCAGCCCACGACCAAGGCGAGGACGGCCGCGAAGGGCGCGATCCGTCTCCGTCGCCGCGGAGGTCGTGCCGGCACGCGGCCGTGGTCTCCGAGGTCCATCCTCCGCTGTCAGATCAGGTTCTGGATGACCTGGTGCGTGACGTCATTGACGGGGCGGTCGCCCATCGCGAGGGCGCCGGTCTCGCCGACGATATCGAGACCGAGGGCGAGCGCCGCCTGCTTGACGCCGTTCAGGAACCGGTCCGTCGCCTTCTTGAGAAGGAGCCAGTACTCGGCGTTCTTCTCCTTCTCGAGGTTCTTCTCCTTGATCTCGCGGTACTCGGGAATGCTGGCGTAGACGATTCCCGAGTTCACGGCTCCGGGTTTCCTGAAGACGTCGCTCGAGCGGATGGCGCCGGGGTAGTAGATCCGGTTCTGATCGATGATGACGACTGCATCATCGCTTCCCACAAAGGTCTCCGCAGGCGTCGCGAGCGATTCCTCGGTATGGAGGGCGCAGGCTCGGATCGCAGGGGTAGCGAGCAGCAGAGCGGTGGCGACCGTGGCCGCGAGAATCGTGCCGGACCGGGTCCAGCGCGCCGTCAGGTGCGTCCGTGTCGGTTTCATCGCTGTCTCCTTCGTTCGACGATCCGCACCGACCACCAGACGCGCTTCCGGGTCCATGACGACATGGCCCTCCTCGCGGTGCGCGCCGCTCCCCGAAGGCCGGAAGGCGGCCCCGCGATTATACGGGAGCCCGTCGGCCTGGTACAGAACTCTTTTCTCAGGTTCTGGAGGACGGGCGAGGCGCAGCTCTGTCGACGAGGCGGGCCATCGCCTGGGCGCCGCCGGCTGTGCGCCGGCGTTGGCCGGACTTCGGGCGTACCGTGAGTTGCGTCACGGCGCGCCGGGTCTCGACTCCGCCGGGGCGTGCCAGAGAACCGCGCGGCCGCCGCCGCTTCTCCGGGCGGACTCGAGGGCCTCCATGGCCCGCGCGAGGAGCTCGTCGCCGGATTCGAGCCCCTGGCCCGCGTAGCACTCGACGCCGGCGCTGGCGGATACGAGGCCGCGGCGCGGCAGCTCGAAGCGGCGCTCCCGGATCGATGCGATGATCCGCTCGGCCATGTGGATGGCTCCATCCCGGTCGGTGTGGGGCAGGAGGAGCACGAAACGGCCGGCGTCGAGGCGGCCGAGGATGTCGATGTCGCGCGACTCGCAAAGGAGGAGGCCGGCGAGCTCGTTGAGGAGGCGCCGGTGGTCGGCGTCGATGTCGGGGGAATCGCTGTCCGGGAGGTCGAGGCCGAGGACGACGCACGAGAGGGCCACATGGAACCGCCGGGCCCGCTTGTACTCCTCGGCGAACTTGATCTCGAGATACGGGGCGTTGAAGAGGCCCGTCAGGCTGTCCGTGATGTGGGAGAGGAGGGGATTCTCCGTACGGACGCCGGGATGCGCCGCCGCGAGGATCTTCTCCGTGAGCGACGGGAAGGCTGCGAGATCGCCCTCCCCCGGGGCAGGCGTCTTCAAGCTCGCCTCCGTGAGCATCGACCGGACCTTGAGGACGAGATCCTCGGGTTCGAAGGGGCGGTTCAGGATGCCGTCGGCCCCGGAGAAGAGCGCGCGGTTCTCGCTGTAGGAGTCGCCCCGGTCGATGAGGAGGAGGACCGGGAGGTCCCGGGTCTTCGCGTCGTCCCGGATGGACCGGAGGACGTCGAATCCGTTCCGGCGCGGGAGGAGCGGCGGCAGAACGACGAGATCCGGGCGTTCCCTGGCGACCCTCGCGAGGACCTCCGGGCCGGTCCCTGCCCTCGCGACCGAAAAGCCCCTATCCTCAAGGACTTGAGCCATCGCGTCGAGTTCCGTGAGGTCGAAGTCGGCGACGACGAGCGTCTTCCTGTCCGTCATTGTCCCTGTTTCCTTCAGGTCCCCCATCTTATCGACGCCCGGGGCCGGCGGAGCAAGCACGAAATCCTGGCGGACGGTTCCGGCGCACGAAGGAAGGGTGCACTGTAGACTTGGAATGCGATGCGCGAAACCACCCCGCGGCACACCGGGCTCCCCGCCCCGGACGAGGAGGCGGCCGCCTCCTGGCCCTTCGTCGAACGGCGATCCGGCGACGATCGCCGGAGGGAGAGGGCACCGCTCCTGAGCCGCTGTCGCCTCCGGGGGCGGCGGGCGGCGGGGCGCCGGGCCTCGGATCAGGCCTTCTACGTCGATCGGTACTCCACCGGGGACCTCGGCATCATCCTCGCAGTCCTGCTCCTCAACATCCTCGATGCCTGGTTCACGCTCGTCTACATCTCGAAGGGGGGCTCCGAGGCCAACCCCGTGGCGCGGAAGCTCCTCGACTGGGGCATCGAGCCGTTCGTCTACGGCAAGTCCTTCTTCGTGGCCCTGTGCCTCATCTTCCTTCTCGTCCACAAGACCTTCCGCCTCGTGAGGCCAGCCCTCGTGGGGCTCCTCGGCTTCTATCTCGCCCTCCTCGGGTACCACATCTGGCTCCAGCTCGATCTCACCCCGGTCTGACGGCGGGGGGGGCGGCGGGAGCGGCCCCGGCGGACCAGGGGGGCCCCTCATCGGTCGATTCCCGGAAAAACCTGAGTTTTCATTTGACTGGGCGGCGACCGGGACTAAAATCTTGGCGGTTCCCTCGTGGAACCACGGTTTGAGCAGGCCTCGCCGCTCACCCGCTCCGCGAACCCGCGGTTCCCGCGGACGCAGAGCGGAACGCACCGGCGGGATCCGCGCTCATCCGTCTGTGTCGACAAGGGCAAACCGCCCGGAAGGGCGGGACGCAAAGCCACGGGCCTCACCCGACGCAAGTCGGAAGGCAGCCGGCTGCCGAAGGCAGAAGGATTGGAGCTGCATGGATTCCCCGGTCCGATCCGACGATCTCCGGTCGCATGCCAGCCATGCCCGGTCCGTCGCGCGAATCGGCTCTCCTCCGTCGGATCCAGGCGGCGCTCCTGTCCATCTCCTTCTCCACACGAGGTCCTCGCTACGAGGAAATGGGAGAACGGAAGATGCCAGCTCTCGCCGAGAAGACCGTCGCGCCGAAGCCGTCCGGGGCTGCTGACCAGGGCAGCCTCGATCAACTCTGGGTGACGTACAAGAAGACGGGGGATCCGCACCTTCGGAACCTCCTCATCGAGACGTACTTCCCCCTCGTCCGGTACATCTCCGAGCGCCTGCTCGCCACCCTTCCGAAGAGCATCGAGCTCGACGATCTGACGAGTGCCGGGCTCTTCGGCCTCATGGATGCCATCGACGGATTCGATCTCGAGCGCGGCATCAAGTTCAAGACGTACTGCACGACGCGGATCCGCGGGAGCATCCTCGACGAGCTGCGCTCCCAGGACTGGGTGCCCCGCCTCGTGCGACTCAAGACGACGCGCATCGCCAAGGCCTTCAAGGCCCTCGAGGCGCGATTCGGGCGGCGGCCGACGGACTACGAGATGGCGGAGGAGCTCGGCCTCGATCTCGACGCGTACCAGCGGATGATCGAGGAGGCGAACCCGACGACGATCTACTCCCTCTCGGACAAGTGGGACGAGAACCAGGACGACAACGCGCTCGAGAAGGTGGACATCCTCGCGGACCAGCGCAGCGAGACGCCCATCGAGACCCTGAACCAGCGGGACATCATCGAGGTCATCACCCGCAACCTCTCCCAGAAGGAGAAGCGGATCATCATCATGTACTACTACGAGGGCCTCACGATGAAGGAGATCGGGCGGGTCCTCGACCTCACCGAGTCGCGCGTCTGCCAGATCCACTCGAACGTCGTGGCGCGCCTCAAGGAGCAGCTCCGCAAGACCCACGCCCGCCTGCCCGACTGAGACGGGAAGGCGCCGGTGCCGCGCCCCGGGGGGATCGCGTTCCCGCCGGGCGCGCGGCAGCATCCGATCCATGACGGGACTCCTCGGTGCGACGCTCCGCCGCATTCCGGATCCGCCGGGAGGCCGGGCGGCGTGGACCGCGCTCGCGGCGGGCACGGCCGCGCTCATCGTCTTCTCCTCGACGCAGGCCTTCTCGGAGCGAGCGCGGGGCGTCTCCTCCGGCGCCGGCAATCTCGCCCACATCCCGCTCTTCTTCGCCCTCGCCTGGTTCACGGGCCGCGCCCTGCGCGGCGCGCGGCCGCGGTGGGCTGCGATCCTCGCGACGACCTTCGGCCTCGCGAACGAGATCCAGCAGTTCTTCGTCCCCGGGCGGTCCGCTTCCCTCCTCGATCTCCTCGTGGATGCGATCTCCGCCGCGGCGGCCACCGCCGTGCTGGCGGGTCGGCGCGACCGGGGGATCCTGCCGCTGCTCCTCGCCGCCGCAGGGCTCGCCCTGCTCGGCGCGTGGCAGCGACCGGACTGGGACCGGGCGCTCGAGACCCTGCTCGGCGCGCTCGCCGGCCGCCGGCCGGCTTGATGGCGATCCGGCCCCTGCTAATCTCGACGAGGACGGGGAGCCTGACCCCCGAAGACACCCCCACGCCGACGCCCGCGCTCAGAGGGCCGTAACTTCCGGCGGTCTCGAGGGGTTCATCGCAGCGCCGCGTTTCCGCGCCGGCGCCGACCCACAGGAAGGAGCGAAGACATGAATACCGAGTCGCGACGGTCGACGTTCGCCCGGCGGACGCTCGCCCTCACCGCTCTCCTCGTTGCCGTGAGCGGCGGATCCTATCTCCTCTCGGAGGCCGTGCCGGCGGCCGGGCGCGCCCCGGGCATCGAGGCGGCCCTTCCCGGCCGCGTCCTGGCCCATCTTTCCATCATGGGCGCGGTCGAAGCCTCCGCGTGCCGGAACCTCGCCCTCGCCGATATCCTGAACGAGCCCGAGGTGAAGGCCTTCACCGCGCAGTTCCAGCCCCTCATCGAGCGGCAGCTCGAGGAGATCCGGCAAGGCATGCACGCTGAACTCGGCTTCAGCCTCGACGACCTGCTCGCGCTCTTCCAGGGTCGAACGACCCTCACCCTCGCGGGGGTCGAGAAGGTCGTGCGTCGCTACGAGGACTTCGAGACCACCGACTGGGTCCCGGACGTGGTCGTCACCGTGGACGTCGCCGGCCGGGTCGAGAGCCTCCGGAAGATGCTCGATGCCGTCGCGGCCACGCTTCCCGATCGGCTCGGCACGACGCCGCGGGTGGAGGATTGCGCGGGGCATCCCCTGAGCATCGTCTCCCTCGGCGAGAACGCTCCGGAGCTCCACTGGACCATCCACGGGACGACCCTCATCGCGGGGCTGCGCCGCGAGACTCTCGAGGGCATCCTCGGGCGTCTCGTCTCGGGCTCGCCCGAGGGCTCTCTCAGCGCCGATCCGGCCTTCGCCGCCGTGGCGCGCCGCGTCGCGCCGAAGGGGTCGGCCCTGCAGGTCCACGCCAACGTGAAGGGACTCCTCGAGACCCTCGTCGCCGCCAACGAGAGCGACGAGGACGTGAGCCGCGCGCTCTCCGGCTTCGGCCTCGACTCCATCGAGGCAGCCGGTTGGGCCATGACCCTCGAGGGCAAGGGCGTCGTGGACCGGTTCTACGTGCATGCGCCGGGCGGGTTCAAAGGACTCTACAGCCGCATGAGGCCTGAGGGCCGCGGTCTCGAGTCCGCGAAGCTGATCCCGCGGGACGCGATGTTCGCTTCCGTGAGCCGCATCAACATCGCCGGGCTCTTCGACGGCTTCCGGGAGATGCTCGGCAGCATCGAGCCCCGCGGCCTCGAGGAGTTCGACTCCGGCCTCGAGGAGATCCGTGCCAAGGCGGGCGTCGATCTCCGCCGGGACATCATCGCGAACCTCGGCGAGGAGGTCGCGCTGTCGTTCTCTCCGTCCCCTGGCGGCGGCATGGTCCCCGACCTGACCGTTACGGTCGCTCTCCGGGATCCGGTGGCGTTCGCCAAGGCCGTGACCACGATCATGTCGTCGTTCCGCGATCAGCGCACCTTCGGCGTCACGCCGTTCGGCGACGCCATGATCGGCTACGTCGACGTGGGCGAGATGGAGCGGAACGGCCCCGCGCTGAAGCCCTGCTGGGTCATCCACGGGAACTGGGTCACCTTCGCACTCGTACCGCAGACCCTGAAGAACGTCCTGGCCCGCAGCGTCGCCGGGGAGCCCTCGATCCTCGACAACGCCGACCTCCAGGGACTCCGCGCCCAGCTCAGGACGTCTTTCCCCGGCGCCTGCGACGAGATGTTCACGTACATCGACGTGCGGAGTGCCGCGGAGTTCATCCTCGACACGGCGATTCCCGTCCTCCAGAGTTCCGTGCGCCAGCAGGATGTTCCCGTCGACATGACGCTCCTGCCGCGGTCCCAGGTGGTGACCCGCCATCTGTTCGGCTTCCTCGCGTCGGGGAACTGGGCGGCCGACGGGATCTACGCCGAGTACATCTCTCCTGCGGGCATGGTGCCGCTCCTCGCGATCCCCGTCGGCGCCGGCGCCTTCATGGGTGTTCGCGCCGCGCAGATGGGCCGCCAGTTCGATGACATGGAGGTCGTCCCGGAGGTCGAGAGCGCTCCCTCCGGCGAGGGTCGCGACAAGTAGCGGCGCGTCGCGACCTCCGGGCGGGAACGGGTTGGCCGGGGGGCCTCCCGTTCCTACGATGGACGGGGCGCGGGCGGCGGAACGGCGACCGCCGCGCGCTCTCCCCGGAGCTTCCTCCATGGACCGTACGGACAGCGCTCTGCCCCCCGATCCCCTCGTCGAGCGCTATGCGACCCCGGCCATGACGGCGGTCTTCTCGGCGCGGCGCCGCTACGGGCTCTGGCGCAGGCTCTGGCTCGCGCTCCTCGAGACCGAGAAGGAACTCGGCCTTCCCGTGACCTCCGCCCAGGTGGAGAGCGTTCGCGCGAGGCTCGACGACGTGGACCTCGCGGCGGCCGCCGTGAAGGAGAAGGAACTCCGCCACGACGTCATGGCGCACATCCACGTCCTCCGGGAGCAGTGCCCCGACGCCGGACCCGTCATCCACCTCGGCGCGACGTCCTGCTTCGTCACGGACAACGCCGATCTCATCCAGATGCGCGAGGGACTGCGGCTCCTCGCGGGGCGCCTCCGCGGCGTCATCGCGCCGCTCGCGGAGTTCTGCCGCCGGAACGCGGATCTTCCCACGGTGGGCTTCACGCACCTCCAACCCGCCCAGTTCACGACCGTGGGGAAGAGGGCCGCGCTCTGGCTCCAGGACCTCCTCATGGACCATGAGGACATCGATCGCATGGCGCGTTCCCTGCGTTTCCGGGGCGCCAAGGGCGCGACGGGGACCCAGGACAGCTTCATGAAGCTCTTCGGCGGCGATGGGGAGCGGGTCCGCGAGCTCGACCGCAGGGTCGCCGCACGCATGGGGTTCGAGTCGGTCTTCACCGTCACGGGTCAGACCTACACGCGGAAGCTCGACTGCCGGATCCTCGGCGCCGTGGCCGGCATCGGCGCGTCCGCCCACAAGATGACCAACGACATCCGCATGCTCCAGCACCTCGGCGAGATCGAGGAGCCGTTCGAATCTTCGCAGGTCGGCTCGTCGGCCATGGCCTACAAGCGGAACCCGATGCTCTCCGAGCGCACGGCCTCCCTGTCGCGCTATCTGCAGGCCGTGGCGGGGGCCGCGGAGGCGACGGCGTCGACCCAGTTCCTCGAGCGGACCCTCGACGACTCGGCCGTGCGCCGCCTCACGATTCCGGCGGCGTTCCTCGCGGCGGATGCGATCCTGAACGTCCTCTGCCGCATCGTTCGAGGCCTCGAGGTCCGGGAGGGCGTCATCCGCCGCCATCTCGCGGAGCAGATGCCGTATATCGCGTCGGAGGAGATCCTCATGGAGGCCGTGCGGCGGGGCGGAGATCGCCAGGCGCTCCACGAGGTGCTGCGGCGGCACTCCATGGCGGCGGCGGAGGGCGTGAAGAACGGAGGGACGAACGATTTCCTCCGCCGCCTCGCGGAGGATCCCGCCTTCGCCGCCGTGCTCCCGTCCATGGCGGACCGTCTCCGTCCGGAGCGCTTCGTCGGACGCGCGGGAGACCAGGTCCGGGAGTTCCTCGCGGCGGAGGTGGAGCCGGTCCTCGCGTCGGGCGATGTTCCGGCGGAGGACGCGCTCCGCGTGTGAGGCCGCGATGACGTCTCGTATCGCCGTCTCCACGGCCTTCCTCGCCCGCCGGTCGGCCGGTTTCGGGCCGGCGCTCGAGGCGCTGGCCTCCGCGGGCGTCGAGAAGATCGCCGCTGAATGGCCCCGGCCGGCCGGCGGCGTCGAGGACCTCCGGGCCACGCTCGCGCGCCTCGGACTCGAGGTCGTCGCGGCTTTCCATCCTCTCGGCGCGTCCGCGCTCGCGGACGAGCCCGGCGATCCGCCGCGACCACTCCCGCAGGAGATCGCATCGGTCCTGGCGAGCCTGAAGTACGCGGGGCGCCTTCCGTCGCCGGGCCTTGTCCTGCCGCCCCGTTTCGTATCCTCGTCCCATGGTGCCCATGGCGACGGTAGCGCAGAGCACGGGGGATCCGGGACGGGCGGCGCGCCGCGCGGGACGGACCGGACCCGCGAAGCCGCCCTCGACAGGCTCTGCCGGATCGTCCACGCCGCCTGCCGGGCGGAGCCCGGAGCCCGCGTGGCCTTCCGGATCGCGTCCGGCGCCGGAGCCGTCCCGGACATGGCCGAGACCGGGCGCGTCTTCGACGAGGTCCGGGCCGGCACTGCGGCGCTCTGGTACGACGCGGCCTCGGCCGTCCGGCGCGAGCGGGAGGCGGGGGAGGGGGCCCTCGGCTGGTTCGACCGTTACGGCGACCGCGTGGCGGGCGCGACCCTCTCCGACGTCGATTCCGGAGGCGCGGATGTACTCCCCGGCCTCGGGACCGTGGACTTCCGGGCGCTTCTCGCGGCGTGTCCGGGCCGCGCGGCCCTCGTGCTCCGGCTTCCGGAAGGCGCCGCTGCGGCGGTCCTCGCCGAGTCGCGGCGCCTCCTCGAGTCGCTGTC
>CAYQRN010000136.1:0-11927 GCA_964419995.1 uncultured Planctomycetia bacterium
CCTGGCCCTCTTCTCGAAGGCGGGAACCTGACATGGCCTCGAAGAGCGGACGGCGGCGGCGGCGCCGCGAGCTGGAACGGACGGCGGAGCGCACGGAAGGCATGACCCGCGCACCCGCGGCCGTTCCGGCGCCCCTCCCGGCGGATCCGCCGCGCGAGGGGCCGCCGGAGTCCGCGGCGGCCCCGCCTGCGCCGCCGGCCGTTCCGGATCCACCGGCGGCGGCACCCCCCGCGGAGCCGCGCACCGCTCTGCCCTCCCCGGAGAGGGGGCGGTCAGGAGGGTTCGGCGGGGCGATGCCGGAAACCCGCCCCGCCTCCGCGCCCCTGCCGGCCATCGTGGACCGGTCGGCGGAGATCGACCGCATCGCACGGCTTGTCGATGGCCTGGCGGCGGATGTCCGCCGCGCCGAGCTGAAGCTCGACCTCTACGCCGACGAGGTCCTCCGCCATGGGCAGCGACTTGCGTCCGCGCTGGCGCTGGCCGCTCCCCGCTACCCGGCGGGGCGGTCTGGACGCGTGCCGGCTCTGCTCGTCATGGCCATCCTCTCGATCGTGCCCCTCGCCTGGTGCCTTTTCCGCCTCCTCGGTGTCCTCTGAGACCGCTCCGGTTCCTTCAAGGCCTCCGGGGCCAGGGACGATAGGAGAAGTGGGACTGCCAGCGCGGGGGACCGATGGCCGCGATCCTGTTCATCGACGACGAGGAGGTCATACGGGACTTCTTCCGGGCGGCGATGGAGAGCCGGGGTCATCGGGTGGTCTGCGAGTCGAGCGCCACCGTGGCCCTGTCGCGGCTCGGGACGTCCGAGGTCTTCGATCTCATCGTCTGCGACATCCGCATGCCCGGGCTGGATGGCCGCGCCTTCCACGAACGTCTTCTCGCCATCCGCCCCGAGGCCATGCCCCGGCTTCTCTTCGTCTCCGGGGACGTCCTGAACCCGGAGATCGAGCGATTCCTCGGGCGGACCGGCGTCCCCTACCTCAAGAAGCCGTTCTGTCTCCGAGATCTTTTCGCCATGGTGGATGCGAGGGTCGGCGCGCCGGCCTGAGCCCCGTCTTCCGATCAGGCCGGGATGCCGTCGCGAGGGGGGACTCGAGAGCGATCGGGATCGGGGATCCTCCGGAGGAGGAGGGCGCCGGCGACGAAGAAGGCCCCGACGACGAGCACCGCGGCCCTCCTTCCGGCGATCGCCGCGCCGAGGCCGAAGGCAAGAGGACCCGCCACGGCGGAGAGCTTCCCGAAGAGCCCCCAGAAGCCGAAGAACTCGGCCTCCCGCGTCCGCGGCGAGAGGATCCCCACCATGGCGCGGCTTGCGGACTGGCTCGACCCGATCGCCAGTCCGGCGATGACGCCGACCGCCGTGAAGAAGCCGGGGGATCGGGCAAGGAATGCGCCGATGTCGACGAGGATCCAGAGGACGAGGGTGATGAGGATCGTCCGTCGCGCCCCGATGCGATCCTGGATGTGCCCGAAGGCCAGCGCCCCCGCCGCGGCCGACACCTGGAGCAGGACGAAGAGGACGAGCACCCTCTCCTGAGTCATGCCGATCTCGTTCTCGGCGTAGATCGCGGCGAACGAGATGACGGCGGTGATTCCCGTGTTGTAGACCGCGAAGGCTGCGAGGAAGCGGAGGAGGGTCCGGTGCTCGGCGGCGTGCCGGAGCGTGTGGCGGACGCGCTCGATCCCGGCGCCGATCCAGGTCCCGCCGGCCGGCAGGCCGGGGGCCGCGCCGTGCCCGCGCAGGAACAGGAAGGTCGGGATGCCGGCCAGGAGGAAGAAGGCAGCCGTCACGAGGTTCGTCTCCCGGATCCGCCCGGCCTTCACGAGGGGCAGGCAGACGAGGAGGGCCAGGAGCCCGCCGATGAAGCCGAGCCCCCAGCCGAGGCCGGAGACGCGGCCGATGCGGTCCTTCGGCGCGATCTCCGGGAGCCAGGCGGCGACGAGGTTCTCCCCGCTCGAGAAGGCCACGTTGGCCACGATGACGAGGATCGCGCCGGCGAGGAGATCGCCCGGGCCCACGGAGGCGAGCGATGCCGTGGCGGCGCAGCAGAGGAGCCACGACGCCATGAGGAACTTCCGGCGCGCGCCCGCGAAGTCGCTCACGGCCCCGAGGATCGGGGCCGAGACGAGGACGATGAGCTGGGAGATGGCCAGAGCGATGCCCCAGGAAGCGTCGCCCCGGACGCCTCCGCCGGCCACGGTCCGGACGAAGTACTGGGCGAAGACCGTGGAGATGATGACCGTCGTGAACGACGAGTTCGCGAAGTCGAACATCGCGAACCCGAAGATCCGCAGGCGCGCGCCTGCCGGGAGCGGGAGGCGAGCCGCTTCAGGCGCCACGGATGCCGCCGCGCCCGCACCACCGTTCCCGGTCCATCAGCGGGCGATCCTGATCTCCACCGCGCCGGCGGCGGCGACACGGCCGAGATCTGCGTGGACCTTCACGAGGAACCTGCCGGCTTCGATGTCCGCCGGGATCGTGACATCGGCGGCGAAGGTCCCGTCCCGGATCTCCGCTTCGACCTCGAGGAGCGGCGCGTCGCCCCGTGTTCGGCTCCGGTCCGGCACGCCACCGTCGGGCGCGGATTCCACCGCGTCCCGGTCGGGCCGGCCGCGGCCGTGGGGGCGCTCGAGGGAGATGACGGCGCGGCCCGATCCGGAACTCACGGTTCCGTGGATCCGCATCACGGCCCCCGGGGCGGCCGCTCCGTCCGCCGCCAGCGTCGCCAGGGGGTCCGGCAGGGCGGGGACGAGGGCGGGATCGCCGAGGAGGTTGTAGAGCTCGAGGTGCTCCCGGAAGAGCCGGTCGGGGTCCACGGACTTCGAAAGGAAGGCGCGGCCCGCCGCCACGAGGAGCGAGGACTTCCCGTCGAGGAGGCGTAGCTTGGCCTCCCGGAGCGTCTCGCCGATGGGGCGCCCGGCGGCGAAGAATCCCGGCAGCAGCGCGTCGCCGAACGCCGCGTTGGCGAGGGGGTGGGAGATCCGCGTCGAGGCGATGACGGCGATGGGGCCTCCGGGTCGCCTCAGAAGCTCCTCGGCGATGCAGTCCTCGGAGGGAGAGTCGAAGGCTCCTGCGTAGCAGCAGATGAGCGTGAGGATCGGCGGGCGGGGTCCGGCGTCCACGGACGCGATATCGCGCTCCGCGAAGACGGGAAACCGCCGGCCCCGGTGCCGGATGGGGCCGAGGGCGCGCTCGCTTCCGTGGCCGAGGTACGTGACGGCCACGGCCCGGCCCGACAGGGTCCGGGCGACATGCTCCGGGAAGCGGGCAGGGGGAATGTAGTACGGGGAGCCGGGGCGCGAGTAGGCCACGTCCACGCGGAAGGGCTCGGGCACGGCCTTCGCGATGGACGCCCGCGCGAAGCTCTCGAGGAGGGCGTCGACCTGGGCGCCGAAGCCCGCCTCGGCGGCGATGATGCCGATGCGGCGCCGCCAGTCGCCGCCGTCGACGTCCCGTTCGTAGGCGATGATCCGGTCGACGAGGCGCACGAGATCGTCCTCGCGGCGCACGGGCAGGCGGCCCACCGCGAGATCGGGGCGGTCGTCGTCGTCCACGAGGGCGTAGGGGTGGTCCGTGCCCGTGACGCCGTTGTAGGACGTCCGTGTCGTGAAGGTCGGAAGGACCTCGTGCTTCGAGATGAACTCTACGTCGAGATCGGCGTCGCCGACGAGGAGCACGAAGCGAGGCTTCCGTTCCCAGGTCCGCGCGGCGCGCCGGATGAAGCCCTGGATGGCCGCGGGCGCGAAGCGCCCGTGGTTGAACTCGTCGTAGATCTCCCGGGTCGTGACGACCTCGGTCACGAGCCCGCGGGAGCGGCGGTGGCGCGCCAGGGGCTCGATGCCGTCGCGGAAGCGGGGGAGCGTCACGATGAGGAGATCGGCGCCGGCCGTGAGCGCGCGGAGCCGGGGCTTCTCCATGGCCGCGATGGCCGCCGGGCGCCGCGCGCCGCTGTAGCCGCAGACGACGAACTCGGCGGCGTCGCCGCCGCCCCGTCCTGCCCGCCGCCCGTCGATGAACCGGGACCCGGTCACGTCGTAGAGCCACCAGCCGGAGCGCAGGCGGCTCACGAAGGAAAGAACCGCGCCCTCGGGAAGGGGCGCCGTGTCGAGGGCGTAGTGGATCTGTGCCCCATCCGTATCGGGGCCGATGAGGAGGCAGGGGTAGACGACCTCCACGGCATCGACGTGGACGTCGTTCGGCATCTCAGGATCGATCTCGTTGCCGTCGTCCGTCCATGTGGCCGCGCCGGAGACATTCTCGATCTCGAGGAGGCTCCGCGATTCGAGAGATGACGGAGGGAGACGGATCTCGACCTTCGCGATCGGGAAGCCCTCCGGCACGTGCTCGCCGCAGTCGCGGCCATTCATGCGGATGCGGATCTTCCTCGGGATCCCCTCGCGCAGGGCGCCCGCCATCTCGATGCGGAGGGTGCCCCCCTCGTTCGGGCGGGGCGGAGGGTCGAGGTCGATGACGAAGGACGCCCGCCCGCCCGGGGGCACGGGTTTCCAGATCCAGGCCGGAAGCCCCCGTGTCCGGAGCGCGGCTTCGTTGACCGTCCGGCCCGGGACCAGGTAGTCGTCGTGCTCGATGCGAAAGCGGCGCAGACCTTCCTCCAGCACCGGTCCGGGCCCCGCCGGGGCCTCTGCGCGGGGGATGCGGACCCGGCTTCCGCCATGCCGCAGCACGTAGACGCCGGAGCGCGAGTGGGCCGAGCGGTTTGCGCGGCCGAAGAAGACGATGCCGTCACCGGGATCGAAACGGTCGTCCTCCTCGCCGCGGACGTGGATCGGCAACGGCGCGCCATCGCAGAGAAGCTCGAGGGCGGAAGGCCGGATGGCGGCGGGATCGACGAAGGGGCGCAGGTCCTCGGGCCGGATCTCGTAGAGCCCGTCGGCATCGATGGTGATCCGGAGGCCGGCGTCGAGAACGGACACCGGTCCGTCGGGCGGCAGGGGTCCGGGCGCGACGGGGGCGGCAAGGACGAGAGCTGCGAGGACGAGGGCGGCGGGCATGGGCGCGTTCTCGGGAAGGCGGAAGGGATCCGAGTATAGCCGCGCCGGCCGACCCCCGAAGCGCGCCGCGCCACGGTCGCGACGGCGGAGGCGGAAGCGCCCACTGGTCGTTTCGGGGCTCCGAGGGTCGAACCCTTACGTAAGCGTGAGATTCTGCTTGGCTCGTGGGATGGCCTACCGTACGTTTCCCGGCAGCCGCGCCTTCGAATCCACCGGGTCGCCGGGCGGCGTGCAACACGGGTGTCGCGGAGCGGGAACCAGCATGCGCGTCCTCCTCATCTATCCGAGCATCGACTGCCCGGCCGGGACGAACCACGGCATCACGTCGATCTCGGCGGTCCTGCGGGCGGGCGGGCACGAGACGCGTCTCATCCACGTCTGCGAGAAGCTCTGGCCCGTCCCGTCGGAGGACGAGATCGTGGCCAGCGTCCGCGGGATCGACCCGGGCCTCATCGGCTTCTCGATCATGAGCCAGCAGTATGCCTGGTGCCGGGCCATCGCCGCGCGGCTCCGGCGGGAGTTTCCGGACATCCCGCTCGTGGCGGGTGGCGTCCACTGCACCATGGTGCCCGAGGACGTCACGGCGGACGGGGACTTCGACTACGTCTGCGTGGGGGAGGGGGAGTACGCTCTCCTCGACCTCGTGAACCGGATCGAGCGCGGCGAGGACACGACGACGACGCCCAACTTCTGGCTTCCCGCAGCCCGGGGCGGCCGCCGCAATCCCGTGGCGCCCTTTCCCGATCTCTCGGACTTCCCGCCGCAGGACTACGACATCTTCGACATCGATCACATCGTCCGGGCGCGGGACGGCTGGATGGGGCTCCTCACGAGCCGGGGCTGCCCCTACAAGTGCACGTACTGCTTCAACAAGGAGATCGTGGACCGCTACATCGAGGACGGAGCGGCGACCCGTGCGAAGGAGTATCTCCGGCACTATCCGGTGGACAGGATGATCGCGGAGATCCGCGATCTCACGCGGCGGCACCCGGGCATCCGGACGCTCATCTTCGATGACGATCTCTTCACGATCAACCGCCACTACGTGTCCGAGTTCACCGCGGCCTACCGTCGCGCCGGGATCGGCCTGCCCTACGTCGTCAACGCCCACGCGCAGCAGTTCAACGACGCCATGGCCCGGGACCTTGCGGAGTCCGGGTGCCGGATCGTGAAGTACGGCCTCGAGAGCGGCAGCGATCGCATCCGCCGCGAGGTTCTCTGGCGGTTCATGACGAACGACGCCATCGAGCGCGCCTTCGAGGCGGCCCACCGCCACGATCTGCACACGTCCGCTTTCGTCATGTTCGGGCTCCCCGGAGAGACCCGGGCCGACATCGAGGAAACGATCCGCCTCTGCGCGCGGATCCGCATGGGCCGGTTCCGCTGGGCGATCTTCTTCCCCTTCCCGGGCACGGCAGGCTACCGCATCGCGAAGGAGGCCGGCCTCATCGACTTCGATCGCGCCCGGGCGCTCGGCAACTACTTCGACGGGTCGTGCCTGCGCTTCGGCGACGCGCAGGATCTCCTCATCGAGAAGCTCGGACGCCTCTTCCACTGGTGGGTGAACGCCGGAACCGGGTGGCCGTCGGCGCCCCTCTACGAGAGGCTCGTCCGGGACGTCGAGGCCATGGACCGCGCGACATGGGACCGGGAGAAGGAGGGACTCTCGGCCCATGACCGGGAGCTCTCGGAGGAACTCCTCGGGAAGGGGATCCCTCACTACTCGATCCGGTACAGCCACGTCATGGCCGTGAACTCGGACTTCATCCTGCGGGAACGCGAGGAACGCCGGGCCGGGGGCACCGGCGCCCGGATGGCCTACACCCTCGACTGACGCCCGGAAAGAAAGCGGGCGGGGATCCGGACCGTCCGGACCCCCGCCCGACTCCTGCCGCATTCGCCGGTGAACCCGATTCCCCGGCGAATCTCCTGCGGCGGGCGTCCCCGCCCGCCGGCCGATCGGCGGTTCGCGGCCCTTCGGGCCGCTCCCCGCGATCGCGATCTCCCTGTGGATGACGGCGGGTATTTCGCAAGGCTCGTGCCTTCGCCGGACGACCGCGGGTGGAGATCCTACCTCCATGATCCACAAGTGCTTATGTGCCGGAGGCGCGCCAGTCCGGATCCGGCGGCGCCGCGGCGCCGCCGGGGGCTCCGGTTTCTTCGTTACCCCCGCGTAACAGCGTGGATCTCCGGTAACGCGGGGGCCGTCGGCGCGGGATGCCGTTACAATCGCGCCTCAGCCAACGGGGCAGGGAGCCATGCCGAACGAAGACACCATCGATCTCGCCTCGCTTCGACTCGGCGCCGTGATCTTCGGCGCCGACGAGATCCGCCGCCGCAACGCGCAGCGGTTCGAGATGGAGATGCTGGATGCCGTCATCCACTGCGACGTCGAAGCCGGGATCATCGCGGGATTCAAGGACCTGCGGCGGGACGACTGGTGGGCCCGCGGCCACATCCCCGGCGACCCGCTCTTTCCCGGCTGTCTCATGGTGGAGGCCGCCGCGCAGCTGGCGTCCTTCTTCTACCGGGAGGCTCTCGGAGATCGTGGCGCGCCGTTCTTCGGCTTCGGGGGCATCGATGACCTGCGCTTCCGCGGCGCCGTGCGCCCGCCGGCCCGGTTCATCGTGGCCGCGCGCCGCGAGCTTCTGCGGCCCCGCATGTCCCGATTCCTCGTCCAGGGCTTCGTGGACGGCCGCCTCGTCTTCGGGGGGAAGATCCTCGGCGTGGCCCTCGGACGTTCCGACGCCGGCGCCGCCGAGGGCTGACGGCGCCGCGATCAGCGGCGCCGGACGTCGATCTCGGCCCGGCCCGACCCCTCGACGAGATGCCACCCTGTGCCGGCGGCGAGATCGCGAAAGACCTCCTCGCGGCCGCCGGGCCATCGGACACGGACCTCCGCGGCGCGGTCGGCCAGGCCGATCCCCGCGTGGATCCGCGGGTCGCAGGTCGAGGCGTAGCTCTCGCCGGACGTGCGCCAGAACGTCCGGCGGGCGCCGTCGGGGGTGACGACGGTCACGACGGCGCCGATGGCGTCGGGATGGCGGCGTCCCGTGAGGCGGAACCCGATGAAGCGGTACGGTGTCACGGTGTCGTTGCGCAGCACCGACGGCGGCGCATCGACGTTCACGACGACGATGTCCACATCGCCGTCTTCGTCGAGGTCGCCGAGAGCCGCTCCCCGGGAGACGGCCGGGACGGGGTCGGCCGTCGTTTCCGGCGGCGCCTCCTGATACCGGGTGGGTCCGGTGCGGACGAAGATCTGGTTGCGCTGCCCGTAGGTCGTTCCGAGATCGCGGGCGCCGTCCACCTGCGGATAGACGTGGCCGTTGGCCACGAAGATGTCGAGGTCTCCGTCGAGATCCGCGTCGAAGAACCGAGTCCCCCAGGAGAGCATGAGGAAGCTCGCGTCGGCGAGGTTCCACGCGGCTGTTTCGTCGGAGAAGAGAGGAAGGTCCGGCTTCGTGTCGTTGATGTAGAGCACGTTCGTGTCGTGCGAGAAGTTCGTGGCGAAGATGTCGGGGCGTCCGTCGCCGTTCGGGTCGCCGACGGTCACACCCATGGTGGCCTGCTCCCGTCCCTCGCGGTTCACGGCGCAGAAGCTCTCGACCGCGATGTCGGCGAAGCGCCCGCCGCGATTTTCGAAGAGGTAGTTCTCGAGGGAGTCGTTCCCGACGTAGAGGTCGACGTCGCCGTCGCCGTCATGATCGAAGGCCACGGTCGCGAGAGTGTAGGACGGCCGCACCGCGGCGAACCCGAAGGCCGCGGTGGCGTCCCGGAATCGGCCCTCGGACTGTTCGAAGAACAGGTCCGCCGCCGGGGGGAGGCCGCGGGGGCCGCAGGAGACGCGGAGTCCCTTCCAGTCGCACGGGCGCCCCTCGTTCGGGGGATGGGCGAAGTCGAGCTCCACGTAGCGTCCCACGTAGAGATCGAGATCCCCGTCCCCGTCGGCGTCGAAGAAGGCCGCCGCCGTGGCGAATCCCGGCACCGCCGGTCCGCGATCCTCCGTCACGTCGCGGAACCGCCCCCCCTCGTTGCGCCAGAGCCGCGTCGCATCGAACCCCGTGACGAGGATGTCCGTCCACCTGTCGCCGTCGAAGTCGGCGGCGACGGCGCCGAAGCACCAGCCCGGATCCGTGAGACCTGCTGCGGCGGTCACGTCGGTGAATCGGAGCGCGCCCTCGTTGCGGTAGAGGGCGTTGGGGGATGGCACGGGGGGGCGGCCGGGGAGGGTCGAACCGTTGGCGATGAAGACGTCGAGGTCGCCGTCCCGGTCGAAGTCGAGGAGAGCGGCGCCGGCGCCGAGATTCTCGATGATGAGCATCTTGTCCGGATCGCCGGAGACGTTGCGCAGCGTGATCCCCGATTCCGGGCCGATCTCCGTGAAGCGCGGCGCCGGCGCGCCGGCGGAGGCCGGCGCGGAAGCGTCCGGTCGGATGCTCGTCCGGCGGTCCGCGTCGTTGCGGGAACAGGCGCCCGCCATGACGGCGAGGGCAGACAGGACGGCGCCGAACCGGGCGGGGAATCGTGACGTCATGGGGCCGGCGCGGGGTGCGGGAGCCGGATCTCGAGCACGGCGCCGCCGCCGGCCCCGGCCCGGGCCGTGAGCGTGCCGCCGTGGGACTCCACGAGGCGCCGGGCGATGGGCAGCCCGAGGCCCGTCCCGCGGCTCTTCGTGCTGACGAAGGGCTCGAAGATGCGGGGCAGGATATCGGGGGGGATCCCGGGGCCGGTATCGGCGATGGCGATGCGGCATTCCAGGGGCTCCTCGGTGATGTCGACGGTGATCACGCCGCGGCCGCCCATGGCCTGGGCGGCGTTGAGGAGGATGTTGGTCATGACCGGGCGCATGAGCTGGGGATCGACCGGCACCACGGCATCGGGCCCCCGGGTCCGGAATTCGACGCCGGCGAACTCCCGGTCCGCTCGGACGAGCGCGGCGCTCTCGTCGACGAGCGCCGCGATTCGCACCGGCCGCGGCTCGGGCCGGTGGGGCCGGCCATAGAGGAGGAGATCGTTCACGATGGAATTGAGGACGGAGATGCGTTCGAGAGTGGCGTCGAGGAGACCGCGGTGGGCATGGTCCGCGGGCATTCCGTCGCGCAGAATCTCGATGACGCCACGGATGCCCGTCAGAGGGTTCTTGACCTCGTGGGCCACGACCGCGGCCATTTCTCCGAGGCGTGCAAGGCCTGCCTGTTCGATGAGCCTGCGGGTCATGCGCTCCCGTTCGGTGACGTCCGTGCCGGAGCTCAGGACGGCCAGGACCCGGCCCTCCGGATCCCGCAGAGCCGCATGGCGCCACTCGATGAGACGTTCCTCTCCGCTCGCCCCGATGACCGGGTACTGGAAGGTGGCGGCATCGCCGCGTTCGCCGTCGAGGGTCTGGCGGAAGACGGACTCCGCGGTCCCGCGGTGGGTCGCCGGAACGAAGGTCGGGAACCACGCCGCGCCGACGATCGACGCCTCGCTCCGCCCGAGAATCTCGGTGCCGGCGCGGTTTACCATCGTCACCATGCCGCTGGCGTCCAGCGCCACGAGGATGACGGCGGCGAGGTCGAGATAGGCGCGCTCGCGCGCGCGGGCGGCGTCGAGCCGTCGTTCGGCGGCGATCCGGTCGCCGATGTCCCGCACGTAGGCCCGGCTCGAAACGGCCTCGCCCGTGGCGGGATCGCGCCGCCCCGTGGCCTGGATCTCGACGTGGATGATCTCGTTCCGCGAGGTGACGAGGCGGATCTCGCACGCGCTGCGACCCCGCGCGAAGACCCGCTCCAGGTGGTCGACGAGGACGGGGCGGTCTTCGGGCAGGACGAATTCCTCGAGGCGGCGGCCGCGCATCTCGCCTGCCGTGTACCCGAGCCGTTCGAGCTCCGTGCGGTTCACCGTGACGATGCGCCCGGCCCGGTCGACCTGGTGGATCATGTAGGGCGCGAACTCGACGAGGTCGAAGTACTTCTCCGACTCGTGCCAGGCATCGGCGAGGATGGCGGCTTCCAGGTCGAGGCAGGCGAGGAGGGCGAGCACGGCCCGATCCCTCGGGATTGCGGGCGGCAGGGGGCAATGGAGCACGGCACGGAGCAGCTCCCGGCGGAGGCTTCCCATGGCCGCGGCCATCCCGGCGTGGCTGACTCCGAGGTCCACGAGGTGTTGCCCCGTCGCCCTCCGGCGCTGGCGGTAGGCCTCGTCGCGGGGTCCGTCGAGGAACTCATCGATCCACGCGCGGATGGCGCCGCGGATCCGCCCGGCGCGGCGGGCGTCGTCCACGTAGTCCGGCAGGGGGGCGGCCGACCGCAGGGTTTGAAGGAAGGCATCGGCGATGCCATCCGCCGACTGTGCGAGGACGGGCCGGAGGTCCCGGAGAAGCTCCGCCGAGGCCGCGTCGAAGCCCAGCAATGACTTGAGCCTGTCGACCGATTCCGCTGGCATGGTCCTCCGGGGATCCCGCGCCGGGCGGGATCCTCGATCACTTTAGCGGCGGCGGGCTCAGGGTTCACCGGATGCCGGTTCGTCCCTTGAAAAGTCCTTCCGTTGGCCCCGCTTCGCGACGATAATCCAGGAAGGCCGTATGTGAACGGGAGGATCCCGACCCGGATCCTCTCCCCTCTCTCGAACCGCTCTCGGACGCAGGACCACGAACCGTGGGAAGGCTCCCGGTACCGTCGTCGTTCCCGGACAACAGAGGGCCCTTCCTGGCATTCGGAGAGTCGCTCCGGCGGCGCCTCCTGCCCGAGCCCGCCCTCGATCTGTCTCGCCTCGCCTGGCTCGCCCGCACGCGGCTCGGGTTCCGGATCGTCGAGTCCGACGCCGCTTTCGACGCCGCTCCGGCCGGCGCCCTGTCCTTCGTCGACGCTCCCTCGGCATCCCTCGTGCTCCGGTCGGGGGCGCCCCGTGAGGCCAAGCTCCTCGAAGTCCTCCTG
>CAYQRN010000137.1:0-11879 GCA_964419995.1 uncultured Planctomycetia bacterium
AGTTCCTGACGCCGCCGCCCTTCACGTAGCGGGAGCCGATGACCATGTCGGCCGAGTCCGCGGCCGCCGCCATGGCGGGCAGATAGGAGGGATCGTGCGAGAAGTCAGCGTCCATGGTGCCCACGCGGTCATAGCCGGCGTCGAGAGCCCAGCGGTACGCGTGGAGGTAGGCCGCCCCGAGCCCCTGCTTGCCGGGGCGGTGCAGGACGTGGACCCGCCCCCCCGACGCGCCAGCCACGCCGTCGGCGATGCGGCCCGTGCCGTCCGGCGAGTTGTCGTCGACCACGAGGACATCCGCGGCGGGCAGGGCGGCCCTGACGGCGGACACGATGGCCTCCACGTTCGCGGCCTCGTTGTACGTCGGGATGATGACGACGGTCTTCATGGGGCGCCCCGTGGCGGGGGGACTATACGCGCTCCCCCGCCGCGGCAAAGCCGGGGCCGCCGCTCGTCCCGGCATCCCGCGCGAAAGGCGCTGACGGACGGCGCGCGGCGATGGTAGAATCCGCGCCGCCGCGGGTCCGCGAGGGGACCGCGCGCGGGAGACACGAGAGCCATGACACTCCTCCTACTCGCGGCCGTTCTCGGAACCACAGGCGCCGACGACCCCGTCCTGCACACCTTCAGGAAGATCGTGCTCGCGCGGGAGTTCACGTGCGAGGGCGCCACCGCCGGCGATCTCAATCGGGATGGTGTTCCGGACATCGTGGCTGGCCCCTGGTGGTACGCCGGGCCGGACTACGCGAAGAAGCAGGCCTTCTACGCGCCGAAGCCCTTCGACCCCCTCCACTACTCCGACAACTTCTTCGTCTTCACGCCGGACCTCGACGGGGACGGCGACAACGACATCCTCATGATCGGCTTTCCCGGGAAGGACGCTTCGTTCTTCGAGAACACGGGCCGGGAGGGGTTCTGGCCCCGCCACATCGTCGTCGCCTCGGTGGACAACGAGTCTCCCGCCTACGAGGACATCACGGGCGACGGCCGGCCCGAGATCGTCGCCCAGACCGGCGGAGTCTTCGGGTGGTTCGCGCCGGACCCCGCCGATCCCCGTCGCGCCTGGACATTCCATCCCATCTCTCCGAAGGGCGACCGCGGCCGGTTCACGCACGGCCTCGGCGTCGGGGATGTCAACGGCGACGGGCGGAAGGACCTCCTCGAGCGGACCGGATGGTGGGAGCAGCCGTCGACCCTCGAGGGCGATCCCGTCTGGGTTTTCCATCCCGCCGACTTCGGCGGAGGCGGAGCCCAGATGTTCGCCACGGACGTGGACGGCGACGGCGACGCCGACGTCATCACGAGCCTCGCGGCCCACGGCCACGGCTTCGCGTGGTTCGAGCAGGTCCGCGACGGGGAAGCCGTCCGCTTTCACCGGCACCTCGTCATGGGATCGAAGGCGGAGGAGAATCGGTACGGCGTCGTCTTCTCGGAGCTCCACGCCCTCGCCCTCGTCGACATGGACGGCGACGGCCTCCTCGACGTCATCACCGGCAAGCGACACTGGTCCCACGGGCCGAAGGGCGATCCCGACCGGAACCCGGAACGGAACGCCCCGTCGGTCCTCTACTGGTTCCGGCGCACCCTGAAGGGCCGCGGGCCCGCGGCCGTCGATTTCGTCCCGATCCGCATCGACGACGATTCAGGCGTCGGAACCCAGGTCGTGGCCACGGACGTGAACCGTGACGGGCTCCCCGACGTCGTGGTCGGCAACAAGCTCGGCGCCTTCGTCTTCATCCACGAGGCGCGCCCCGTGGACCGGGAGACCTGGGACAAGGCCCAGCCGAAGCCCCTGCCCGGCTGGGAGGGCCGCTGAGGTGCCGGCGCGAGCGATCTGGATCCCCGCTCTCCTCGTCCTCGCCACCGCCGCGCGGCTCCCCGCGCAGGAGACGAGGCCCTCGGCCATCCGCCCCGTGGACGGAGCCGGCCGCCCGCTCAATCTCGACTTCGAAACCGGCACGCTACGCGACTGGACCGCCGAGGGACAGGCCTTCGCCGAGCAGCCCGTCCGCGGCGACACGGTGAATCCGCGCCGCTCCGACATGAAGAGCGAGCACGAGGGCGACTACTGGATCGGGACCTACGAGATCGCCGGCGACGGCCCTCGCGGCGCGCTCACGTCCGTGGCGTTCCGGATCACGGCCCCCTTTGCGTCCTTCCTCGTGGCGGGCGGATCGAGCCCCGATACCCGCGTCGAACTCATCGACGCCGCCTCGCGCACGCCCTTCTTCACGATCTCCGGGGACGACAGCGAGAACCTGCGCCCCGTGGTCGTCGACCTCACGGCCCGCGCCGGCACCGAGATGGCGATCCGCCTCGTCGATGACGAAACCGGGCACTGGGGGCACATCAACTTCGACGCGTTCCGCTTCCACGACGCCCGACCGCGCTTCCCGCGGGAGCGGGCGCCGGGGGACGAGATGCCGCCTCCCGATACGACGCCCCACGCCGGCCTTCCGCCGGAAGAGGCCGCGGCCGCCATGACGGTTCCGTCGGGCTTCCGGGTCACCCTCGGCGCCGCCGAGCCCGATGTGCACCAGCCCATCGCCTTCGCCATCGACGACCGCGGGCGGCTCTGGGTGGCCGAGGCCTTCTCCTATCCCGTGCGCCGCCCCGAAGGACAGGGGAAGGATCGCATCCAGATCCTCGAGGACACGGACCGCGACGGCCGCCTCGATCGCCTCACGACCTTCGCGGAGAACCTGAACCTCGTTTCCGGGCTGGAGATCGGCTACGGCGGAGTGTTCGTGGGGGCGGCACCGCAGCTCCTCTTCATCCCCGATCGCAACGGCGACGACCGTCCCGACGGTCCGCCCGAGGTCCTTCTCGACGGCTTCGGATTCCACGACACCCACGAGACCCTGAACGCGTTCATCTGGGGACCCGACGGGTGGCTCTGGGGCTGCCACGGCGTGTTCACCCACTCGCGGGTGGGGCGTCCCGGGACTCCGGACGCCGACAGGGTCCCCATGAACGCCGCCATCTGGCGCTTCCACCCCCGCACGCGCGCCTTCGAGATCGTCGGCGAGGGCACCAGCAATCCCTGGGGGGTGGACTTCGACGATCACGGCGAGGCCTTCGCCACGGCCTGCGTGATCCCGCACCTCTACCACATCCAGCCCGGAGGGCGCTACGCGCGCCAGGCGGGGTCGCATTTCAACCGCCACACCTACGAGGACATTCCGACCGTCGCGGACCATCTCCACTATGCCGGATCCCGCGGACCCCACGCGGGCAACAACCGGTCGTCCACGGCGGGAGGCGGACATGCCCACTGCGGCGCCATGATCTACCTCGGCGACTCCTTTCCGAAGACGTATCGCAACGCCCTGTTCATGAGCAACATCCACGGGAACCGCCTCAACGTGGATGTGCCGCGGCGCGCCGCGTCATCCTTCACGGCCTCCCACGGCCCCGACTTCCTCCTCGCCAACGACCGCTGGTTCCGGGCCATCAACATGAAGTACGGGCCGGACGGGTCGGTGTGGCTCATCGACTGGTACGACAAGACGCCCTGTCACCACACGACGCCCGACGCCTTCGATCGGACGAACGGCCGCATCTACCGGATCGCCGCCGAGGGGACGACGCCGGCAGCCGCGGACCTCGGCCGTCTGTCGGACGAGGCGCTCGTGGCGATGCAGCTCGAGAGGAACGACTGGTTCGTCCGCCACGCCCGGCGACTCCTCGCCGAGCGCGGCGGGAATCCTGCCGTCCACGAGGGACTCCGGCGCATCCTCGACGGGAACCCCGACGTCACGCGCCGCCTGCGGGCCATCTGGGCCCTCCACGCGACGGGCGGGCTCGGCCCCGACTTCGCGGCCCGCCTCATGGGGGACCGCGACGCCCCCGTTCGCTCGTGGGCCGTCCGTCTCGGCGCCGACACGACGCCGGTTCCACCCCCGGTCATCGAGGCCATGGCCGCCCTCGCGGACAGGGAGGCCGACGCGTCCGTGCGCGCCGCCCTGGCCGGCGCCGCCATGCGTGTCCCCGCCGGCGCCCGATGGGAGATCCTGCGGGGCCTTCTCTCCCGCCCCGAGGATGCCGGAGACGGTGTACTCCCCCTTCTCGTCTGGTACGCCTTCGAGCCCCTCGTGGCGTCGGATCCGACCCGCGCCCTCCCCCTCGCGGGAACCGCGGGCCTTTCGCGCATCCCGTCCTTCGCCGTGAGACGCGCGGCCGCCCTCCGAACACCGGCCGCCATCGCTGCGCTCGCCGCCGCCCTCGACGCGGCAGGAGATGATGCGCACCGGCTCGAGATCCTGCGCCACATCCACGCGTCCCTCGGCGGCGAGGCCCCCCTCCCCGGCCCGGATGGCTTCGCCGATCGCTGCCGGCGCCTCCGCGATTCCGGGAGTGCCGAGGTCCGGGCCTGGGCCGCAGCCGTGTCGGTCCGTCTCGGGAAGCCCGACCCCGCCGACGTCGACATCCTCAGGGAGGGAGCACGGCACCGGGAGGATCCGGTCGCCCTTCGCACGTTCTGCCTCGAGTCCCTGACGGCGGCCGGCGCTCCGGCGGCGGCTCCGGTCCTCGCCGAGCTTCTATCGGATCCCGACCTCCTGCCGGCGGCCCTGCGGGGCCTCGCCGCGCTGGACGATCCGAAGGCGGCGTCAGCCATCCTCGGCGCCTACCCGGCCCTCGGCGCGGGCGAGAAGCGGCAGGCCCTCGGCCTTCTCGCCTCGCGCCGGAGCTTCGCCGCTGCGCTTCTCGCGGCCGTGCGGGAAGGCCGCCTGCCGGCGCGGGACCTCACAGCCGACGTGGTCCGCCGGCTCGTGGCCCTCGGCGACGCCGAGGTGACCGCCGGCGTCACCGCCGTCTGGGGCACGACGCGCCTCGCGCCGGACGACGCGAAGGCTGAGATCGCGCGCCTCGCAGCCCTCGTGAAGAAGGGCGGCCGCCGGCCCGACCCGTCGGCGGGCCGCACGACGTTCATGCGGCTGTGCGGGCAGTGCCACACGCTCTTCGGCACGGGCGGCGGCGTCGGGCCGGACCTCACGGGCTCGAACCGCGCGGATCCCGACTACATCCTCGAGAACATCGTCGACCCCAACCTGCTCATCCCGAACGAGTATCGTTCGACGGACGTCTTCTGCCGTTCCGGCCAGGTCTTCTCGGGCCTCGTCACCGCCGAAGACGATCACGCGCTCACGCTCCGTAACGCGACAGAGACCCTCGTCATCCCGCGGAACGACATCGAGGAACGCCGCCTCACGCCCCTCTCGGTGATGCCGGAAGGCCTCCTCCGAGGGGCCGAGGACGGCGAGATCCGCGACCTCATCGCCTACCTCGCGTCGTCGTCCCAGGTCCCGTGGCTCGTCACGGCGGACACCGCGGATCGCTTCTTCGATGGCCGCACCCTCGCCGGCTTCGACGGCGACCCGGCGCTCTGGCGCGTCGAGAGCGGGGAGATCGTGGGAACGAGCCCGGGCCTTCCGCGGAACGCATTCCTCGTGAGCCATGCCGCCGCCGCCGACTTCCGCCTCACGGTCGAAGTCCGCCTCTCTCCGGACGCGGGAAACAGCGGCATCCAGTTCCGGAGCCGGGCGCTGCCGGACGGCGGCGTCCGGGGCTTCCAGGCCGACATCGGGCGTGGCTGGTGGGGCCGCCTCTACGAGGAGGAGGGCCGCGGCCTCCTCTCGGAGCGCACCGTCGAGAAGGCGGTCCGTCCGGGCGACTGGAACGTCTACGAGATCACGGTGAGCGGAAGCCGCATCCGGACGGCCGTCAACGGCGTCCTCGCCGTGGATCTCGACGACCGCCAGGGCGCCCGTCGCGGCGTCTTCGCGTTCCAGATCCACTCCGGAGGACCGTTCGAGGTCCGCTTCCGGAAGCTCAGCCTCGAGGTGGGGACGGACCTGCCCCTCCGCACACTGAGAGAGTGACGGACCGCCGCATCACGGCGGCGCCCGCGGGCGGCGTCCCCGCCGCCCGCGGGTCCTGCCGGAAACCGGAGATGACAACGTTGCGCCATCGATTCCCGCTGCTCCACGGCCTTCTCGGCCTCGCCCTCCTCCTTCCCGCCTGCGGCGAGAAGAAGTCCGACGGGCTCACGATCTGGTGGGCGAAGTGGGCTCCCGCCAACGGCCTCCAGGAACTCGGACGTGAGTTCGAGAAGGAGACGGGGATCCCCGTGCGGGTCCACCAGATCCCCTGGTCCTCCTATCAGGACAAGGCGTTCCAGGAGTTCGGAAGCCGGGAGACCGCCTTCGACATCATCATCGGAGACAGCCAGTGGATCGGGTACGGCGCGAGCCGGGGGCTCTATCTCGAGCTCACGGACTGGCTCCGGAGCAGCGTCGACATGACCTCCGTCCACCCGAGGGCCGCGCGCTACCTCTGCGAGTACCCCACGGGCTCCGGGCGTTTCTTCGCGGCGCCCTGCGAGACCGACGCCATGGGATTCGCGTACCGGAAGGACTGGTTCGCGGATCCCGCGGAGCAGGCCGCGTTCCGCGGGCGCTTCGGCCGCGAGCTCGCCCCGCCGGCCACGTGGCACGAGTTCCGGGACATCGCGGAGTTCTTCACGCGCCCGGACGCCGGCCGCTTCGGCGCCGCCATCGTCACGGGCCGCGATTACGACGAGACGGTCATGGGCTTCGAACAGGTCCTCTACGCCTTCGGGGGGTCCTGGTGCGACGAAGCCACGAAGCGCGTCGTCGGCTTCCTCGACAGTCCGGCGGCGGTGAGGGCCCTCGAGTTCTACATCGACCTCCTGCGCTTCGTTCCGCCCGGCGGCACGCGGATGGGCTATCCCGGCGTCCTCGAACCCTTCGAGAACGGATCGGCAGCTCTCTGCATGAACTACTTCGCGTTCTTCCCCGATCTCTTCTCCCGCATGGGCGACCGGGTCGGGTTCTTCGCGATGCCGAGCGGGCCCGAGCGCCGCGCGGCGAGCCTCGGCGGGCAGGGATTCAGCATCTCGACCCGCATCCCGCCGGAGAAGCAGGAGCTGGCGAAGAGGTTCATCGCGTGGTTCCAGAGGAAGGAGATCCAGGAGCAGTGGATCCGGAAGCCGGCCGGGTTCACGGCGAACACGGCCATCCTGCGGAGCGAGGCTTTCCGCAACGCCACGCCCTACAACGCCCCCTTCGCCGACTCCGTCGAGTTCCTCCAGGACTTCTGGAACGTGCCGGTGTTCGGCGAACTCCTCTCTCCAGCCCAGCGGCTCCTCGGCGAGGCCATCGACAAGGTCCGGACCCCCGCCGACGCCCTCTCGACTCTGGCGCTGGAGCACGAAGCCATCCTCCGGCGGGCGGGGCTCCTCTGACGGCCCCGGAGACGGGAACCGACAGGGAGCGGAAGGGGAGGCGCATGAGCCGGACGGGGAGCCCGGGAATGGCGATGGGCAGGGCCTTCATCCTGCCGGCCCTCCTCCTCCTCATCGCCATGAACATCTTTCCGCTCCTCTGGAATCTCCGCCTCGCCTTCACCGATGCCGAGCTGTCGGGCGGACCCGCGGACTCCGTCGGTCTCGCCAACTTCCGGACCGTCTTCTCCGACCCGGCCTTCGGCCGCGCCGTGCGTACGACCGCCCTCTTCGTCGTCCTGGCCGTGGGAGCGGAGCTGGCCCTCGGATTCGCCCTCGCCCTCCTGCTCCGGGGCGCCGTGGCTCGCCGCGGCCTCCTCCTCACGACGCTGCTCGTCCCGATGATGCTCTCCCCCGCGGTCATGGGACTCTTCTGGAACCTCATCCTCAACAGCCACTACGGCATCCTCAACCAGCTCCTCGGCCAGGTCGGCCTCCCGCAGCCGGGATGGCTCACCGATCCCTCCTGGAAACTCGTCTCCATCCTCCTCATCGACGTCTGGATGTGGACGCCGTTCATGATGCTCATCGCTCTTGCGGGCCTGAATGCGATTCCCGCGCACCTCTACGAGGCGGCCGCCATCGATCGCGCCGGTCCGTTCCTCGTCTTCCGGCGCATCACGCTCCCCCTCGTCTCCCCGCTCCTCCTCCTCGCGGTCCTCTTCCGCACGACCGATGCGGTGAAGCAGTTCGACTTCGTCATGGCCGTGACCGGACCGGACGATGCCTCGACGCAGACGCTGAGCGCGCTCCTCTATCAGGTCGCCTTCCGCGGGTTCAAGGTGGGGCTCGGCGCCGCGTACAGCACCGTGCTCCTCGTCATGATCATCGCACTGGCATCGGTCTTCACGCGCTACCTCGACCGCCTGAACCGCGGCCGGAGGTTCTCGGCATGAAGGCGCTGCGCATCGCGGCCATCGCGGGCTACACGCTCCTCGCAACGCTGCCCATCGTCTGGCTCGCCGTCACGGCGCTCAAGTCGCGCGCCGATGCCATCGCCCCGGCGCTCCGCCTCCTGCCCGTGCCGGAGGCCATCGCGTCGGAAACGGGGCTCGCGTTCCCGGCCCGGACCGGGGGATTCTCCGATCTCGCGGCGCCCCTCGACGAGGGCGAGACGGGCTTCCTCGAGACCCTCGGGAACAGCCTCCTCATCGGGATCCTCAGCACGGCCGCTGCGGTCGCCCTCGGCACGACCTGCGCCTTCGGCTTCAGCCGGTTCCGCATCGCCGGCGCCCGGGACTGGCTCTTCTTCATCCTCTCCACGAGGTTCCTCCCGCCGCTCGCCGTCGTCGTGCCGGTCCTCCTCATGTACAGGGAACTCGACCTCCAGAACACCCACGCCGGCCTCATCCTGCTCTACACGTCCTTCAATCTCTCCCTCAGCGTCTGGCTCATGAAGGGCTTCATCGACGAGATTCCGCGGGCCTACGAGGAGGCCGCCGCCATCGACGGCTATTCGCGCACGCAGATCTTCTTCCGGATCATCGTTCCCGAGGCTCGGACGGGCATGGCCGTCACCGCCGTCTTCTGTCTCATTTCCGCCTTCAACGAGTACGGGTTTGCCATGACCCTGAACGACCACGGCGCGGTCACGGTCCCCCGCTACTTCGCCGGCCTCCAGGGGAGCATCGAGGGCCTCCCCTGGCCGCGGATCGCCGCCGGAGCCCTTCTCTTCGTCGCGCCCATCATCGTCTTCACGTACCTCGTGCGCCGCCATCTCCTCCGCGGAGTCACCTTTGGCACCGTCAAGCAGTAGCGGGACGTCGCGCAGCACGGCGGATCGTCTGTTCCGGACCCTCGACCGCGCGGCCCTCGCGGGGATGGCCGCCGGCATCCTCCTCATGACGACGACGCTCCTCGGCGACAGCTTCCGCCTCGGGTTCTTCGTCACCGCCGCCGCCACGCTCCTCCACATCGTGACGTCCCATGTCGCCGGGGGGGACGCATGACGGATCTCGTCCTGCAGGATCTCGTCAAGACCTGGCCTGACGGGACCGCGGCGGTGCGGGGCGTGTCGCTGTCCGTGAACAGGGGAGAGTTCGTCGTCCTCCTCGGCCCCTCTGGCTGCGGCAAGACGACGACGCTCCGGATGATCGCCGGCCTCGAGACGCCGACGTCCGGACGCATCCACCTCGGAGACCGGGACATCACCCGCCTTCCGCCCTCCCGCCGGAACGTCGGCATGGTGTTCCAGTTCTACGCCCTCTACCCCCACATGACGGTGGCCGCGAACATCGCCTTCCCCCTTCTCGCCGTGGGCGTCCCCCGGCGGGAGTGCGAGGCCCGCGTCCGCGCCGTGGCGTCGGCCATGGGCATCGGGAAGTGGCTCGACCGCCGCCCCGCGGAGCTCGCGGGAGGCGATCAGCAGAAGGTCGCTCTCGCCCGGGCCATCGTCCGCTCCCCGGATCTCTTCCTCATGGACGAGCCTCTCGGCACGGTCGATGCGCGGGAGCGCGCCGAGGCTCGCGAGTTCATCAGGTCGGAGCAACTCCGCACCGGCGTGACGGCCGTCTACGTGACGCACGATCAGGAGGAGGCCATGACGCTCGCCGACCGCATCGTCGTTATGGACGGCGGCCTCATCCGTCAGGCGGCTCCTCCCGCGGAGATCTGGGACCGGCCGCGAAGCCTCTTCGTCGCCCACTTCGTCGGCAGCCCCGGCATGAACCTCCTCCGGGGCGCCGTTTCCCGCGACGTCGGCCCGGCCACGTTCCGGACCACGGAGGGCGCCGTCGTCTCGACGCTTCCCGGAGCGCCGCCGCCGGGCCCGGCGGTCCTCGGATTCCGCCCCGAGTTCGTCCGCCCCGCGGCGGGAGGATCCCTCGGGGGGCGCGTGGCCCTCGTCGAATCCCTCGGGTCATCCTGCATCGTCCACGTGGACACGGCCTCCGGCCGGATCCGCATCCGAAGCACCTCGGGCGCCCGGCCCGCCATCGGCGAACCCCTGCGCATGGCCATCGACCCCGCGGGCCTCCGCCTCTTCCGAGACGATACCGGCGAGGCCTTCGCATGAGCGAACCGGTCCTCGAAGTCCGCGGCGTCACGAAGCGATTCGGAGCCATCACAGCCCTCTCCTCGGCGAGCTTCACGATCGGGGAGGACGAACTCCTTGTCGTCACGGGGCCGACGGGAGCCGGCAAGACCACGCTCCTCCGGGTCATCGCCGGCCTCGAACAGCCGGACGAAGGGGAAATCCGCCTCGCAGGGGCGGACGCCACGCGACTCCCGCCCGCCGCGCGGGACGTGGCCCTCGTCTTCCAGAACTTCTCCCTCTATCCCCGCTTCTCCGTGCGGCGCAATCTCGAGTTCCCCCTGCGGGCTCCGGGCCGGAGGCTCCCCGAGCCCGAGATCCGGGCGAGGGTGGAGTCCGCCGCCCGGGTCCTCCGCATCGAGGGGCACCTCGACCGACCGGCTCACCGCCTCTCCGGGGGCGAAATGCAGCGCGTCGCCATCGGCCGAGCCCTCGTACGCCGACCGCGCCTCTTCCTCCTCGACGAACCGCTCACGAACCTCGACGCGAAGCTCCGGGAAGCCCTCCGGACCGAGCTCGTGGAACTGCGGCGCTCCCTCCGCACGCCCATGATCTACGTCACCCACGACCCCACCGAGGCCCTGTCCATGGCGGATCGCCTCGTCGTCATCTCGGGCGGAACCGTGCTGCAGACGGGCGAGCCCGAGGAGGTCTGGGCCCGCCCCGTCTCGCCCGTCGTCGCCCGTCAGCTCGGCGAGCCGCCGATCAACATCCTCGATGCGACGGCTTCGGCCGGTTTCTGGCGGACGGCGGAGGGCGTCGCGCTCTGCCCGGCTCCCGCGGAGGCCCCCTCCGCCGCCTGCATCGGGGTACGGCCGGAGCACATCGCCGTCGCGGGAGGCGACGCCTCCGCGGAGATCCTCGTCGTCGAGGATCTCGGACACACCCGGATCCTCCTCGTGGAGCTCGGAGGCGTGCGGTTCCGCATCGCGGCGCCCGCGGACCCCGCGCTCCGCAAGGGCGTCACGATCCGCCCCCGGCCGGATCCGGATAGAATCGTCATCTGGCCGGCCCGTTCGGCCGCGACCTGAGAGCTCGGACGGAGAAGCGACGACATGGCGAAGAAGATCCGCATGGGCATCGTCGGACTCGGCTTCGGCGCCGAGTTCATCCCGATCTACCAGCGCCACCCCGACACCGAGATGGTGGCCGTATGCCAGAGGAACGAGGCGTCCCTCCGGGCCATCGCCGGGGCCTTCGGCATCCCGAAGTGCTTCACGCGCGTCCAGGACATGCTCCACGACCCCGACATCGACGCCATCCACATCAACACGCCGATTCCCGACCATGCCCCCATGACCCTCGCGGCCCTGACCGCGGGCCGCCACGTGGCCTGCACCGTTCCCATGGCGACGACCGTCGCCGACTGCGCCGCCATCGTCAAGGCCGCGCGCGCGGCCCGGCGCCGCTACATGATGATGGAGACGGCTGTCTACACGCGGGAGTTCCTCTACGTGAAGGACCTCACGGATCGGGGTGAGCTCGGACGGATCCAGTTTCTCCGCGGCGCGCATCAGCAGGAGATGGCGGGCTGGCCGGGGTACT
>CAYQRN010000138.1:0-11872 GCA_964419995.1 uncultured Planctomycetia bacterium
CGCGCCGTTCGTCCTCCTTCTCTGCCATCTCCTGCTTCTCCGCCTCCTGGAAGCGGTCGCGGTTGGCCTTCCACCAGGTCCGGAGGGCCGCGTAGTCGGCTCCGGCGGGCTCTCCGGTGATCCCGGCGAGGATCTCCCCGGCCGTCGTCCGGACGCGGCCCTTCTCGCGGGCCACGGCCTCGATGAGCGCCTCGACGTTACGGCGGCAGGCGTCCTCGGCGAGGGACCGGGCGGCCGTGTCGCGGAGAGCCTCCGGGGCGCGGGCATTCTCGAGGACGCGGATCACGGCCTCCCGGGCCTCGGGCGTGCGGTGCCGTCCGAGGGATCGCACGGCCCAGAAACGCGCCTCCATCTGCTCGAGCTCGATGTCTGGAGGCTTGCCGCTCCCGTCGCCGAGGATGCCGGCCAGGACGTCGCGGGACTTCTCGACGGGGATCCACCCGAGGATGCGGAGCCACCCCGTCCGCTTGGCGGCCACCTGCGTCTCGGAGTAGGGGCGGAGGACGAGATCGGAGAGGGCCTCCCGCCGGATCGACTCCGCGCGCGTGGCGATGGTCTCGCCCACGGCCCGGAAGGCCGCCTCGCGCTCGATCTCCTCCGGGGAGAGCCCGACGACGTCGGGACCGGGGCCGTCCTCCGATGGAGGGGCTCCGGTCTTCTTCTTCGGGCGGGGCGCCCAGATCTCGTCCTCCCGGAGGGGGTCGAGGCCCACGGCCACGAGGATCTCCCGGGCGCCGGCGAGGAGGCCGAGCGACGCGATGCGCTGCATCGCCTCGGTGCGCGCTGCCCCCGACGCGCTGCGGAAACCCTCGATGGCCGCGCGGAGGGTCGCTTCGGAACCCGCCCACCACTCCTTCCAGAGAGCGGCGTTGTCGTGGAATGTCACTCCCGCCAGGGACTCGAGGGCCTGTTCGATGTCGGCCTGCAGCCGTCCGTCGGCCGACTCGAGGGCCGCGATGAGAGGCGCCACGGCGGTCATGCTTCCCGTCCGGCGGAGGGCATCGATGGCGGCGGCGCGGACCATCCAGCTCTCGTCCGAGAGGGCCGCGGCGAGGGCCTCGACGGCCGCGGGGCGGCGATGGAATCCGAGGGCGTCGGCCGCCGCGATGCGGACCGGCACATCGGGCGCCGTCTTCAGGATCTCGCGGAGCGCCACGGTCGCGCCGCCGGCGCGGATTTCTCCGAGGATCCGGACGTAGAAGACCTGTTCCTCGGGCCGCCCCCGGAGCTTGTCGTGAAGCTGCACGATCCGGGCGATCTGGGCCTCCGAGTCCGCGGCGGGGAGGGCCGTCACGATCCGGCCGGCGGCGCGCAGCGTCGCGCGCAACGTCGCGCGCTCCGTCGAGACCTGGGCGTGAAGCTCCGCGAGCTCCTTCTGGAGCTCGATGTGCTTCTTCTCCGCCGGCGCCGCAGTTCCCACCGAGACGCCGCGCCCCTGTCCGGCCTGATTGTCGATGTTCTCCCAGATTCTCGCCGTCTGCTTCCCGAGGGACTCGACCTTGCGGTCGAGCTCCGCGATGCGGCGGTCCATCTCCCGAATGGCCGCGATGACGAAGTCGATGGCGCGGGCGTCCTTCGTGGCCACGAGGCCCTCGATGCCGTCGAGTCGCTCATCGAGGCTGCGGTCCCGGAGCGCGCGCTGGAACTGCTCCTTTGCCTTCCCGAAGTCCGGACTCTCCTGGCCGGAGACGGGGCCGGCGAGGATCGGGACGAGGATGAGACACCGGGGGATCCAGCGCTTCATGGTCACGCCTTCCTTTCGTCGATGCGGACAGCGTATCATCCGCGATGGTGAACGAGCCAGCCAAGCGCTTTGCGCCGCGACAGGTCAGGGTGCGCGGGAGGACCGGGCGGCGGCCGGAAAGGCGCCGGGCCCGGACCTCCCGGTCGGCTCTGCCCATGGCCTTCTTCGCCCTCGTCCTCTGCGCCGGAATCGGCTTCCTCGCCTGGCGCATCTCCCGGGGCGAGGTGGACTTCTCGAGCCTCCCGGAGACCTTCGGCCACACGCTCATGATCCTCGGGGGGCATGTCATCGCCCTCGCCCTCGTGGGATCCGTCCTGCTGCCCGCCGTGCACCGGTTCACGACGTTCCTCGAGCGCGTCGTAGCCGGCGCGTTCATCGCGCTCCGGCGGGGTACGCCGCAGGCCCGGGTCGTGCTGCTCCTGTCGGCGCCCTTCTGCCTGCCGGTCTACGTCGTGGCCTTCGCCCTGCGCCTCGTCCTCATCATCGCCGTCTTCGCGATGCTGGCAGGTGCCGGCGTCTTCATGATCCGGCTCGTGGACGGGCACTTCCTCGACTCCGTCTTCCGGAGCGCGGGGCTGTTTCGTTAGCGACGCGGAGGATCGACGAAGGCGCCGCTCTGCTCCGCGGCCCGGCCGGACGCGGGCGCGTCGTCGGGGACGGCGTCCCTGAACCGGAGGCGTGTGATCCGCCGGC
The DNA here is from genome assembly GCA_964419995.1 of uncultured Planctomycetia bacterium. Classification (GTDB taxonomy): domain Bacteria; phylum Planctomycetota; family CAYQRN01; genus CAYQRN01. The sequence goes on from CAYQRN010000138.1 coordinate 2,438, forward strand.
CGCCGAGGAGGCCCTCCGTCACGTCGAGCTCGCCATCGATGCACCGGCGGCCGCCGTCCGTTCCATAGCGGATCCGAAAGCTCAGCGTGACGACGTCGGGGTCCCCGCTTCCGGACTCGGTGGTCGTGGAGCGGAAGGCGATATCCGGCGCCGGGACGCCGGCGGTGAGGCGGCGCAGCTCGGCGATGTGCCGCCGCAGATCGTCCCGTTCGCGACGTCCCCCGCCGAGCAGCCGGTCGACGGCGCTTTCGGAAACCGCGCCGCGGAGGACGGGCTCGACGAAGTGCCACGCCTCGTCGAGCCGGCGCTGCACGATGGCCTCGTTCCTGTGGCGGTTGGCGAGGTGGATGGCATCGAAGATCGTGAAGAGGCCCACGACGACGAGGATGAAGGACACGCTCTGCCGCGTGAAGATCCGCCGGTCCTTCCGCGTCGCGTCCCGGCCGCACGAGTGGCAGACGGCCGTGCCCGCGGCGAGATCGCAGCGACAGTTCCTGCAGCGCGTGATCCTGGCCATGGCATCCCGGGTTTCGGCCGGCGTCCGGCCGGCAGTCTCCATCCTATACGGGCGGCGGAACGTCGATTTCCGGTCTCGGAGCCGCCGCGGCTCCCGCGCGCAAGTCCCTTTCGGGATAGCTCTTGGCGCTGTTCAGCTCGGCTTCAGCCCGTCCGCAGGCGGAGTTCGATGTCCGGCAGGGCCTCGATGACGAGCGTCGCGATCCGTTCGAGGCTCCGGGCCGAGCAGTTCTCGACGGTGTCGTGGACCGTGTGCCAGAACCGGTTCGATTCGTCGGGGTACTCGAAATCGATGAGGTCGATGGCGGAGTTTCCCTTCGCGATGAAGGGCTGGTGGTCGTCCTGGACCACGCTCCGTCCGCTCGTGAACACGCTCCAGCCGAAGATGCGGTACGAGGTGTTCTCGAAGATCCGCTGGAGCCAGTCGGTAGATCCCGTGTCCCGCGCGAGCCCGAAGTTCCGGTCGGCCACCATGTCGAGGTTGATGAGCGCCTTCACCGGGACGGGGGGAGTCTCGGCGATGCGGCGGCTTCCGTAGGTGTGATCCGGCTCGTCGGGGCCGTCCTCGTACCAGTTCTGGATCGCCTCCTCCCCGTCGAAGAAGGCGAAGACCAGAGTGAACGGACGCCTCATGCCTGCCTTCGCCTCCGCGGCGAAGTGGCGTGCCAGCTCGATGAGAGCCACCGCGCCGGAGCCGCCGTCGTTGGCGCCGACGAAGGGCGCCTCGCAGCCGCCCTCCTCGGGGCGCCCGGGGACGGGCTTCTTCGATTCGTAGTGGCAGGAGAACCAGATGGCCTCCGGCGCCTCGCCCGGGATGACGGCGACGATGTTCTCCATGGGAATGGGGCCGTCGGGCGTGCTCGCCGTGAAGGGCAGGCTCCGGACGTCCGTGACACCGGATTCGAAGAGCTTCCGCTTGAGGACGCTCCGGTAGAGCTTGAGCGTCTCGGAACCCGGCGGGCGCGGGCCGAGTCGGACGAGCTCCGTGAGAAGCGCGTACATCCTCTCGCCGTCCGCCCGCGGCGTCCAGGGCTTCTCGCGATCGGGGCCGAAGGTCGGCTCGGGAGTGCCGCCCTTCGATCCATCGTCGCCGCCCTGGCTGCAGCCCGGAAACAGAAGGCCGAGAGCCGGGAGGAGGATCGCCACGCCGCGGAGGAGCGCCGCCGTCCGGCGCCGGCGTGGCGCCATGAGCGTCGCGGGCAGGTCGCGCCCCGGCGCGCCGGGGCGGCCATGGCCGGACCCTCTGGACTCCTTCGACATGCGCTTCCTCCGTCGGTTTCGGGGCGGCCCGCGCATGGTAAGGGGGCCCTCCGGGAGCGGCAAGCTGCGCGGTCGCCGCTGGGACGCGCCGTGCGGCGGCGTTAGCTTCGGGCGTCGTCGGACGCCGGAGGATCGCTTGATCGGGCTTTCGGACATCGAGGCCGCTGCCAGGGGCCTCGAGGGCGTGGCGCGCCGGACCCCGCTTCTCGAGTCGCGCCTCCTCAATCGCGACCTGGGCGGGAGGCTCCTCTTCAAAGCGGAGTGCCTGCAGCGCGGGGGAGCCTTCAAGATCCGCGGCGCCTACACGCGCGTGCGTGCGGCCCTCGCCGAGGCGAGGCGCGCCGGCGTCGTCGCGTACTCCTCCGGGAATCACGGCATCGCCACGGCGCTGGCGGCGCATCTCCTCGGTTGCCAGGCCGTCGTCGTCATGCCCGAGGATGCTTCGAAGGCCAAGGTGGCGGCCGTCAAGGCCTACGGCGGCGACGTCGTCTTCGCGGGACTCAGCTCCGATGACCGCAGGGTGCGCGCCGAGGAAATCGCGGCGGCGCGGGGCGCGCTCGTCATCCCCCCCTATGACGACGATCTCATCATTGCCGGGCAGGGAACGGTGGCGCTCGAGATCCTCGAGGACGCTCCGGACACCGACGTGATCCTGGCCCCGGTTGGCGGCGGCGGCCTCCTCGCCGGCATCGCCACCGCCGCCCGCGGCGTCAAGCCATCCGTGAAGGTCTACGGCTGCGAGGCCGAGCTGGCCAACGATGCTCATCTCTCGCTGCGCTTTGGCCGGATCGTCCGCATCGGGCTCCCCGCCACCCTCGCGGACGGCATGCGCAACCTCTGCCTCGCCGAGCGCACCTTCGAGATCCTGCGAGAGCGTGTCGAGGACGTCCTCCTCGTCTCCGAGGCAGAGATCGCGGGGGCCGTGGGCACCATCCTCGCGTTCCTGAAGGTCCTCGCCGAGCCCACGGGCGCCGTGGCGCCCGCCGCCGCCTTTGCGCGGCGCATCGACCTCGCCGGACGGACCGCCGTGGCCGTGATCTCGGGCGGCAACGTCGACATGGCGACGCTGGTTCGGATCCTGAAGCCCGTGCCGGCGCGGCGCCGGAAATGACCCCCGCGGCCCGCGACCCGGCCGCCGGGCGGGACCCCGCGGAGGATGTGGACGCTCCCGCGGAAGTCTGCGTGGCGTGCCGCTTCGGAACGGGCGAGCACCGCGACTGCACCCTCATCCTCGCCGCGGATCTGTCGGTGCTCCTTGCCGAGGGACCCTGCCGGCTGCCGGATGTCATCGCGGACCGCGTGGAGCGCTGGCTCCGGCGGCACTTCCCGCTTTCGGCCGGCCATGCGGAGGACGCGGCCCAGGAGATCCTGCTCCGGCTCATGGAGCGGCGCGACGCCTTCCCCGGCGGAGACATCCGGAGCCTCCCGCGCCTCCAGCGATGGCTCAACCACTTCGCGCGGAACGGCATCATCGATCACCTGCGCCGCGCCCGGGTCATCCCCAAGCTGCGGTGCGGAGCCTGCGTCCACTTCGCCTCGGAGCCCTCGCCGCGCTGCCGTCTCGAGTGGTTGCCCGAAGCCGGCGCGCGGCCCGCCCGCAACCCGCACTTCGGGGATGGCGTGGAGCACGGGACCAACCCCCGCCGGCTCGATCCGCCCTGCGAAACGTTCGAGTGGCGGCGCCCGGGCACCTTCGATCCCTTCGAGGGGGAGATCCTCGCCAGGGGCACGGGATCGCCGGGAGACGAGACCGCGAAGATCGTCATCCTCGCCCTCGACCGGCTCGCCGCCATGGATCGCGATGGTGTCCGCATCGCGTCCGCGATCGAGCGCTTCTACCTGCGCGGCGACGACGTCCCGAGCATCGCCGCCGCCGCCGGGGTCTCGGAGCGCACGGTGAAACGCCTCCTGGCCGCCGGCCGCGAGAGGCTGCTCATGGTCCTGAGGAGAGATTTCGCCGTCGTGCGTCTCGAGGATCTCCTTTGATGCCTTGGACTTGCGATCCATGGCCCCCGACCTGCGTCCAGTCCGTAGGATCCTGTGAATGGGAAGCGATGCGCCCGGAGTGCCGCCCGAGGGCGGGGATGCCCTCACGGAAGTCCTGAACGTCGCGGCGAAGTCGCCGATCACGGCGGAGATCGTCGGTCGCGCGGAGGATACCGGCCATCTCACCGCGGAGGAGATGGAGGCGTGGGTCGCGGGCCGCCTCGATCCCGAGGTGTCCGCGAACCTCCGCCGCCACATCGTCTTCTGTCGGATCTGCTCGGATCACCTCTTCAACCTCACCGGCGAGGAGCCTCCGGACGGCGCCGAAGCACCGCCGGCGCCTCCCGCTGTCCCCGAGCCGCAGGCGCCGGCGCGGGCGCCCGTCGCCGCATCGCCGCCCGCCCCCGGCGTCGTCCCGGAGCCGCCGGCCAGTCCCGCGCTGCCGGAGCGGCGCTCCCGGCGCCCGAGGCTCCGATTCCTCCTTCCCGCGGCGGCGCTCGTCGTCGCTGCCGCGGCCTTCGTCCTCTGGCGCAACCTCCGGCCGGCGGAGTCCGGTTCGCCTCCGAGGTCCTTCGTCGCTACGGCGCCGGAGCGGCCCGCGGGACCCCTCGCGGCCGGCGATCTCGTCCTCGTGGAGCGGGCGGGACCCGACGGGCCCGATGTCCGTGTCCACGCCTTCGCCGTGGCGTCTTCAGGAGACACGACGCGGTTGGAGGCGGAGGGCGGCGATCCCGGGCGACCGCTCTCGCTCCGGGACCCTCTCCGCTTCCGCATGCCTCCGGCGCGCGGAGGCGCGACTGCGACGTTTGCGGTCGTGATCCTCGTGGCGGAGAGCGACCTCCCCGCGGGTATCGAGGGCGGGCTCGCCAGCGTCCTCGAGAAGGAGGCGCGGGCGGGAGGGGCCGGCGCTGTCGAGGGGTTCCTCCGGCGGCTCGTTGCGGAGGGGACCGTCAGGGGCGAGGTCCTTCTCCGGTAGTCGCCCCGGCTTCCCTCCGGTCCTTCGCCGGGCGAACGGGACCGTGTATGCTGCGCATCCGCCCGCGATGCCGTCGCCGGAGTGGAGATCCGACGCGCCATGACGCCGACACGCCGCCGCCTGCGCCCGCGATTCCGCGCCGTCAGGGTGGCGATCCTCCTTCCCGTCGTCCTCGCGGCGGCGGCCGGCGCCGCCCCGGCGCAGAGCCGGTCCGAGGACCCGAGCGACGGGTTCTTCCGCCGCGGCGTGATCCCGCGCCTCAGGATCGAGATCGGACCGGAGGCCGTCGAGGCTCTCCGCGCCGCCCCCCGCTCTTTCGTGTCCGTGCGCCTCGTCGAGGACGGGAAGTCCATCTACGACGACGTCCAGGTGAAGCTCAAGGGAGCGGCAGGCAGCTTCCGGCCCTTCGACGACCGCCCGGCATTCACCGTCAGGATGAACCGGACCCGGCGAGATCAGCGGTTCCACGGTCTCGCCAAGTTCCACCTCAACAACTCGGTCCAGGATCCGAGCTTCCTCCACGAGCTTCTGGCCCACGATCTCTTCGTCGCGGCAGGGCTCCACGCGACCCGGGTCACCCACGCCGTCGTCACGATCAACGACCGCGATCCCGCCCTCTACGTCCTCAAGGAGGGGTTCGACGAGGAGTTCCTGCGCCGGCGCTTCCAGGACGCCTCCGGAAGCCTCTACGACGGGGGCTTCTGCCAGGACATCGACGCGCCCCTCGAGAGGGATGAGGGAGAGACATCGGCTTCGGGGCAGGATCTCCGTGACCTCCTCGAGGCCTGCCGCGAGCCGGATCCCGCGCTCCGATGGCCCCGGATCGAGGAGCGCCTCGACGTCCGCGTCTTCCTCGGATTCGTCGCGATGGAGCTCATGATCGGCCACTGGGACGGCTATGCGATGAACCGCAACAACTACCGTCTCTACTTCGATCCGGCGGGCGGCCGGGCCGTGTTCCTTCCCCATGGCACCGACCAGATCTTCGGCGACGCCGGCTGGTCGATCCTCCAGGCCCAGAACGGCATCGTGGCGGACGCCGTGATGAAGAACCCCGCCTGGCGCAAGCTCTACCGCCGGCGGGTCGCGGAGCTTCTTCCCGTCGTCACGGCCGTGGAGAAGATCGGGCGCCGCATCGACGAGGTCTCGCGCCGTTTGAACCCCGCCCTCGCGCGGATCGACCCGCGCCTCGTCCATGCCCACGAGCGGGAGGTGCGCGCCCTCAAGGACCGCATCGCCGCCCGGGCGAAGAGCCTCCGCGCGCAGAACGAGGAGCCGGAGCCGAAGCCCCTTTCCCTCGCATCGGGCGCCTCGCTCCGCCTCGAGGACTGGCGACAGGCCTCGGAGTGCGAGGACGCGGTCCTTCAGAAGGCCAACCTGCCCGGAGAGAAGGTTCTCCTCATCCGCGCAGGTCCGAGCGGCCGGTGCGTCGCCTCCTGGCGGCGCAACGTCCTTCTCGGGAAGGGGCGCTGGCGCTTCCAGGCCCAGGCGGGCGTTCGCGACGTGGAGCCACTCTCCGGCCTCGACTTCGCCGGAGCGGGGGCCCGCGTCGCCGGCGGGGCCTTCGCCGAGGCCCTCGCGGGGTCGGCGCCGCGCCGCGGGCTCCGCGTCGAGATCGATGTCGCCGAGGAGGCTCAGAACGTCGAGCTGGTCCTCGAGCTTCGCGCCCGCCGCGGCGAGGCCGTCTTCCCCCTCGACTCCCTGCGCCTCACGCGCCTCCCCTGACCGTGTCTTGCCGCAGCCGGCGCCTCCGGGAGGAGCAGGCGGTCCGTCGATGAGCCGGGGCGGGCGCGCGGGCGCCCGCCCCGGTGCGACGTGTCAGGAAAGGGAGGTCAGAGCGTCGTGTAGAAGAACGGCGCCGTGGCCGAGATCGGGACACCGGCCGGCGTGAGCTCGACGCCGACGCAGTAGCCCGTGACGCCGGACGGGATCGTGTTGCCGGTGGAGCTCGTCCACGACGATTCGCCGCAGCCGTCGAGGGGCCCGAAGAACGGCGCGCCCCAGAGGATCTCGGCGACGAGATCGGAGAAGGGGATGTCGACGCCGAAGGCCCACCCCGCGGGGAAGTTGCCCATGTACTGGGTCATGATGTTGAGGTAGAGGTTGCCGGGGGTGCCGCCGACGTTCCGAACGCTGACCTCCGAGCCGGGCAGTCCGCCCGGCTGGGTCACGCTGAGACCCCAGGTCGAGGGGACGACATTGAAGCAGAACCAGAGGACCTCGTAGGGCTGGGCCGTGGTGGCGGGGAACGGGTAGGTCCCCGTCCAGTCCGTGATGGCGAAGGCGCAGTTGTTTACAAGGACCGAGCTGCTGCCGGCCGCTGCGTTGGGAAAGTCGAGAACCGTGCCGTTTCGGTAGTTGTCGTCCGATGGCGACGGGAGGTCGTTGGCGAAACCGAATCTCGAGACGGCGAGGTAATACGTACCCGGCGTGTAGCAGCGCGTCAGTCTCGACTGCAAGCCCACCTTGTCGTCGTTTCCCCAGCCGGGGATCGCGTCGAGATTCCCGTCATAGATCCAGAGATCCGTGTCCGTCGTGTGGCCCTGGCCCGCGGTCGTGATCGTGATGCTGCCAGCCTGGAAGTTGCCGATGAAGGGGACTGGAACAGCCGTGGTCGTGAGCGTCGATGTATAGGGCCCGGTCGTGCTCGAGGTTCCCGTCACAGCGTAGTAGATCTGCTCGCCCTTGCCGAAGCCGTACCAGGCGTTCATGCGGGGGGGCGTCGTCCCAGTGGCGCTCGTTTGGAAGATGTTGTCGGACGTCGTGTTGATCACACCGAGCGACTGGCTCAGACCACGGATTCTGCCGGTGTGTCCGGCGGTGCCCGTCGTCGTGATGGCCAGCTCGTGGCGGTAGACGCCGAGAGCGAGAGGAGTGGTCTGCACGAGCCAGTAGTCCGCCGACGCGAGGCCGGGCGTGGTCGTGCTCGAACCGGTCGTCGTGCCGGTGAGCATGTCGCCGGCCGTCATGAGGGAGGCGCCGTTGCCGAGGGCCTGGGTCTTGTTGTCGTTGGGCTCGACCTCGGGGTAGGTCGTCTGGGCCGCGGCCGAGCCGGCCACGAGGGCGGCGACGGCGAGAACCGCGGCGAGGCGGATCGCGAAGGGCTGCTTCATGGGACACTCGCTCCTGGTAATGACCGCTCCGAAGCGCGTCATGTGGGAACGCGACGCCGATGTCGGCCCGGTCCGCGCGACGGTCTACGGCAAACGCTGGGTGCTCTGGGGATGCGGCGGCGCGGACGGGTCGGCCGGAAACCTCGAGCGGGCGCTCGCGGCTTCGATCACCGAGTGGCGGGGCCGCCCGAGCGACGCTGCATCCTCGACTCTACAGGACGGAGCATAGCAGATCCTTTCGACGCCGGTCAAGCGGCCCGGGGAACCGGAGGTGCTTTCCGCGTCAGCACTTGTGAGCCGTGGAGTCCGGGACTCCGGAGTTCGCCGGCGGGCCGCTGCCGCAAGCGGCTGCCGACACGCGGCTTCGGTCGTCGGTGATCCTGCGCCGCGGATCGCACCGCGTGGAGGGCGCGTCCGATCCCATGGACTCTGTCGGATCCGCGAAAGACCAGAGGGAGGCGAGCGTCCATTCGGCGGTACATCTGGAGGTGCGGCCATGGGATCTCCCCGGGTTCTCCGATTCCTGCTCGTGATCCTGTCGATCCTCCTCGCCCTTCCCGGCCTCGCAATGGCGCAACGCGGAGGTCGCGGTGGCCGGGGTGGCGGAGGAGCGCGGGCCGGCGGCAACAGTCCGCGGAATCCGAATCCGCGCAACAACGACGATCCCGACGAGCCCGAGGAGGAGGATCTCGGCATCGGCTCGCTGCCGAGCCCGGAACGTCCGGCGGCCCATCGTCTCGCCTTCGTCGAGGTGACGTCCGAGCATGCCGGCGCCGAGGGGATGACGGACGAGACCGCGTTCATTGCGAAGCTCGTCCGGACGCGGGGACGGCAGGGCTTCCCCACGGTGCTCTTCCTCCATGCCCCCTCGCCGGGCGCGACCGCCGTCGAGACGGCGGTCTTCGGCGACGAACGCGTCGTCGTGGCCTCGCGCTTCTTCACGCCCGTTCGCGTCTCCCTCGCGCCGCCGTTCCCTGCAGAGCTCGCTCGCGGTCTCACGGCCGGGAAGCCGTGCCTCATCGCCGTCTTCCACGCCGACGGCGCGGAGGAGAAACGGTTCCTCGGTTCGGGGGCCTCCGCCGCGGCGGTCCTGTCCGCGGTGGGGGCCTGCGTCTCGAAGGCCCGCGGCGCCAACCTCCAGGCGTTCGTGGCGAAGGAGCAGGCGTTGCTCCGGGACATCGAGAAGCAGTTCACGGCGCTCGACAAGCTCAAGGCGGAGATCGACAAGGCCGCCGAGAACGCCTCGAACAGCGGCGCGCGCCGTCGCATCGATGACCTGAAGCTCCAGATCCTCGAGACGTGCCGGAAGATCGAGGATCTGAAGTCCCGCGAGAAGGCCCACGTGGCCACGGCGCCGAAGGTCGAGTAGTGTCGTGCGTCACACAGACCGTTACATGTCCCGACGAGGACCGCTCCGCTGCGCGTCGCTCTCCTGTGCAAGTACGCCTGGGGCCCCTGCCCAGGCTGGTCGACTCCTGCCGGGCGTATAGGGGCGGAGTAGCCTCCCCGGGACGAGGAGGCGTTCAGGAGGGGACGCTCCGCTGCGCGTCGCTCTCCTGTGCAAGTACGCCTGGGGCCCCCGCC
>CAYQRN010000139.1:0-11745 GCA_964419995.1 uncultured Planctomycetia bacterium
TACCTCCTCGCGGGCGCGGCGGACCGGGACGCCTTCGTGAGCCGTCATCCGGCGTATACGGAGGAAGAGCGGAATCGTGTCCGGAGCTTCGGCGGCGGCTGGGAGCCCGGGGCATCGCATATCGTCGAGTGGGGCGACTCCGCCGAGCAGCGCCTCGATGGCGCCCTCCGCCACCTCGTGGCAAGCCTCCTCGAGGCGGAGTGCGCCATCACGACCTCCGAGGCCTGGGCATTCGAGGGGGCGGGCCTCTACCTGGTCGAGTGCCTCACCGGGACTCGCCTCACATGGTTCATCCGCGGGTCGCGGTATGGAGACCAGGCGCCGGACCCCCTGAAGAAGAAACTCATGGATTCGGGGACGGACTGGGTCGCCGAAGGGCGGAAGCTCCGGAAAGGCGGGGAATTCCCGCTGCTCGTCGCCCTCTTCCGGATGGATCTCAACGCCATGACGCCGAAGGACGTCCTGGCTTCCTTCCTCTTCACGGGTTTCCTGCTCGAATGCTGGCCCGAGGAGGCGCCGCGGTTCTTCCGGCGCCTCGCACGCTCGGACGCCTTCGACGAGGCCGCGGGGGAGTTCTTCGGTCTCGCCCTGGCGGACCTGGAGGCCCGTTTCCACGTCTGGCTCGAAAGCCAGGGCTGAGCGCGGCGGCGGGCGGACCTCCGCTTCCCTCGGCCCCGGCGCTATGATGCAGCGCGCCGGCGGGCGGACCGCCGGGCCTCCATAAGCGACCCGCCGGGGAACGGAAGACCCGAATATGGCCATGGACGTGCTTTCGCGCCGCTGGACGATCGCCGATGCGATCGAGAAGTACGGCGTGCTCAACTGGGGCGGCGGCTACTTCCACGTCAACGAGGCCGGAAACGTCGTCTCCCGCCCCGCAGGGGCCGCCGGCGGCGCGATCGACCTCAAGGAGCTCGTGGACGAGGTGCGGGAGCGCGGCATCGGGCTTCCCCTGCTCATCCGCTTCTCCGACATCCTGAAGTCGAGGATCACGGAGCTCAACGACGCCTTCCGGCGGGCCGTCGTCGAGTGCGGCTACAAGGGCTGCTTCCGCGGGGTGTACCCCATCAAGGTGAACCAGGAGCGCCACGTCGTCGAGTCCATCGCGCACTTCGGCGCCCCGTACAACTACGGCCTCGAGGCGGGCAGCAAGCCCGAGCTCCTCGCGGTCATGGCGATGCTCGAGGACGAGAACGCGCTCATCCTGTGCAACGGCTACAAGGACGAGGAGTACATCGAGTACGCCCTGCGGGCCGGCAAGCTCGGGCGCTCCGTCATCATCACGGTGGAGAAGCTCTCGGAGCTCGAAATCATCCATGCGGTGGCGACGCGGCTCGGCGTCCGCCCGCGCATAGGGCTCCGGGCCAAGCTCGCCGCCCGGGGATCGGGCCGATGGGAGGGCTCCGGCGGCGATCGGAGCAAGTTCGGAATCACGTCCCGCGAGATGCTGGACGCCGTCCAGTTCCTCCGGGAGCGCGACATGCTCGACTGCTGCGAACTGCTCCACTTCCACCTCGGAAGCCAGATCAGCGCCATCCAGGCCCTCAAGAAGGCGCTGCGCGAAGCGGGGCGGTTCTTCGTGGAGCTCTGCAATCTCGGCCTTCCGCTCAAGTACCTCGACGTGGGCGGCGGGCTCGGAGTGGACTACGACGGGTCGCAGACCAACTTCTCCTCCTCGATGAACTACACGCTCCAGGAGTATGCCAACGACGTGGTCTTCCAGACGATGGAGCTGTGCGATTCGGCCGGTGTGCCGCATCCGACCCTCATCGCCGAGGCCGGACGGGCCATCGTGGCCCACCATTCGGTCCTCGTCGTCGAAATCCTCGGGGTTTCCGAGTTCAGCCCGGGGAAGTTCCCGGAGGGGACGGGACCCGACACGCCGCCCGTCATCCGCAACCTGCACGAAACGCTCCGTGACGTCTCGAGGAAGAACCTCCTCGAGAGCTATCACGACGCGATCCAGTACCGCGACGAGACTCTGACCCTCTTCTCCATCGGGCAGCTCTCCCTCGAGGAACGTGTCACGGCGGAGAGCCTCTTCTGGGCGATCTGCCAGAAGCTCCTCCGCATCACGCGGGAACTTCCGGAAGTTCCCGAGGAGCTGGAGACGCTGGAGCGGAGTCTCTCGGATACCTACTTCTGCAATTTCTCCATGTTCCAGTCCGTGCCGGACTCCTGGGCCATCGAACAGCTCTTTCCGATCATGCCGATCCATCGCCTCGACGAGGAGCCGGTCCGCCGCGCCGTCCTGGCCGACGTGACCTGCGACAGCGATGGCAAGATCGATCGGTTCATCGACCGCCGCGACGTCAAGGACGTCCTCGAGCTCCACCCCTGGAAGAACGAGCCCTACATGCTCGGGATCTTCCTCGTGGGGGCGTACCAGGAGATCCTCGGGGACCTTCACAATCTCTTCGGCGACACGAACACGGTTCACGTCTCGCTGGCGGAGGGGGGCGGATACCACGTCGATCACGTCGTTCTCGGGGACACCGTGACGGACGTCCTCAACTACGTGAGCTTCAACCGGGATGATCTCGTGGCGCGGATGCGGCGGGCCACGGAAGCGGCTCTGCGGTCCCGGAGAATCACGATCGAAGAGGCGCGCCAGCTCATGCGGATGTACGAGGAAGGGCTGGCCGGCTACACGTATCTCGAATCAGGAACCGGCGGTCCGGCCGGCGGTTGAGTCTGCAGGGGGAGAGGGGGCAGAAGTCCGGCCCCTTTGACTGCCGAAGAGAGTAGGGCGTGGATGACGTGCGTCCGGAAGCGGCAGGGCCCCCGGACGGTCGGCGCGGGAGGGCCGTGAGACGGGACCGGACCGTCCGGGCACGGACCGACGCGTCGCGATCCGCGCGGGGGCCGGGAAAGACCGATCATGACGTCGTCCGTTTCGAGCCTCGACCGTCTGAAGGCCCATCTCCTCCGGCGTGCCGAGGCCGGCGACCTCGATCTGCCCGTCCTCGGGAAGGTCGCCGAGGAAGTCATGAGCCTCTGCTCGCGGCCCGACGGCGATGCGCGGGAGCTGGCCGGGATCCTGCGTCATGACCAGTCCATGGCGAGCCACGTCCTCAAGGTCGCCAACTCCGCCCTGTACGCGCCCGGCATGCCCATCGTCTCCCTCCAGCAGGCCGTGAGCCGCCTCGGGCTCAATGCCGTCCGGGACATCGCCGTCGTCGTGGCCATGAAGAGCCGCGTGTTCGACGTGCGGGGCCACGAGGCGCGTGTGGCGCTGCTGTTCCGGCACGCGACGCTGACGGCTCTCGTTGCCCAGGAGATCTCGCGGGTCCGGCGCCGCAACGTGGAGGAGGCCTTCCTCGGGGGGCTCGTGCACGATGTCGGCTGCCCGATCCTTCTCCAGGCCGTGGCGGATCTCGAGAAGGCTACAGGCGCCGCTTTCCCCGACCTCGAGGTGACGGATATCCTCGACGCGCTCCACGCCAGGGTCGGATACGATCTGGCACGATCGTGGTCTCTGCCGCCGCGACTCTGCGAGGCCGTGCTCCACCATCACGACCCGGAGCGGGCGGAGGCAACGGAGATCGCGCACCTCGTGTCCCTTGCCGACGGGGCCGCCCATGCCTTCGCCACCGGCGCGGATCCGGCAGCCGCCCGTGACCTCACGACCCACGCCTCACTGCCGGCGCTCAATCTCTACGTGGAGGACATGGAGCGGTTGCTGTTGCGCCGGGATGCGATCCTCGAGGCTGCGGAGTGCCTGTCATGATCGCCGACCGGACCTGCGATCTGCTCGTCATCGGTTGTGGTCCGTCGGGGCAGAAGGCGGCCATCCAGGGCGCCAAGGCGGGGCGTCGCGTCGTCGTCGTGGAGGAGGAAGGGCGCGCGGGCGGGGCCTGCGTGCGGCAGGGGACGATCCCGAGCAAGACGCTTCGTGAAACGGCCCTGTCCCTCGAGAACTTCCGCCGCCGGAGCGGAGACGTGTTCCCGGTGACCGTGCGGGCGGATCTGCGCCTCCGGAGCCTCATGTCGCGGCTCGAGAGCGTCATCGACGTCCACGAGACGTACATGACGGCCCAGCTCGCACGCAACACCATCGAACTCATCCACGGCCGGGCGCGGTTCCAGAACGATCGCATCGTCGAGGTCCGGCGGATCGACGGGAGCGTGGAGCGGATCCGCGCGGAGTACATCGTCATTGCCACGGGGTCGAGACCCCGGACGCCCGCCGACATGTCCGTAGATCACGAGAACGTTCTGGACAGTGACTCCATCCTGTCGCTGCCCTATCTGCCGGCGTCGCTCATCGTCCTCGGTGGCGGCGTCATCGCCAGCGAGTATGCTTCGATCTTCGCGTCACTGGGCGTCGAGGTGACCCTCGTGGACGGCGGGGTCCGGCCGCTCCCCTTCCTCGACGCGGAGCTGACCGCGCGGTTCCTGCGCTGCTTCGCTGAGGCGGGCGGACACTTCCTCGGCGGGCGCAAGCCTCTGAAGGCGTTGTTCGACGGTGTCTCCCGCTGCAATGCGGCTCTGGACGACGGGAGCGTCCTCGAAGCCGAGAAGATCCTCGTGGCGCTGGGGCGGACGGCGTGCCTCGACGGTCTGGAGATCGGGCGGGCGGGGCTCGAGGCCACGGCGCGCGGCGTGCTGTCGGTGGACGAGAACTGCCGGACGGCGGTGTCGCACATCTACGCCGTGGGGGATGTCATCGGCCCTCCGGGGCTCGCATCCGCGTCCATGGAGCAGGGACGTCGCGCCGTGCGCCATGCCCTCGGACTTGGAAACACAGGCCGGGCCGAGGTCATCCCGACGGGTATCTACACGATTCCTGAGATGTCGATGGTCGGTCTCACGGAGGAGGAGGCGATCGCGCGGCAGGGCGGTGCGCTGGTGGGGCGGGCGCCCTTCCGGGAACTTGCCCGAGGGCAGATCGCGGCGATGAAGGACGGGCTCATCAAGCTCGTCGCCGATGCCGAAGGGCGGAAAGTCCTCGGCGTCCACGTTCTCGGCGAGGGGGCGACCGAGCTCATCCACGTGGGCCAGATGGCGCTCCTCGCGGGGTGGGAGGTGGACGCCTTCGTGGACAACATCTTCAACTTCCCGACTCTGGCGGAGGGCTACCGGGTCGCAGCCCTCGACATCGTCGGGAAGCGTACCCGGATCGCCGGAGGCGTGGCGCCGGTCGCACCGTGATCCGCTGGCGCTCAGCGCCAGCGCAGGAGCATCGTCGCGGGATCGAACTCGAGGTGGACGGCCGTCGCGGGGGCGTGGCCGTGAACCTTCACGAACCGGACGTTGGTGTGCTCGGCGTGGGGTTCGAGGGCGACGACCACCGAGATATACGGGTCGAAGCGCGCGAGGGAGATGGGCATGCCCCGGGCGTCGCGGGTCTCGTCGGGAGGGGCATGGGGCGTGGACCAGATCTCGCAGCGCCGCTCTTCCGCGAGGGCCTTGAGCGCGCGGATCTCCTCGAGGGGGACGGTGTGGAAGTCGGGCCAGTGCTGGAGCTCGATGAGATCGGGGCGAAACTCGGCGTGTTCGGCGAGAAAATCCAGCGTGTGACGGAGCCGATCCACGGAAAAAGTGCCGTCACGGTAGGTGTAGATCTGGGTGTGTCGCTCGACGCGGGTGAGCCAGCCGTCCCTGTCGGTGAGATCGAGGCTCATCTCGATCTCGGCAAGGACTTCGTCGCGATAGGCCCGGATGCCCCCCACGGACTTGCCGAGGGCGATGTGGAGGACGTGCCGGTCGTTCATGGCGCGGTCGACGGCGATGGATGTGACGACGGCGACCTTGCCCGTGCCCGGCGGGCTCACGACGACGCCGAGGTTGCCGGCGCCGAGACCGCCGCCGAGGGCCTTCTCGAAGATGCGGAGCGGCCGGTTGTGATCCGTCGGGTTCTTCATGGCGCTCAAGAGTCCTTCCCTTCCGACCTCCGCTTCCGGAACGCCTCGACGAGTTCCTCCTCGACGGCGCGGGGGGCGGGCGCATAGCGGTGGAATTCCATGGTGAATTCGGCCTTGCCCTGGGTGACGGAGCGAAGAACCGTCGCGTAGCCGAACATGGTCGAGAGGGGCACCTCGGCCTCGAGGCGGACGAAGCCGGAGTCCTCCGTGGTGCCGATGAGGATGCCGCGGCGCTGCAGGATCGTGCCCACGATGTCGCCCTGGAACTCGGACGGACCCTCGATGCTGACGTTCATCACGGGCTCGAGGACCTGGGGCGAGGCCTGCAGGTAGTACTCGCGGAAGGCGCCGCGGGCCGCGGCCTGGAAGGCCATGTCCGAGGAGTCCACGGCGTGGGAGGAGCCGTCGGTGAGCTCGACGCGGAATCCGTCCACCGGGGCTCCGATGAGGAGTCCCTCCTCGAGCATCGACCGGAAGCCCTTTTCGACCGAAGGGATGTACTCCTTCGGAACGTTGCCGCCGCGGACGGCATTGACGAATTCGTAGTCGGAACCCTCGCCCGGGCCCACGTTCCCGATGATGCGGCCGAACTGGCCGGCGCCGCCCGTCTGCTTCTTGTGGGTGTAGTTGAAGGGGATGCGCCTGGTCAGGCGCTCCCGGTACGCTACCTGGGGCGCTCCGACGACGACCTCGGCGTTGTACTCCCGGCGCATGCGCTCGACGTAGACCTCGAGGTGGAGTTCGCCCATGCCCGAGATGATCGTCTCTCCGCTCTTCGGGTCCACGCGCACCCGGAAAGTAGGATCCTCCCGCGAGAAGCGCTGGAGGGCCTTCGAGAGGTTGTCAGCCGCCCGGCGCTCCTTCGGCGCTACGGCGAGGGAGATCACGGGCTCCGGGACGTGCATGGAGGTGAGCGTGAGGTTGTAGTCCGGCTTCCGGAAGGTGTCGCCCGAGGCGCACTCGATGCCGAACATCGCGACGATGTCGCCGGCGTCGGCGGAGTCGATGTCCTCCATGTCGTCGACGTGAAGGCGGACCAGGCGGGAGACGCGGACCGTGCGGCGCGTCCTGGCATTCTCGATCTGCTCGCCGCGTCGCAGGCGGCCCTGGTAGATGCGGAGGTAGGTGAGCTGGCCGTAGGCGCCGTCCTGGAGCTTGAAGGCGTAGGCGAGGGTCGGGAGGGCCGGATCCGGCTGGATCGGCACCTGCGTCTCGTCGGCCTCGGGGTCAACGGCCATGCTCTTGACATCGGACGGGCAGGGCAGGTAGCGCGTCACGGCGTCGAGGAGGGGCTGGACGCCCTTGTTGCGGTACGCGGAGCCGCAGAAGACCGGCACGAGCCGGAGCGAGATGACGCCGCGGCGCACGGCGGTGTGGATCAGTTCCTCGGGGGGATCCCCCGCGAGGGCGGCTTCGAGGAGCTCATCTGAGAACATCGAGACCTCGTCGATGAGCATCTGTCGCCTCGCCTCCATCTCGTCGACGAGGGCGGAGGGTACGTCGCTCTCGACGACATCCTCGCCGGCGGCTCCCTGGAAGTAGAGGGCGCGACGGCGGATCAGATCCACGACGCCCTCGTGGCCGTGCTCGAGGCCGATGGGGATCTGGAGCATGACCGCATTGAGCCGGAGCTTCTCCCGGAGCTGTTCCGTGACGCGCATGGGGTTCGCGCCCACCCGGTCGCACTTGTTGACGAAGGCGATGCGGGGGACGTTGTACCGGCGCATCTGGCGGTCCACGGTGATGGACTGGCTCTGGACCCCGGCCACCCCGCAGAGGACGAGAATGGCCCCGTCGAGGACGCGGAGGGACCGTTCGACCTCGATGGTGAAGTCCACGTGGCCGGGCGTGTCGATGAGATTGATGTGGTGGCCCTTCCACGTTGCCGAGGTGGACGCGGACGCGATGGTGATGCCGCGCTCCCGCTCGAGGTCCATGGAGTCCATGGTCGCCCCGACGCCGTCCTTGCCCTTCACCTCGTGGATGGCGTGGATGCGATTCGTGTAGAAGAGGATCCGCTCCGACAGGGTCGTCTTGCCCGAGTCGATATGCGCGGAAATGCCGATGTTGCGGAGGTTTGCGAGTTCAGGCGTCATGGTGCTGGATCAACGGGAGGGCCACGGTGGATGGGGCGACGTGCGGCGACGATGCCCCGTTTCCGGGAGTTCCGCCTCCCCTGGGTAAAGGACCAGCATAGGACGGCGGGCGGAGCTCGCCAAGGGGAGCCTGCTGCCCGGCCGTGAAGATCAGAGAAGGGCCCAGCGCAGCGTCACGGAGCGGCCGGGTTCATGGTCGACGATGAGAAGCTTCACGGCCAGCTCCTCGGACTGCCGGAGACGGGGCACGAGACGCAGGACGAAGGCCTCGCCCACCACCGGACGAAAGTGGCGGACGCCCCTCGGAGCGTAGGCTGCGAAGAGGGAGCTCACTTCCGGCAGCCTCACCGTACGGCTTCCGGGGATGCCGTAGAAGAAGTCGCCGCGCGTGGCACCGAGAGTGAAGAAGGCGCGGAGGGGGAGGTTCGGCGCCACGTCGTCCTTGGTCCGCACGGGGGGGATGAGGAGGCTTCCGAGTTCCACGAGGTCGGCCCCGGATTCCGCGTTGAACCCGATGGACAGGTGGCCGGGGGCCAGGCGCTCAAAGACGATGAGCGCCTGGTCGAGCCTGAGCTCGCCATCCTCGATGACGGCGCCCGATGCCCCCGTTCGGAAGTCGAGCGTGAAGCCGAGGTCGTCGGCCGCCCGCAGAACGATGATGCCGCCCTCCGCGCGGCCGGCCTTCGGATCGCCCGGAGAGCCTGCGAGGAGGAGGGCGAGGGGAAGAAGAAGGACTCCGCGGATCAGTTCGATCGATCGCATGGTGCCTCCACGGCCGGCCCGGAGCCGGCAGACGAGCGTGCCGGATCCTCCGCCTCGCCGCCGCCGCTCCGGCCGGCCAGCGTGGAGACGGACGTGGCGGCGAGGATGATGATGCCACCGGCGATCGATCCCGGCGAGGGGGTCTCCCTGTGGATCAGGAAGGCCCAAAGGGGGCTCAGAGCGGGCTCGAGGAAGAGGAGCAGGGAGGCCTGGAACGCCGGAACCGTCCGGAGGCCGGCCGTCAGGGCCACGTATGCGAGGCCGATCTGGACCGTTCCGAGGAAGACGATCACCAGGAGGTCCCTCGCGGCGAAGGCGTGGACCGGGAGGGCTAGCGGGAGGGTTGCGAGGCACGCGACCACGTTGCCTCCGATGACGGCGGCCGGAGCTGCCCGGGAGTCTCTCCGGCCGGCGGCGCGGAGGACGAGGAGCGTGAGGGCCCAGAAGACCCCGCTCAGACACGCGATGAGATTGCCCCGCGCGGGATCGGGGGCCGTGGTCGTGGGCCGGCCGGGGTCGAGGAGAAAGAGAAGGAACCCGCCGAGGACGACGGCGAGGAGGACGATGTCGCTCTGTCGGAGGCGCTCTCCGAGGCAGAGAGGGCCGAGCAGGACGAGGTAGAAGGGCGCCATCGACTGGAGGAAGATCGTGCTGGCCGCAGTCGTCAGCTTGTTCGCCATGACGAAGGTGATGAGGGGAAGGGCGTAGACGACGGCAGCCGGGAGCGTGGATCGCGTGAAGCGGGGCCGGCTCCTGCCCGCGCGGGAGAGCAGGGCGAGGAGCGCGAGGGCCGCGATGCCCGATCGAAAGGACGCGACCTGCCACCCCGTGAGCGCCGTGGCCTTGATGGCGGCGCCTCCCGTGGAGAAGAGGAACGCGGCGAGGAGGATGAGCGCGCGGGCGGAGGATCTCGGGCCCATGGGCCGGCAGGATGCCTCTCCGCGCGGAGCCCCGCAAGCGCGAGGCGGGGGGACTGTTAACGTCCCGCCATGCGAGGGAGCGTCGTCTTCTACTTCGCGTACAACGTGGCCTACGAGATCCGTACGACCGGCATCCGGGAGATCCTCTCCGAGACGCCCTTTCCCTTCGAGGTCCGCGTGGGCTCGAGCATCCCGAAGGACCTCCGGATCACGAAGCCCCTCACGATCATCCACCGCGCCGCGATGGTGGACGTCGGCGGACGGACCGTCGAAGTGCGGCCCGCGATCAAGCTCTTCGACGTCGGCGTCATCTCGATCTCCTGGCGGGTTCCCGTGGCAACCGAGAGCCTCGCGGAGCTCGTACCGATGCACGCCCTGCCCGGGGGCCCGGAAGGCCTGACGGAACGGAGCGACGCCCTGGCGCGGGAGGTGGCGAAGGGCCTCGGCGATCTGCTCATCCGGCCCGATCCCGAGCCGGCCGTGGCCGAGGCGTACACCGTGTTCTGCCTCGAGGACGTGGGGGATCCGGCGGTCCCCGTGTCGGACTGGGTCGAGGGGCGGCGTCCCGCCGTGGCAGCCCTCCTTGCGGAGGAGAGGGATTCGGACCGTCTGTCGGCGGATCAGATCGCCGAGACGCTCGATGGCGCACTCTCCTACACTCGGGACGACATGACGGTCATCGACTGGGACGCCGCCCTGATCGTAGACCGCAGCGGATCCATGGACGACGTCCTCTATGTCATCGAGCTCGCAAACCTGCAGCTCGAGGAATTCCGCCTCCTCGACGACAGCCTCGACCGGTACTTCGCAAGAGCCTACGACGATGTTCAGAAGTACTGGCGCACTCCGCGCCTGTTCCGCACGCCGGAGTCCGTGCTGCGGACGCTGCGCTCGATCCGCATGGACGTGACGAAGATGTCGGAGGCCGTGACGAACATCACGAAGTTCGTGGGCGACTGGTATCTCGCCCGCGTCCATCTCGCGTGCAAGGCCCGATTCCACATCGACGAGTGGGAAACGTCCGTCCGGGCGAAGCTCGCCGAGCTCGACAGGATCTACACGGTGGTGCGGAGCGAGGTCATCGAGCACCGGATGCTCGTGCTCGAAGCCGCCATCGTGGCCCTGTTCATCCTCGACGTGCTCATCCTCATCTTCGGCAAGCCGTGACGGCTGAGGAGGGGACTCCATGGGCATCCTCGTCTCCGACCGCACCTTCGCGCATCTCGAGTGGGACCGCCTCCGGCAGGCCCTGGCCTCGCGCTGCTCGGGCTCCGTGGCGCGGGAGCGCGCCCTCGAACTCCGTCCGATGGAGGATCCGGAGGCCCTGGCCGGCCGGCTCGCACGGGTGACGGCCGCGCGCCGGCTCCTCGATGACAGGCGGGAGATGCCCGTCGGCGAGGTGTTCGACGTGAGGCAGGCCATCGCTCTGGCCGCTCGAGGGGCCCGCCTCGAAGCCGCCGATCTCCACGGGATCGGCGGTGTTCTCGCGGCCTCGGCTCGGGTCGCCGTGTTCCTCCGCGGCCTCGACGGGACGCTCGCGGCCCTCAGAAACGTCGCCGCCGGTCTCGTGGAGCTTCCCGATCTGGCCGCGACGATCGCCCGGAGCGTGGATGCGCGGGGCGAGGTCCTGGACGGTGCGAGCCCCGAACTGGCGGACCTCCGGCGGCGCGTGTCGGGCCTCCGGGACGAGCTCGAACAGCACGTCGTCGAGCTCGTGAACGGCCCGCAGTACGCCGACGTGCTCCAGGACCGGTTCTTCACCGTGCGTGACGGCCGATACGTGCTGCCCATCCGCGCCGCCTCCGAGGGCCGGGTCGACGGCATCGTCCACGGCTTCTCGGGATCGGGGCAGACCGTGTTCATCGAGCCGGGATCCGTGGTGGCGGCCAACAACCGCCTGCGCCTCTGCCAGGCGGACGTGGAGCGCGAGATCTACCGGATCCTGACGCGGCTCTCGGCGGAGGTCGGCGGCCGGGCCGCGGAGATCCTCCGTTCTCTCGAGACGCTCGCGGAACTCGATCTCGTCCGGGCGGCGGCGAGGCTGTCGGCGGCCCTCGGTGCCGTGGAACCCCGGATCGCCGATCCTCAGGCCCTCGACCT
>CAYQRN010000140.1:0-11743 GCA_964419995.1 uncultured Planctomycetia bacterium
CCCTCAAGATCGGCAAGTTCGAGCAGGCCGATGGCGGCACGATCTTCCTCGATGAGATCGGCGACATGGATCCCGCCGCTCAGGCCAAGGTCCTCCGGGTCCTCGAGCAGGGTCGCATCGAGCGCGTGGGAGGCGCGCGGGCTTTCCCCGTGGACGTCCGCGTCCTCGCAGCCACCAACAAGGACCTCGAAGCCGCCGTTGCGGAGGGAACCTTCCGGGAGGATCTCCTCTACCGGCTCAACGTCATCCCGATCCGAGTCCCCTCGCTGCGGGAGCGGGCCGAGGACATTCCGGAGCTCTTCGAACGCTTCCTCCTCGAGGCCTGCCGCCGGCACGACATCCCCCCGCGCCGCCCCCGCGCCGATCTCCTCGAGGTCCTGAAGCGCCGGAGCTTCCCGGGGAACGTCCGGGAGCTCCGCAACCTCGCCGAACGGATCGCCCTCCTGGCCGGCGACGACGACCTTGGCGCCGACGCCGCCCTCGACCTCGCCACGCGCGAGGCGCGCCTCGCCGGGGATTCCGTGTTCGACTGCCGCACGTTCGAGGAGTTCCGCGAGGCGTCCGAGCGCCTCTTCCTCGAACGGAAACTCCGCGAGAACGACTGGAACATCCGCCGGACGGCGGAAGCCATCGGCATGCAGCGCAGCAACCTCTACCGCAAGATCGAGCGTCTGAAGCTCAAGTGAGGATCCGGGAACCCGCATGAACCGCACCCCACGCCCGCGGCGCCTTCCCTTCCGGTGCCTCGTCCTCCTGCCGTTCCTCGCCGCCTGCGCCTCGACGTCGGCACCGCCGCCCGCGCCGGCGGCCGGCGCGGCGGACGCCGCCGGGCCCGGCTTCGGCTACCCGGACCCGCTCGGCCTCATGAAGGCCGCCGTCGATGCCTATGAGCGCCGCGACACCACGGCCCTCAGGGATCTCTTCGCCATCCGCAACGCGTCCGGCGACATCGTGCTCCTCACGTCGGTGACCGACGGCGGCCGCGCCTGGCCCCCGGAGGCGCTCGTCGCCCCGCTCCGCGCCGCGGTCCACGCCGACTATCTCCGCGTCGAGTACGGCCCGCCCCGCAACCTGCGGAACCGTCCTCCCGTCGTCGCGATCCCCATGTACGTCCGCTACGATTACGACCGCGTTCCCGAGGACGTCCGCGCCCGCATCGCCCGAACGGCCTCCACCCTCGAGAAGCGCACCCTCACATGGGACGACGTCGTCGCGCGGCTCGAGGCGACCTGGACCGAGATCCGCGAGAAGCGCCGGCCCATGCCCGAGATGACCTTCGTCCACCTGGACGATGCCTGGCGGTTCCTCGTCCGGGACTGACCCGCTCAGCGACTCTCGAGGACGAACACCAGGAATCGCCCCCGAGGCTCGGGCGCCGCCGCCAGGGACGCGACCCGCGCGCGGAGTTCCGGCGATCCGGCCCCGCCCCCGAGCATCACGACGACGCGGTGGCGGAGCCGTTCCTTCCGTGCGATGGCGAGCAGGGCCTCGAAGCGCTCGAGGCTCCGGATCTCCCCGATCATGAACCGGTCGGCGTAGTACCGTTCGGCCCCGACGATCTCCGACGAGAGGACGATGTCGGCGGGCCCGGCGACTTCGCGGATGAGTTCCGCCTGCGCCACCGGTCCCTCGCGGTCCTCCATTGCGATGAGCCGGTGCGTCCTCGCCACGGCTCCGCCGGCTCCTGCGAGGACAGCGACGATCGTGACGTACCTCGCGACGGTGCGGACCCGCCCCCTCCCGATCGGCCCGCCCACCCGGGGGCCGGTGGCCGCCGCGATGAGCAGGCCGGCCAGGCAGCCGATCCCCGGCGCCCCCGGCAGGGGCCAGTAGGGATGGACGATGGCGTGTCCGAAGAAGATCCCGCAGTGGACCACGCCGGGGAGAAGCAGGATGGCCGCCAGGAAAAGGGGCCTCGGGCGGCCCCGCGCCAGATGTCCGACGGCGATCACGAGCCCCGCGAGGACGAGGACCGCCACCGGCAGCGTCACGGAGTCCTCGAAGAAGACGGCGATGGCCTGGATGACCGCGCGTGTCTCGAGACCCGAACCTTCGCGGGCGAGTCCTCCGCCGATTCGCGCGACCTCCTTCAGGAAGACCACGGGTCCCCCGAGCACCGTACCGTAGTGCAGGGCGTTGAGGCCGAAGGCGCCGAGGGACACCGGGAGGAGAGCGAGCGCACGCAGGAGCCCGCTTCCCGGGTGCCTCGAGACCAGTCCCAGGAGCGCCATCGACAGGCCGAAGAGGTGACCGTGGAAGTCGAGCTGGCACGCGATGAAGTACGCCGCGGCTGCGGCGAGGTACCGGCGGCGAGAGGGTGCCTCGGAGTACCGGTGGAAGGCGAGAAGCGCGACGAGCCCCCACGCGAGGACCGGGCCGTCCTGCAGGACCATGGGGGCCCAGTACGCCGCGAGGGGCATGGCGGCCGTCATCAGCGTGGTGAACCCCGCCACGCGGGATCCCGCGAGGCGCCGGGAGAGCAGGAAGAGCGCCGGAAGCAGCGGGGCCGCCAGCGCGAGATGCGCAAGGCGGAGGACCGCCTCGCCTTCGCCGAAGACGGCCGCCGCCGCCGTCAGGATGAGCGGATGGAGCGGGGGATGGTGCCAGTCGTAGGCCGCCACCGGCGGCGTCCCGGGAAGAACGGTCAGCACGGGCACTCCCCGGGTTTCCGCGAGACCGAGACGGAGGTGGTTCCGGACGAACGTCGCGCTGTAGCAGGCCCCGTTGACGCCCCGGAAGCCCCCGGGCCAGGGGCCGGCCACGTCGCGGAGCGCCGCCGCGAGGAAGATCAGGATCGCGACCGCGAGGCACGCGTGAGGGAGGCGTTCCCGCTCCATGAAAACGCGTGAGACCTCGACATCGGGTGCGGAGATCCCTGACTGCCTCTCTCTTTCCGCCGTCACGGCTCGGAGCCTACCGAGCCGCCGGTCCTTCGGGAAGGACACGATGGCCGCCCTGCCGGGGCGTCCCCGCCCTTCCGCGGCTCAGGGGGTGACCGCGCTTCCGGCGCCTGCGATTCGAGGCGAACGAGGCATTCCCGCGCGGATGAGGTCTGCGACCTCGGACGGAGAGGCCATGAGGAGCCATCGACGGACCTGGCCATCGCACCGACTCAGCAGCCAGAGGGCCCGGAGCATTTCCCGGCCGACCCAGTCCGGAGCGGCCGCCGGTGGATCTCCGGCCATCGACGCCGCTGGTGCCAGGAGGGCGGAGCCGGCTGCGGAGGGCCCCACGGGACGCCGCCGCTACCTTGGCGGCAGTTCGGGAAGGACGAGCACCATGCCGGGACGCAGCG
The DNA here is from genome assembly GCA_964419995.1 of uncultured Planctomycetia bacterium. GTDB lineage: Bacteria > Planctomycetota > CAYQRN01 > CAYQRN01. Next base: position 3,296 of record CAYQRN010000140.1, read on the forward strand.
AACGTTCCGTGGGCAGGCTCGACCGGTTGGCGTCGAAGATGAGCTTCCAGTGCTTCTCGTCGCCGTAGACTCGCTTCGCGATTCCGCGGAGGGAGTCGTTGCGCTTGACAGTGACGCTTCGCCCTCCGGCCTCAGGCGCTGCTGCGCCGGCGGGCCTCGCGGACGGCTCCTCGCCCTGCACGGCGCGAATCCAGGCCGGACGTTCGCTCGCGTCCGACCCCGCGGCGGGATCCGGGTTCTGTCGGGTCCCCGGACCGGGCGCCGTCACCGCCGCGGGCACCGTGATCTCCATGCCGAGTTTCAGCTTCTCCGGCGCGACACCCGGATTCGCCGCCTGGATGAGCGCCGCCTTGTCGGCCGTGCCATAGTAGAGCTTCGCCAGCTTCGAATAGGTGTCCCCTGCGCGAATCCGGTGCTTCGTTACGCTCGTCGGCATCGACCCATCCGGCGACTTCGGATCCACCGGTGTGGGAATCGCCGGTCCGGGCTTCGGCGCGTCGGGCTCCGGCCTGGCAGTACCCGCGTCGCCCGGGTTCCCCCCAACCGGCGCGCGAGAATCGGCCGGGTCGGGCTTTCGGGTCGTGCCCGTGCCCCCCGGAGCCGCAGGGCGCTCGTCGTCTGGCGCTTCGCGCTTGAGAGCCGGCGGATCAGCCGGCTTCTGCTGGCGGACAGGCTCTTTCCGTGCCACGGAGCCCGCACCCCGGTTCCCCGTTGGGCGGATCGCGTCTTCCGAACGGCGTGGCGACTTCCCCACGCCCGGGGCTTCCGCCGGATCCGAGTCCTTGAGGAAGCCTACGGCGATAATGACGCCGAGCAGGACAACGATGATCAGGACGCCGAGCTTCTCGAGGCGGCCCATGGGAGACCTCCGCCAACCGCTGGAGTTCGCGACGACGCCGAGTATAGAGGGACGGAATCACGGCGTCAACCCGAAAGCACACAAAATGACGGAGGTCGCGTCCTTGCCGCCCACCACAGGTCCGGTCATCCGCCGGACTGCAACTTCTCGCCGGGGAAGATGAGGCGGAACGCGGGCGCCGCTGTTGTCCGGCTCGTCGCCCCGCGGCGCGCGCCCGACTCGTCGGGCTTGATCAGGGCTTCCGCACGCCTACCATCAGCCGTTCCGCCGGGGGTGGACGGGCCCCTGCCCTGCGCCCGGCTCGAGGATCGCCCCCATGTCCCGTCGCAGAAGTCTCTGGCTCCTTTCGTTCATCGCCGTGCTCGCGGGCCTTTCCTGCGCCTCGTCGGGGAGCCCCCGGACGGATGCCAGATCAAGGACGACGGCGGAAGGCGGTGCCGCGCCCGCGTTGCCCGAAGCCGTCGACGAAAACGAGCCTGCCGAGTCGCTCACGATCCGGGACGCCCGGGTCGTTCTCGTCCAAGGGGGGAACGCCCGTTCCATGGTTCTCGTGAACGCCGCGCACTCCGGAAGGAAGACTCCCTCGGGCCGCCGTCTCCTCGCCGCCGGAGCAACTGCCTACAAGGCCGTTTCCGACCGGATCATGGAGGCCCTCCTGCTTTCTTTCGACGCGCACGGCCTGCCCGCGGTCGCCGAGCCGTTCGGGCCCGGTGACGAGCGGTTCCTCTCCGACGGCCGCATTCCGCGGTGGAAGGGCACGATCCTCGTCGAGAACAACGGCGTGCGGCGGAAGGTGATCGCCTGGCAGCCTCAGGGCAAGAGCGACGCCGCCGGCATCGCCCGGTATACGACGTTCCGCGATCTCAAGGTCATCATCACCGACCGCTACAATGCCGTGAGCCAGGTCGAGGTCGCCGACACGACGGTCCTTCCCGGCGACGCTGAAGACGTCGATCCGTTCCGCCGGAGGTAGGGGATTCATGAGGGCCATCGGGGTCATCCCGGCACGGATCGGCTCGACCCGCCTCCGGCGCAAGGCCCTCCTCGCGGAGACGGGTCGGACTCTCATCGAGCACGTCCACGACGCCGCACGACAGGCCCGGCGCCTCGACGCCGTCATCGTGGCCACCGACGACGCGGAGATCGCCGAGGTCGTCCGTCGCTTCGGCGGGACCGCCGTGATGACCCCGGTCTCCTGTCCCTCCGGAACGGACCGGGTAGCGCTGGCCGTGGCGAACCACCCCGGCGACATCGTCGTCAACATCCAGGGCGACGAGCCCGAGATGGCCCCGTCGACCATCGACGCCGTCGTGGAGGCCGTGGCCTCCGATCCGCGCGTCGACATCGCCACCGCGGCCGCGCCCCTCTCCGACCTCCGCGATTTCCTCTCTCCCGCCGTGGTCAAGGTCGTCTGCGACGCCGAGGGCTTCGCCCTCTACTTCAGCCGCGCCCCCATTCCGGCGGCACGGGACGGCGGGCCCGAACAGAGCCTCGCCTCGGGCCTCGCGCTCTGCCACGCCGGAATCTACGCCTTCCGTCGCGGCGCCCTCTGCCGCTTCGTGGAGGCGCCGCCGTCCGATCTCGAGCGGTGCGAGCAGCTCGAGCAGCTCCGCGCCCTCCACCTCGGTTTCCGCATCCGCGTCGTGAAGGTGCCCGCCGTGAGCCGCGGCATCGACACACCCGAGGATTACGAGGCCTTCAGGCTGCGCGCAACGGCGCGCACGCGAGGTTGACATGCCGAAGTACATCTTCGTCACGGGTGGCGTGGTCTCGTCCCTCGGCAAGGGACTCACCGCGGCGTCCATCGGCCTCCTCCTCGAAAGCCGTGGACTTCGCGTTGCGCTCCAGAAGCTCGACCCCTACATCAACGTCGACCCCGGGACCATGAGCCCGTTCCAGCACGGCGAGGTCTACGTCACCGCCGACGGCGCGGAGACGGATCTCGACCTCGGCCACTACGAGCGCTTCACGGACTCCCCCATCGGCCGGGCCAACGCCTGCACGACCGGGAGCATCTACCACGCGGTCATCCGGAAGGAGCGCGAGGGGCGCTATCTCGGATCCACGGTCCAGGTCGTCCCCCACATCACGAACGAGATCAAGGACGCCATCCTCCGCATGGCCGAGCTCGACGTCGATGTCGTCATCACGGAGATCGGCGGAACGGTGGGCGATATCGAGAGCCTGCCCTTCCTCGAAGCGATCCGCCAGTTCTCGCTGGACCAGGGACGCGACCGCGTCATGTACATCCACCTGACGCTCCTCCCCTACCTTCACGCGTCCGGCGAGATCAAGACCAAGCCGACCCAGCACAGCGTCGGCAAGCTCCGGGAGATCGGCATCCAGCCCGACATCCTCATCTGCCGCACGGAGCACTCCATCGACCTCTCGATCCGGAAGAAGATCTCGCTCTTCTGCAACATCCCCGTGGACTCCGTCCTCGAGGAGAAGGACGTCGACACCACGATCTACGAGGTGCCCATCGTCCTCATGAACCAGGGACTCGACGAGCTCATCATCAACCGGCTCCAGCTCCCGCGGGGCGAGCGCTCCATGAAGGAGTGGCTCGAGATGCTCGAGACGGTGAAGTCCGTCACCGACGAGGTCGAGATCGCCGTCGTCGGGAAGTACATCTCGCTCCATGACGCCTACAAGTCCGTCTACGAGGCTCTCACCCACGGCGGCATCGCCAGTCGCGTCAAGGTGCGCCTCCGCAAGATCGAGGCGGAGGTCATCGAGCGCGACGGACCGGAGACGGCCCTCGCGGGCGTGGACGGACTCCTGGTCCCCGGCGGTTTCGGCGAGCGCGGCATCGACGGCATGATCCAGGCCATCCGGCATGCGCGCACGACGGGCCTCCCCTACTTCGGACTCTGCCTCGGGCTCCAGGTCATGGCTCTCGAATTCGCCCGCGACGTCTGCCGCCTCGAGGATGCCCACTCCACCGAGTTCCAGCCGGAGTGCCGTCACCCCGTCGTCACTCTCCTCGAGGACCAGAAGGCGGTGGCCCTGAAAGGCGGCACGATGCGGCTCGGCTCCTTCGACTGCGAGCTCGTGGAGGGGACTCTGGCCGCGCAGTGCTACGGAGCGGACCGCGTCTCCGAGCGGCACCGGCACCGGTGGGAGATCAACAACCGCTACCGCGGGCTCCTCGAGTCCCACGGGCTCGTCATGAGCGGAATCCACCGGGCTCTCGATCTCGTGGAGATCATCGAGTATCCCGCCCACCCCTTCTTCCTCGGCGTCCAGTTCCACCCCGAATTCCGCTCGAAGCCCACACGTCCCCACCCCCTCTTCCGCTGCTTCATCCGGGCGGCGCGGGAGCACCGCGCCGCCCGCCGCCGCACCGAGGATCACGAGGGGCTCGGCGGCGCGATCGGTGACGGCGGCGCCCGATCGGCCGTGACATCGGCCAGCGACACTCAGGTGGGCGGCACGGTGACCCCGGAGGGGAAGCACGCGTGAGCGCCGCCGAGGCTGCTGACGCACCGGAACGCGACGGCGCCGGCGGCGGAGAGAAGCTCCCCGAGGCCAGTTTCACGCTCCTGCTCCGCTCCCTCGAACTCCAGGCCCACATCGCGTTCGGCGATATCGAGAGCCCCGTGACAGGCCGTCGCGATCCGGACCCGGCGCGGGCCAAGTTCCAGATCGACATGCTCCAGGTCCTGAAGGACAAGACCGCCGGCCGGCTCAGCGATGCCGAGGATCACCTCATCACGGACCTGCTCTACCTGCTCCGTACCCGCTACGTCGCCCTCTTCCGGCAGAGCTGAGACCCGTCAGATCCTCGCGAGCACCGCGATGACGGCGGCACCGACGACGGCCGCCACGGCGAGCAGGATCGCGAAAGCCGCGGGAACAGGCGGACGCGCATCCCCACCGCCTGCCCCTCGCGCGTCACGCAGGGGCGGGCATGATGCCTCGCGCCGGCTTTCGGCCTCACCGTGCCGGCCGGCCCCAGCCGTGCCTCGCGACACGGAGATCGCCGGAACCACGGCGACCGGCGCAAGAGCCAGGGCCCTCTGAAGCACCGCGGCGGCCCCGCCCCGAGTCCCGGCAACGCCACGCGAAATCTCGACAGTCGCACCGCTGCCGAATTCGGACGCGAGCCCGAGGCAGGCCTCGACGCCTGCCTCGGACGTGTCGACGACGATCGGGGGCAGGCCGTCACGGCGCCCGGTCGAGGCCAGTTCGAGCACGAGGGTCCGCGCCGACCGGCGGCACGCCCTGCCTCCCGGATCGTCCGGATCGGGAACGAAGACGATGGCCGCGGCATCCCGGAGAAGGAGGCGCACCTCGGCCCCTCCGGCCCGACTCACCGGCATGGTCACGACCTCGCACGGAGGGGCGCCCTCCGGGTCGCCATCCCGGCGCACCTCGAGCGTCAGGATGCGACCGACGGCGGTCCTGAGCGTGCGGAGCGGACCGCGACCCTCCGGTGGCAGCGCCGCCGCGAGACGCCGGAGAGCCAGGGCCTTCGAAGGCCCATGGGGACCGACGTAGACGATGCGGCAGGCCTCCGACGCCATGGCCCCCAAGACGGCCCCCTGAACCCGGCCGGCCCCGGTCAGGGCCAGAGCAGGATGCCCACGGACCCGTCCGAACCGCCGATGACGACGCGGTCCCCGGCCCCGGCCGGAGGAGCAGCCGTTCCGCCGGGAACCCTGTAGCCGGAGATGGCGCGACCCGTCCCGAGATCCACGAACACGAGCCCTCCTCCGGGGGTTCGGAGCGCCGCGCGGTGGCCGCCGAGGCGGAGTACCGAGCCCTCCACCGTGCTCCCGAGCGGCGCGACGGACACGGCGCCGGACGCCGACCTCATCCAGAGCTCCCCGGACGCGAGTGGCACGACCGCAGCCCCGCCGTGGAGGATCGGGTCCGCCTCTGCGGCTTCCGGGAGACCCACGGACACGGAAACTCTGCCCGACCGCCGGTCCCTGACCTCGAGCGCCCCCTTCCCGTCCACGATGGCGACCTGCTCGCCTGCCACGGCGGGTCCGAAGGCGACGCCGCCGCCCGCGGATACGGGCTCCGACGCGAGATCGCCGTCGACGAGGAATACGCTTCCATCCGCGAGTCGGGCACCGAACATCGCGCCGTCGCCGTCGAGATGAACGGGTACGACCGCGAGGTCCCGCCCGGCGAGAGTGTCGCCGGTCCGCGGATCGATGACGAGGAGGCGTCCACCCGGGCCACCGGTCGCGGGACCTCCGAGAATGAGACCGCGCCCTGCCCGAAGGGGGCCTACCGTGACCGCCCCGAGGAGCCTCCGCTGGAAGAGCCCCCGGCCCGACGTCGCATCGACGCCGAAGACCTCGCCGCCCTCGGCCGCAGCCACGACCACGCCGTCGACGGCCACCGGGGCCCGGCGCAGCGAGAGGATCCCGCCCGGGTCGTGGCGCCAGAGGATTGCGGGAGGCGATGTCGTGACGGCCGTAAGCCGGCCACTCCTCGATCCCACGACGACCGTGCCGCCGTCGAGGCCGGCCGCACAGGCGGCCGGGTCGCCGATCTCGAGGGTCAGGTCCGGTATCCGCGCCAGCACGACCGTCGTCAGATACCGCCCCGGGGTACCTCCGAGCGTGAGCGTCGACGGGCGGAAGCCGTCACAGGACACTTCCACGGCGGACCTCGCTCCCGGCGGAAGGCGCAGCACGAGAGGCGCACGCCCCTCGGCGCCGCCGCCGCTCACCCATGCCTGGGGTGGCACGGCCTCGATCCGGAAGGGCAGCAGCGTTTCACGGAACCGTGCGGAAAGGGGATACTCCGCGGCGATCTTCGCAAGCGCGTGGTGCTCCGCGGCGATGTTCCCGGCCAGGGCGGCCTCCCGGGCTTCCGTCCAGAGACGGTCGGCGCCCGCGGCATACTCCCGGACGTCCTGCAGTTTCCGGGCGAGTCCCATGCGCTCGGTCCACGTCGCGTCCGGCGCGAGCTTCGACGCCTTCTCGAAGGCCGACGAGGCCTCTTCGAGGCGGCCGGCGCCGATGAGCGCCACGCCCCGCGCCAATTGCTCCGCCGCAGCCTCCGCTCGGCGCTCGACGTCGAGCCTCCGAACCTCGTCCCGGTCCCGCTCGGCCGACTTGAGCGACTGGGCGGTCCGATCGTACCTCACCGCAAGTTCCCTCGCTTCCGCTGCGATGGTCGTGAGGGGGAAGCGCCGCGCCAGATCGGCGCAGGCATCGGCCAGACGCCGCGCTTCGGCGTGGGTTTCGGGATCCCGCAGCTTGAGGGCGTCCCGCGCCGACCGCGCCTGGGAATGGTAGATGGCGTAGGCCACCGCGCCGATGACGACGAGACCGGCAATGACGGCGACGATGCGGCCATGCCGCCGGCGGACGCGCCGCTGCGTGAGCTGGCGACGGATCTCGGCGACCTTGATCTGGTAGAGGGGGCGGCCTGCCGGGTCCAGGGTCGCCAGGGTCTTGTAGAGGCGCAGCGCGCCTCCGAAGTCCCGGGCATCGACGCACTGTTCCGCCGCATGGAGGTAGGCCTCCACGGCCTCCGCTGTCCGTCCGAGACGCGTCAGGATCCGCGCGTGATCGAGTCGGAGCCGCAGAGCATCGGGATTCAGGGCAAGGAGAGTCGCTCCGAGATCCGCGGCCCTCGCGTCCTGTCCCGACTCCACGAGGAAGCGGTGGAGCCGCGTCGCCGCGCCGAGCATCTCGCGGTCCTCGCGGCCGGGCGTTCCCCCGATGCGGGCGAAGATCGCGGCGGCCTCCTCGATCGCCCGGAGGTCCGTCGGGAGGATCTTCGTGACGTACTGGAGGATCGTCAGGGCTTCGCGGTCGTGCCCTGCCGCGGCGAGGGCCCGCGCGCAGAACTTGTAGTGCGCCACCGCCTTCATGAGCGCCTGCTCCCTGAGATAACAGCCGGCGAGGCGCTTGTGGATCGTCATGTTGCGATGATCCAGCCGCAGAGCGCGGCGGAAGAGGCGGATGGCATCATCGACCTGTCCGGCCTCGAGAAGCTGGTCGCCCGTCCCGAGCATGTCGTCGAGTCCGAGCTTCTCGACCCAACCCTTCGCGGCGAGATCGCATAGCGCCGAATCCACGAAGAAGCGGGGCAGCCCGGACTCCCGGATGATCTCGTTGGATCCGCGGATGCCGTCGACGAAGTCCAGGACCACGCGGGCGACGTCGCTCACGGACTCGAGGTCCGGGGACCCTCCCCTCTCGACGCGGCGGTAGATCTCGATCGTGGAGCCCACGGAGGCCTCCGTGTGCCGCCACTCGTCCTGGCGTCGCGCCGCCTCCAAGATGAGGTGATCGGATGAGAAGGTGCTGCGCGACTCGCCCGCCTCGGGAGACTGGGACTCGTCGAGCGTGAAGGTGATATTGGACCAGAGGAAGACGTCGAGGATCTCCTCCTGCTGGGCGCGCTCGCGGGCGTCGGCAATGGTGGCTTCCGACACTCGCCCGCGGCGCATCAGGATTTCGAGGGGGCTCACGTTGTAGCTTCGCGCGCTTGAGCGGGCCGCCGCCCAGTCCGCGTACGGCAGGACGCCCATCTCGACGAGCAGCGCGGCGCTCGGACGGTCGACTACGCGTCCCATGAGCGAGACCTCGCTACCGTCCACGTAGAGCTGCCGG
>CAYQRN010000141.1:0-11721 GCA_964419995.1 uncultured Planctomycetia bacterium
CGGCGGCCGACCCGCTCGATCCGCTCGGACTCGATCCCTTCCCCCCTGACCTGTTCGGAGGACTCCCATGAGCCGGCTCCTCACGCGCGCGGAGCTGGACGCCCTGATCCGCCAGCACGGACCCGCGGCGGTCACCCACGTCATGCGCGTGCACGGCGGGAAGGCGTCGCAGTGCGGCTCCCTCTTCGAGAAATACCAGATCGAGCTTCAGACACCCGAAGGACTCCTCTCCCTCGAGTGGCTCCCCAGCAGTTCGTGCGACCTCGGCCACATGCTGGGCGCCCAGGGCAACGAGATTTCCGGCATTTGCATGATTGGCGGCGAGTTCTGCTGCACGGCTCCGGGCTGCGCGTTCACCTGCACCGTGGGCGGCGAGTTCGTCTGCCGGAAGCACGCAACCGTCAACCGGGACGGAGTCTTCTGCTCCCGCCACTTCCACCGCGTGGCCCTCAAGGCCGGCGCCGAAGCGGTCGGTGCGATCGCGCGCTTCATCGGCCACAACCTCCGGGGCTACCTCCCGTTCTCGTGGGAGGACGAGCCTCGGCGAAAGGGGAAGTAGCCATGGCGGACAAGAAGCACGCTGTCCAAACCGGAACAGGTCGGGCGCCTCGAAACGCCCAAGTCACCCGCACACCAACCTCGCGAGGCGGGTGCTTGTGGCCTTTCGGTCCCCCTGCCACCAGAGCGACCCGGCGCCCTCCCCGGAGAAGCGGACCCCGGGAGCCTGCCTCCCTCCTCGAGCACTCCGTGGCTCAGTGCGAGCGGTCAGTCCACTCCGATCCTCGTCGGTCGTCCGGCGTTCCCCGGTCCGCACCCAGTGCAACGACACGGGACAACCAAACAGGGGCCAGAGAAACCGGAGGGCGCCAAGCGCGCTCTTCGTGGCCTCGCGAAGGAGGAGATTCAGATGGAGGAAACACGGACACAGCACGGCGTCGCCATCCACCTCGGCGACTACGGTGTGATGACGATCGAGGACATGCTCCTGGTCTTCCACCACGGGCACCTCGTCAGGAAAAAGGAGGTCCGCGGCCTCGGCAAGTTCACCCGCAGACCTGGGCACATGTTCCGATGCGCGATCGAGCGGACCGCCGAATTCGTGATCGTGCGGCTGTACGACGCATGCAGCGGGTGGGGCTGGGCGGAAAACCTCGACTGGGAAGATGGCTCCGAATGGGGCACAGGCGTTGTCCGCGGCGACACGTACGCGCCGCGCTGCACGGCCCGATCGAAGTGCACGGAGGTGGAGGCATGAACGGCTACGGCAGGCGCATCATGGACGCGCGCACCGGGGACATCCGCTGGTGCGGCCTCACCGCGGACGAGGTGGAAGACGCCCTCGCCGCGAACATCCGCCTCAACGGCCTGGTGTACGCCAAGTGCCTCGGGCAGGCGTTCCTGCTGCTGAGCGGGAAGTCACCCGAGGACCGCGTCGCCTCCGGCGCGCATCCTGTCCTCCGCCAGGAGGGCCTTTCGCTGGCGCACGTCCTCTTCACCCACTGCGCGGTGAAGTCGTTCGTCGCGCTCAAGGAGGCGCTGGAGGAGAAGGTCCACGCGGCGAAGGAGAACGGCCACGAGCGGGCGGGACCGGCCCTCCCGCGGCCGGGACCGGCCCCAGCGGAGGCGGTGGCATGACCCGCTGCCTCACCTGCGGAACCGAGCAGGATCACGCGTTCTGCTCGGACGCGTGCCGGACATGCGGAGACTGCGACTGCCCGCTCCAGCCGGAGGACGACCTCTTCTGCGCGGTCTGCACCGTAGGCGCGTCGTGCGTGCCTTGCGCAGTCAGGGGCAAGAAGGCGGGACCATGACATACGAGGGCACCCGTGTCCGATCCGCGGGGACCGGGTGCGATCGTTCCGTTGAAACCGACAAGGAGGTGATTCCATGACGACGCAAGAAAAGGAGCCGCCCATCAAGGTCTTCAAGGCCGGCGGCATTCGCGCGGCCATCTGGCCGCGTTCGTTCGAGGCGAACGGCCGCGAGGTCGCCACCTTCACGGTGCTGATCGAGCGGTCATTCAAGCAGGGCCCGGACTTCAAGTCGACCAACCGGTTCGACGTGCGCGACCTTCCCAAGGTCGGGCTCGTTGTCCGCAAGGCGTACGAGTTCCTGACCCTCGACCAGCCCGAAGGCGAGGCAGAGAGCGGCGGCTGAAAAGCCGCCGTTCCTTCCCCACATCCGGAGTCCGCCGCCGGCGCCGCGCCACATCAAGCGCCGGCGGCGAAGCCTCCCAGCGAGAGGGTCCACACATGCCCGCACCTGCCTGGAGTTCCGGCTTCGACCGCTTTTCCGTGGAGCGGCTGCTCGACGTCGCGGAGCCGTACTGGCCCGACGCAGCGCGTTTTCGCGAGATGGTCCGCCGGTTCCCGTCCCGCCGCGAGCAGGTGCGGAGGCAGCTCCTGCTGCAGGTCCGCGTGCTGGGCCTCGACCCGGAGGATCTGTTCCATCCGCACCCGACACCGGAAGCGCTCGGTAGCGAGGGCATCCTCGTGGGCGACGTCGTGACCGGGAGGGGGCGGTTCTTCCTGGATCCTGAGGATCTGAAGACTGGCGTCCTCCTGATCGGCAGTCCCAAGAGCGGGAAATCCACCGGGGTCTGTCACCTGATCGAGCAGGCGTGGCGGCTGGGCATCGGGGCGCTGGTGTTCGATCTGCGCGGCGACTACCGCCCGTTGGCTGAACGGATTCCGGGCGCGCTCTACGTGCCGTGGGGCGAGGACCGCTTCAACCCGCTGGAACCGCCATCGGGCGTGCCCCTCCGCAAGTGGCTGCACACCGTCTCCGCTCGCTTCACCCTGGACCTGGGCCTGCAGGGCGCGAGCCAGTCGTACCTCATCAGCCTCTTCGGACAGCTCTGCGACGCCGCGGAACAGGCAGGGGTCGCGCCAACCGTCAACGACCTGTACGAGCTGCTCCGGACGCAGAAGCCCCGGTTCCGCAGTTCGGAAGAGGGCTATCAGGAGCGCGTCCTCGCGCGGGTCCGCGCGCTCCTCGAGGTCGCGGGCGAGGAGACCTTCGCCGTGCAGAAGGGCTTCCCGGTCACGGAAGCGGTGGAGGCCGGCCGCGTGGTCGTGCTCGACCTCCGCACGGACAAGATGCTCTCGGATTTCTTCGCCAGCACGCGCATCAACGCCCTGTACTACAAGCGGCTTCACAGCGCCGACCCGTTCCACAACACCTGCGTGCTCATCGTCCTCGATGAACAGCGCAACCTCATCCGCGCGCAGCGGCCGGACGCGGGCATTCCGGACTTCCATCTCCTCGCCTCGCGATCGCGCGCCCTCGGCATCGGCTTGTTGGTGGCGGAACAGATCCCGTCAGAGGTCAGCCCGGCGATCCTCACCGCCTGCAGGCTCAAGCTCTGCTTCAACACCTCGCCCCCGGAGCAGTGGGTGGCGGCGCGGCTCATCGGCGCGAGCCAGGAGCAGGCTGGCGAGATCGTCACGCTCGCGCCGGGCGAATGCATCGTGAGGTTCGGCGGGGACCGGCTCCCGCATCCGTTCAAGCTGAAGATCCCGTTCTGAGCGTTCGCGCTTGGGCGGCGAGGAAAGGAGAAACCGATGGCAGGCACGCAGGAACCGGGCAGCGGCGGCGCCGCGGACGGCTCCGGTGGCTGGGAAAAGGCCGGCATCGAGCAGGTGGCCGCGCGTTCCCTGAAAGAACTGAGAGTCTCAGTGGTCCCGCGGAAAGCGTTGTTCCCGGCAGTGGCGAAACCGGTCGCCGTGGCCACGCCCGCGGGCGAGACCGTTCAGGAGCGTCGCCCCGCGCCCGAGGCTGCCGGGCCGGCGCGCACGGAACCGGCAGGCACCAGCCACCCGATGCGCGGTGGGCCGGGCGCGTGGGGCCTCACGGACGAGGCGGTGCAGGTGTTCGAGCGGATCACGCGAAAGCCGGAGGAGGCCATCGAAGAGCGGTGCGCGGGCCTTGGGATCGACCGGAACCGGGAGTGGCGGGCCCGGAGACTCCTCGGGACCGGCGGCCTGATCGCGTCGGCGGGGAGGATCGGCAAGCTGGAGTTCTTCGCGCTCACCGACAAGGGCGAGTCCTTCGCGGCGGAGCGCGGAATTTCTCCGGCCCGATACAAGAGCGGCCCGTTCCACGAAACCGTGCTGCGCCGCCTGATGGGAGCCGCGGGGACCATGGCCCCGGGCCTCCGGTTCCAGCACGGCGGGCCGATCAACGGGATCCAGCCGGACGCACTGGCCCTCGGTCGGGAGGGCCGCCGCGTTGCGGTTCAGGTCAGCGTCACGAACACCGCGGCCTACGAGGCGAAGGCAGCCCTCGCGCTTGCGGCCTCGCCGGCGATCGATCTCGTGCTCGTGGTCGCGACCGACGGGAGGAAAGTCAGGGGCATCCGCGAGCTGCTGGAACAGCCCGGCGGAGAGGAACCGCAGATCGGGGAGCAGAACGCGAACCCCGAAGGTCTGCGAGAGATCCAGCATCGAGTGAAGCATCGGGAACTCGATCAGGAGCCTGAAGAGGAGCGACAGGGGGAACAACAGAAATCGGCGCGCCGCCACCAGGAGAAGACCGCGCGCGGGAAGGTCCTGGTCCGCGAGGCCGAGGAGGTGCTCACCGAGGGGTTCGACTGGGCCGGCCTCTTCGATGGCGGCAGCGCGGAAAGCGACGTCCAGCAGCAGCGCAGGATTTCGGAGCCCCGGAGAATCCGAGGCGAACGGGAGAATGGCCGCAGTACCGGGACCCGGAGAAACCAGGAGGGAGGGAAGCGGGCTGGCGAACAGCAGGACGAGAAGATCGCGGAGCGCGAGCCGGAGGCCGAGAGTCAGAGGGAAACCGGGAAGAACCGGGGCGGAGCGAGGCAGAGGAGCCGGGGCCGGTGGACCAGGGGCCCGGCGGCTGGGGAACCAGGCTCCCGGCGGATGGAGAACAGGGAGCAGGTGAAGCACGACGTGGCCGCCATGAATCATGAGCCAAGAATCATGTATCACGAGCGGCGATGAGTCGTGTGGAAGCGGTGACGTCGGAACGTGGGGACATGGAGACATGGAGACGTGGGAGCGAAAAGGCGTGGAATCATGAGAGCGTGGGAGAAGAAGACGTGCGGATGAGCGTGACCATGACGACGCGGGGCCACCGGCGGCGCAGCGTGGCGGTTGTGGTCCACGCGCGGCACAGGAACTCGTACTCAGACCGGACAACCAGGAGGTGAGCGATGAACGGCGATGATGGACACGACAACGGAGCGGAACCCGTCCTCCTCGACGTGCGCCAGGTGGCGGCCCTGCTCGGCGTTTCAACGCGGACCGTCTACCGGCTGGCGGACTCCGGGCTGATGCCTCGGCCCGTGCGGCTGGGCGCGTTGGTTCGATGGCCCCGCGCCGCCGTGGAGGAGTGGATCGCGGCCGGATGCCCGTCGTGCCGGGGCCAGCCCGCGCGGCGACAGGCGTGACTTTTCGGAGCTAGATCGAACGGCCTTCTGGAGCTAGAATCCCGGAACGAGGAGACCGAGCCATGGCCCATATCTTTCGGAAACTCTTCACGAAACCGCTCCCTCCGGGCGCGGAGATCGTGGCCCGGAACGGTGAGGAAGTCGCCCGGTGGAAAGACGCCTCGGGCAAGACGAGAACCGCGCCGGTCACCGCCGGCGAGGGCGGAGCGAAGCGGATCGTGCTGACCGCCCGGACGTTCACCGCCAGGTACCGCGATGCCGGCGGCGTGGTCCGCGAGGTGGCCACGGGGTGCAAGGACGAGACCGCCGCACGGTCCCGTCTTGCAGAACTCGACCGGCGCGCGGAGCTGGTGAAGGCGAACGTCATCACGCCGGCGGAAGACGCGGTCTCCGATCAGCAGACCGTTGCCCTTGCTGAACACCTGAACGCGTTCGAGTCCCACCTTCTCGCCAAGGGCGTCACGGAACACCACCGGAAGAACACCCTGAAGTACCTCCACCGGCTTGCCGACGACTGCGGCTTCGCCCGCCTGCGGGACCTGGACCGGTCGGCACTTGAGAACTGGCTGGCTGAGCGGGCCAGGGCCGGGAAGTCGAGCCGGGCTCGGAACGCCTACCGCGATGCAGCCGTGACTTTCGGGAACTGGGCCGTCGCATCACGGCGGCTCGTCGCGAACCCGTTTGCCGGAGTCCCCAGCGCATGCGAGCGAACCGATCCGCGCCGGAAACGGCGGGCGCTCACCGAGGAGGACCTCGGCAGGCTCCTCCAGATCGCACGGGAGCGGCCTCTCAAGGAAGCGCTGACGGTGCGGAGAGGCGGGAGGAAGGGGCAGCTTGCCGCCGAGCTGGAGCCGGGCACACGGGCGCGGCTGGAAGCGGTCGGCCGGGAGCGTGCGCTCATCTACAAGACCCTCGTCCTCACCGGGCTCCGGAAGAACGAACTGGCGTCGCTCACGGCGGGCCAGATCCAACTGGACGAGCCCGTCCCCTACGCGATCCTCGAAGCCGCTGACGAGAAGAACCGGGAGGGGTCGCAGATCCCCCTGCGGAGCGACCTCGCCGAGGACCTGCGGCTGTGGCTCGCGGACCGGCTCGAGGGGTTGAGAAACGAAGCGGCGCGTGCCGGCGGTCCGATCCCTGTCCGTCTCCCGGCGAACACACCGCTTTTCCGAGTCCCGGATGGGCTGCTGCGCATCCTCGATCGCGACTTCGCGGCGTCAGGAATCCCGAAGCGCGACGAGCGGGGACGGACGGTGGACGTTCACGCCCTGCGCACGACGTTCGGCACGCTCCTCAGCAAGCACGGCGTTCCGCTCCGGACCGCCCAGGCCGCGATGCGGCACAGTGATCCGCGGTTGACCGCCAACGTCTACACCGACCCGAAGCTCCTGGACGTCCGCGGGGCGGTCGAGTCGCTTCCGAACCTGCCGGTCGATGGCCGCGCACCACTCGACTCGGAGGCGCTCCCGGCAACGGGAACGGACGGCGCCGGGCTCAAGGGCCGCGCGTCCGCGCTTGCACCAGGGCTTGCACCAGCTCCTGACTTTTCGTGTCGTTCTGGGTCATCCGGGGGCAACCGGGACGAGGACCAGCAGGGAGCATGTGGGGCCGCCGACATCGCCGTAGGTATCGCTGCCGTCAAGAGTAGGGAACGCCTGTCGCTCGGAGTCAGTCGGAGACGAAAGCAGGGCAGCCAGGAATCGAACCCGGAACCTGCTGATTTGGAATCAAGGAGGAGGGGCTATCCGGTTGACTCCAGTGACCACTACATGTTGTGGTCGCTCGCCCGGCGCGCGGCCGCCACGTCGCGCGACGTGACGGGGTCGACGTTGAGAACCTGCTGGACGAGCCGAAAGAAGAGCTTCCCCCGGACCCGGCTCTTTCTGCGATGGAACCTGAAGGTGAACTCATCGAGGTAGTCGTCGAGATGCTCCCAGCGGATCGCTCCCTGATGCGTCCCGAGCCACCATCGCTTGAGGAGCGAGGCCACGCGATGGACGAGCGGAAGGAGCTCATGGGCGGGTCGTCCGCTCCGTGCCAAGTTCACGACCCTGTGTTTGAACCCGAGTCCCTTGAGCCCCTCGTAGGAAACCCATCCGTCGGTCCTGACGACGGAGCCGGGCTCGACCGCGTCCACCACGAAGGGGAGGAGTTGGTCCGCGGACCCATCCTCGATCCGCCGTACGCGGATCCGCCCCATCCCCCGACCGTCCTGCTCGGCTGCAATGGCCACGAGCGCCTTCTGCTCGGTCTCGCGGCCGGACACGCCAGTCTCGGCGCCCCCGACGAAGGTCTCGTCGACCTCGACCGTCCCGGACAGCCGGTCTCGCCCCGGCCGAACCATGGCCCGGCGCAGCTTGTGAAGCCAAATCCAGACGGTCTCGTAGCGTTTCAGACCCAGCTGGCGCTGCAACCCGAGCGCGCTCACGCCCGACTTCTGGGCGGTGACCAACCACATCGCGCGGAACCAGAGCCGCAGGGGCTTCCTCGTACGTCCCAGGATCGTCCCGGCCGTGACGGAGGTCTCGTGCGCGCAGGACCCGCAGACCCACAACCCCCGCTCCCGACGCCACCCTCGGGGACAACCGCATGACGCGCACCGGATGCCGTCCGGCCATCGGAGCTGCTCAAGGTACGCCCGGCAGCCGTCCTCGCTCGAGAACCGGCTCTCGAACTCGAGCAGCGTCCGCGGGTAGTCCTCCGCGGGCAGAGGGGCCTCCGTATTCATGGCCCATACCCCTACCGGTTGGGGCTACTGGAGTCAACCGGATAGCCCCTTCAAGGAGAAGTTGCAGCCGCAACAGCTTTCTTCGCCGAGCTTTACGACCGGCGCTCCAAGGACACCGCGTTGCAACGAGTACGGAACCATACGTCTCGCGTACGTTTCGTGGCGGAAACCGCACGTGTCGCGCACAACGCAGGGGCGATCCTGTTCAGCGTGTCTCCAGGGATACTCATGGCGTTCTTGACCCGCTGCGGAGGCGCAGGTACGTTCTCATCATGTCGACGGTTTCAGAGAGCTACCGCTACATCGTGCGGACCGAGGGCGTTCGCGGTGGCCACGCACGCGTCGAGGGCACACGGATCGGCGTCCATGATGTCATCGGGCTCCTGCAGAACGGGGAGAGCGTCGAGTCGGTCATCCGGTGCTTCCCCTCGCTGACGAGGGCGCAGGTCTACGAGTGCCTTGCGTACTATGAGGATCATCTGTCCGAGGTCGACTTGCTCATCGCACGTCAGATGGGTCCGCCTGAGTCGTGAACTTCCTGCTGGACCACGATGTCCCGGATCGGATCGGCGGCGTTGCTGAGAAATCCGGACATCGGGTCGTGCGGGTCCGAGAGGTGATGTCAACGGAGACCAAGGATGACGTGGTCCTCGCGTACGCTCGAATGAACCACCTGATCCTTGTGACCTGCAACCGGGACGACTTTGTTGCGCTGGCGAAGGCTCAGGAACATCCGGGCCTCGTCGTCATCATCCGCCGAAAGACCCGCATCGCGGAGTGCTCCGCGTCCCTGAGGTTGATCGAAAGCGCGGGCGACACCGGTCTCGCCGGCAACATCAACGTCGCGTGACCGGTCCTGCACGCCGTCCCGCCTTCCGGTGCGTAGACTCCCAATTCCGGCGCCGGAGTGAAGAGGCGAAAGCAGGGCAGGCAGGAATTGAACCCGCAACCTGCTGATTTGGAATCAGCTGCTCTGCCAATTGAGCTACTGCCCTGTGTGGCGCCGGAGGCCGGAAACGCCCTTGGCGGTCCCGAAGCCGGCGCCGGGGGAGATTATCCCTTGACGAAGGCAGGGGGCAAGGGCGGCGGTCAGAGGCGGCGGGGCGGGAAGAGAGAGTCCGCAAGGCCCGGGTTGACGCGATGTTCGGTGAGGGTGGCGATCGTGCGGACGGAGGGGGAAGTCGAGACGACCCGGGAGACGAGAGTCAGCCCCTCGCGGAGGGCGTAGTCGATCTCCACGCGAGTGACGTCTCCGGAGCCCGTCCTCTCGACCACGGAGGAGACGATGAAGCGGTCGCCGGCGGCCGTCCACGTGTACTCGAGGGTGCCGCGGGTGGACTGGTCGGTGGACGAGGGGACCGTGGCCAGGGATCCCACGAGGCCGTCCTCCCGGAAGCGGATGCGCACCTCCGCGATGCCGGTGGCGCGAATCACGGGGATCGTCGCGATGCCGTGGATCAGACGATCATCCACCTCCCGAAGCCTGTACCCCCTCAGTCGCTCCGAGAACCGGGGTGGCGTGATCCAGCGCGCGACATCGAGAAGCGTCACCCGCGCCGCCTCGCCGAAGTCCCGGCCCGCATCCACCTCTGCCGCGACCCGGTCCGGGGCCTTCCAGAAGATCGCGCCGGTCACCGCGACGGGGGGCCGGTCTGCCGGCGCCACGTCGACGCGGACGCGCGCGCTGAGGTCGCGAAGGCCCGCGACGACAGGATCGTAGAGACGGGACTCGGCCCGCTCGATCCGAGCTCGCGCCGGAGAGGAATCGGTGGCAGGCCGGCTCTCCACCTGGGGCCGCGCGATGCCTCCGGCGGCGAGAAGCCCGACGACGGCGGCGACCAGGCTTCCGCCGGGAGCCGGCCGCCGCCGAGACCAGACATGCCCGGACCGCGAAGTCATCCTCTCATGGTACGATTCCGCCCGGACGCACGTAAAACGAAGGGAGGTGCGGCCGCATGACCTACATCCGGGAGATCGGGGACGGTGAGGCCACCGGACGGCTCCGTGAGCTCTTCGACGCCGCCATCCGGCGCGCCGGTCGGGTCTACAACATCGTTCGGTGCATGAGCCTGGCGCCCGAACAGATCGAGGCATCCATGGGGCTCTACCAGGTCCTCATGTTCCGGCCCTCGGGACTCTCCCGGGCGGAGCGGGAGATGATCGCCACGGTCGTCTCGGCGGCGAACCGCTGCGAGTACTGACTCGAAGCGCACGGGCACGACTTCCAGGCGGAGGTCGGGGATCCCGAGCTGGCGCGGACGCTCATGAAGGACTGGCGGCGGGCGCCTCTCTCCCCCCGCGAGCGCGCGCTCTGCGACTACGCGGAGAAGCTGACGCACGATCAGACCGGCGTCTCCCGGGACGATCTCGACGTCCTCCGGCGCCACGGCCTCGCGGACCGGGACCTCCTCGACCTCGTCCAGATCGTCTCGTACTTCAACTACATCAACCGCGTCGCCCACGGACTCGGCGTCGAAACGGAATCGCGGCAGCAGGACGCCGATGGCGGCCACGCGCCCGCCGGAGAGTGACTTCCGTCCACCGGCGACGTGACGGAGGATGCCGCTTGCCGCGTCGCAGGCCACCGCAGGCCCCGGACCGCCGCGGGAAGCCGGAGCACCGCCGCTCCGAACTCACGACGCGACAGGGAAGAGCGAACGAATCGCGCTTGCGCCTCGCGAGCGAGGATGCACGCCGCAGCTTCCATCGACGTCGCACGCGATGATCGCGCGACGGAGTCGCGAAACTTCTCTTGCCGCACCGTGACCCCGGGCCTAAACTGCGAAGAGCCGTCCGATTCGCCGGCCAGCCACCCGCAACGGCGATCCGCCTCCGCCACGCTCCGCGCGCGTCCGCCCGAGACCGACGTGAATCCCGAACTCGATGCCCTGCTCTCGCTCCTCGCCGATGAGACGCCAAGCGTCCGGGATGCCGTGCGCCGCCGCTTCCTCGCCCACGGTTCCGGAGCCGTGCCGGCCCTTCGAACGGCCGGAGAGAACCCCGACCCTGCCGTCCGGATCTTCGCGCGGCGCCTCATCGCCGAGATCCTCCGGGGCGACGCGGACCGGCGGATGCTCGAGTTCCTCGCTGAGGAGGATCCGGACCTCGAGCTCGGCGCGTACCACATCGAGAGGATCTGGAACCCCGATCTCGACGACGACGCCTGCCGAGAGGCCCTCGACGACATCGCCGGCGGCGCGCGCCCGATCCTCGCCCGCGCCGGGTCGCCCCGGGCCCGCATCGAGTCCTTCGCGCGGTACATGACGCAGGACCAGGGCTTCCGCGGCAACACCGAGCGCTTCTACCACACGCACAACAGCTTCATCTCGCGCATCCTGAAGCGCCGCGTCGGGATCCCGATCTCCCTCTCGGTCGTCTATCTCCTCGTCGCGCGCCGCCTCGACCTCCCCCTCCGTGGCGTCGGCATGCCCTACCACTTCCTCGTGCGCTACGAGGAAGATCCCTTCCGCATCTACGTGGACCCCTTCTCCTCGGGGCGTCTCCTGACCGCCGACGACTGCGCCCAGTTCCTGCGGAAGTGCCAGCTCGATCTCATGCCGCGCCACCTCGCACCCGTCAC
>CAYQRN010000142.1:0-11675 GCA_964419995.1 uncultured Planctomycetia bacterium
ACGGCGCTTCGGCCCGCGAGGCCGCCGTCGCGGAGAACCGGCGATTCGCGCGTTCGGCCTCGGGCGAGACCGTCGCAGCCCTCGTGGGCGCGGCGGCCGGCGCGTCGGGGACGCTCCGCGCGGCCGGGAGCCTCGCCGCCGAGCTCCGGTGCGGCGTCCATGTGGCTGCCTCCGGCGCACCCGCCTCGCCCTCCCTCGCCGACCGGCTTGCGGCGGCCGGCATCTCCGGACCAGCCACCCTCATCGCGGGCGGCTCGGGCCTTCGCCCCGCCGACGTCGAGAAGATCTCGGCGTCGGGGGCAGCCTTCGTGCATTGTCCCCGGGCCGACATGCTGGCCGGGCGCCCCCATGCCACCGCGGTGGCGGGGGCGCCTCGCGTCGCGCTCGGCAGCGGTGGCGCCCGCGCCGACATGTTCGAGGAGGCGCGAGCGGCCTACTGCCGCGCGCGGGAGGCCGGCGCGCCGGCCACGCCCTCGTCCATCGCCGGCATGCTCCTCGAGGGCCAGCGCCTGGCCGGAGACCTCCTTGGCGTGACCCTCGGCTCCTTCGAGGCGGGCGCGGCCGCCGATCTCGTCGTGCTCGACTACCACCCCAACGTCCTCGTGAAGCCCGAGACCATCCACGAGCACGTCCTCTTCGGAATGGGCTCTCACCTCGTCGAGAGCGTCATCATCGACGGCCGCTTCGTTCTGCGCGACCGCCGCTTCCCGGAGTTCGACGTGCGGGAGCTCACGCGACTCGTCCGCCGGGGCGCCCAGGATGTCCGGCGCGCCCTCGAGAAGAGCGGCGCCGCGGGACCGCGGGCCGACTGAACCACCCCCCCCGGCACCGCAGCCCCACACGACCGACGATCTCCCGCCCCGGAAACGCAGACGGCCCGCATCGCTGCGGGCCGTCCAGGCGCCGGATCCGGAGGATCCGGTGTCGATCACAGGGCAGGCTCAGTTGTTCTGAGTGGGCTCCGCCGAGGGGCAGGACTTCCCGCAGGACTTCGGCATGACCTTCCCCATGAACGCGTTCATCGACCTTGCGACAGCGTGCGTCTTCGCCGCGAGCGCCGCACGGGCGGCGAACTGATCCGCCATGGCCTTCATGGCCGGATTATTCGCGAAGACCTCGGGGTCGCACTTCGAGGGGCAGTTGGAGGCGCAGGTCTCGTCGGCGGCGACCTGGAGGGCCGTGATCGCCTCGATCATGCGGAGGCTCGCCATCTTCACGGGCACGCCGGGGTGCTTCGCGGAGAGGGTCGCGAGAGCCTGGGTGCGGGCCGCGGCCTCATCAGCCGAAGTCTGCTCCCACGCGGCGGGGATCGTCTCGGACCAGGTCTTCGCAACGGCCTCGGCCTTGACGGCGAGGGCGGCGAAGTCGCCGCTCGATTCGCAGGCATCCATGCCGCAGCCGGCGCCACCGACGCAGCAGCCCTCGTCCTTCTTCGCCTGCTGGGCCGCCGCCTTGTCCTTGCAGCAGCCGCCGGCCTGCTTCGCCTGCTGGGCTGCCTGGTTCTCCTTGCCGCAGCCCCCATCCCCGCAGGCGCCATCCTTCTTCTGGGTGGCGGCGGCGTCACACATCGCCGTGAGGAGCACGAGCCCGGCCTTGGTGGCCTCGGCGCGGCGGGCGAAGGCCTCGCGAGCCTCCTTCGGGAACTTCTCGCACTCGGGGCAGGTCTGGCCGTCCTTGCAGCACTCCATCGCCTTCTGGTCGAAGGCCGCCTGGGCGGCGAAGCTCGCCTTCAGGAAGGCGAAGGTCGGCGCGAAGTTCTGGCAGGCCGGGCATGTGGCCTGGAGCTTGGCGCGCGCGAAGATCAGTTCCTTCGAGTCGGCCTCGGGAAGAGCCTCGAGACGGGCGGGAAGAGCCTTCCACGCCGCGGCGAGATCCTGGGCGTTCTTCGTGAGCTCCGACGGGCAGCAGGACTTGCCGCCCTCGTCGCAGCCCTGCTTCGCCGGGCAATCCTGGGCCGTCACGGACATGCCGAACGCCGCGAGAAGCGCGAGCGCGATCGAGAGACACCTGGTCATCCTTGGCTCCTTGGTGAAGTGCACTCTGGAATCCGGATTCATGGCGGCCGGTCGGTGGGGCGCGGAGGCCGCCGTCACGATGGCGGCCATGGCTCCGCAGGCCCTCCGGCGTCCTCCGCCGTTCCGGACAGCATAACGAGATCCCGACCCATCCTATTCCATGGCGAGCGCTGTCTTTCGCGACACCGGTGGCGGCGGCGCCCGGGCGACCGCGCCTGGCGCTCCGCACCAGCGCCATGTGACGACAGCAACTCATTGTCCATGATCGGCTTATGTGCTCGCGTCCCGCGGACTGTTCGCCCCGGCGCGGCCGTTGTAGAGTCCCCGGGTCGGAGGCACGGACCATGCTCGCTTCCCTGATCGAGTCGGCTCTCGCAGCCTGGCCTCCGGACACGGGTCCTCCCCTCGTCGCCTATCGCGCCCCGGGCCGAGTGAACATCATCGGCGAGCACGTCGATTACAACGGGCTCCCGGTCCTTCCGTTCGCCATCGACCGGAACATCGTGGTCCTCGCGGCCCCCCACCCGGATCGGCTTCGCCTCTTCAACACGGCGGCCGACTTCCCGTCCCGGGAGTTCGACGCCGGAGCGCTCCCGCCCCGGGAGCCCACGGGGGACTGGACCGACCTCGCCCTCCGCATCCTGGCCGGAATCCGCAAGGAGTGTGCGGGCTCCGGACTCGCGCTCGGCGGCATGACCTGCGTCATCGCCTCGGACCTCCCGGCGGCGGCGGGCGTCTCGTCGTCCGGAGCCCTGGCCGTGGCATTGACCCTCGCATGCCTCGGTTCCCACGGGAAGGACGCCCTTTCGGACCGCGGGCGGCGCCGCTGTCTCGCCGAGCACATCGCGACCTGGGAGAGGGGACGCGGAACGGCGACGGGGGCCATGGATCAGTCCATCTGCCTCCTCGGACTCCGAGGGCACGCCCTGCGGATCGAGTGGAATCCCCTCTGCGAGACGCCGATCCCCCTTCCCGACGGCTACGACTGGATCGTGGCCCATTCCCTCGTGCGGGCGGACAAGGGCGGAGCGGCCCGGGCTGGCTACAACCAGCGCGTCTCGGAAACGGCGATGGCAGCCCTCCACCTCGCGCGCCTCGCCTTCCCGGAAGCACCGGCGGCGGATCTGCGCCCTCCGGCGGTCTACCAGGCCCTGCTGGCGCGGCTCCGGAGCGAGGAGGATCCGTTGTCGGTGGAGGAAGTCCTCGCCGCCCTCCCCGCCGACGCGCCCGTTCTCGCGCACCGTGTCCGCCACCTCCTCACCGAGGCGCTCCGCGTCGACGAAGCCTGCGAGATGCTCCGCTGCCACGAGGTCGAGGGGCTCGGGTACCTCCTCGATGGGAGCCACGGGAGCCTCCGCGACGACTACGGCGTCTCGACGCCCGAAGTGGACCGGCTCGTGGAACGTCTTCGCGAGGCGGGCGCGCTGGGGGCGCGGGTCGTGGGCGCCGGCTTCGGCGGAAGCGTCATCGCCGTGGCCCCCGCGGCGAGGACCCCCTCGATCATCGACAGCGTGATCGCGAACTACTACGAGCGCGACCTCCGGTCACTGCAACCGGAGCTCGCGCCGGCATCCGCGGCCGAGGCCCGGAGCGCCGTCCTCGTCGTGAACGCCGCGGCCGGAGCGGAGGCCATCCACCTGTGATCCGCGTCCCGTCGTCCCTGTCCGTGATCGTTCTCGCCGCCGGGATGGCGCGCGCCGCTGCGGCGCAGGAGGCGCCGTCTCCGCTCCCGGCCGCCGGCGCCTACTACTTCTACTGGTACCGCCATCCGGACTCGCATTTCACGAACGCGGACGGTACCGACGGCCTCGGCCAGCACTTCGCCGACCCCGCAGGCGTGGACTTCCTCCGCCCGGAGTGGCACGCCGGCGAGCTCCGAACGGCCCGGCAGGCCGGGCTCGATTTCCTGCTCCCCGTCTACTGGGGGATTCCGGACCGCCCGGACGCCCCCTGCAACCTCTTCTCGAACGGCGGTCTCGCTCCCCTCGCCGAAGCCCTCGACACGGTCGCCCGGGACCGGGAGGGCGCGCCGAAGATCGGCCTCTTCTACGACACGTCGACGCTCCTCCGGTCCGTGCGCGGAGAAGACGCTTCCGGCACCCTCGACCTCACGACCGCGGAGCACCGCACGATCTTCGTCCGGACCGTCGTGGACTTCTTTCGGCAGATCCCGCGCCGGCACTGGTTCACCTTCAGCCGGCCCGCGCATCTCGTCATGCGGCCGGACTCGACGGCCGCCGATCCCCCGCACGCGCTCGCCGTCCTCTACAGTTCCTTCGGCGCGCCCCACGATCGCCGCACCTTCGACACTCTCCGCCGGAGTTTCTTCGAGACCTACCACACACCGCTCTTCATCGTCGCCGAGGAGTCGTGGGGACCGGGCGCCGATGCGGTCTACCGCTGGGGATCCGCCCTGCACGGCCCCACGGGCGACAGCCTCGTCATGACCCTCGGGCCGGGATATGACGACGCGCCGGTCCCCGGACGACGAACACCGCTCAGACACCGGGAAGACGGCGACTTCTACGTCCATTCCTGGGATGCCGTCCTGCGGCGCCGGCCCTCTCTGGTGTTCGTGGAGACCTGGAACGAATTCCACGAGGGCACGGGGATCGCTCCCTGCACGGAGTACGGCCGGACCTACGTCGCGCTCACGCTGCGCTTCACGGACGCCCTGCGCCAGGGCGTCACGGTCGCGGGAGATCCGATCCGGCTCCGCTACCCCGAACCGATTCCGCGGGGCGACCGCGGGTGGTGGAAAGGCGATCCGGCGGCTTCGTCCGTGGAGTTGCGCGGGGCGCGGAGCCCTGGCGGCGTCGGAGACGGCCTCGCCCTGGCGGCGGCCGAGGACGGACCGTTCCGGATCGTTGGCGACGGGGACGACGCGGCGATCTGTTCGCCCGAGCGTCCCGAGGGAGCGTGGCGCTACCTGTACTTCCGCGTCGCGGACGAGTTCGCCACGGCCGCCGCGGGGGCCTTCGAGGTGTCGGTCGAGTTCCTCGACAGCGGGCGCGGCCGGATCACGCTTCACTACGATTCCCACGACCGGAATGCCGCGCTCGACGGTGCGTACAAGTCCACGCCATCGCTCGAGCGGCGCGGCACCGGACGCTGGCTCACCGCACGTTTCACCTTGCCCGACGCACGGCTGTCGAACCGCCAGAATGGCGGGGCCGATTTCCGCATCGCGTTGCAGGGAAACGAATTGCAGGTGAAAGCTGTCCGGCTCGTGCGAGCCGTCGCCCCCCGCTCCGGCGAGGGCCCGACCGCCGAGGTCCGTTGAACCGAAACGTTCCCCCTGGGGTTTCGGAATCGGCCCCGCCGTTGCGATGCTGTCGCTCATCCTCTAAGCTCGTCATCAGGCAGTGCCGATCCGCGGACTGCCTTGCCGTTTCGTCTCGTCACAACCGTTTCTGCGGCCGTTCCCCTGACGCCATCGGCCCGCGCGGAGATGCCCTGCCAGGCGGCGGGCGGCAGCGCCCAAGGAGAAGTCGACATGCGCAACCTTCTGATCGCCACCGTGGCCGCCATAGCGCTGGCCGCGGCGGTGCCGGCCCAGCAGCCCAATTCGGCCGCCGGCAGCATGGTCATCAACGGTGTCGGAGCCGCCCCTGCGCCGGGTCCGTTCTTCATCAACGCCAGCGGGGGGACGACCAACACGATCACCATGAGCGGCCCGGCCGCGACGCCCTTCGTGATCGTGAACGCGAACCCCGCGCTCGGCGGCGTCACGGCCGCCGGCACGCTCGCCACGCCCTTCGGGATCGTAGACATTGGCCCCATCGCCTTCCCGCCCCTCGAGGTCGTGGCCGACGGCATCGGGACGACGGGCGTCGCCTCGTGGATCTTCCGCACGGGCGCATCGGGCTCGTCCACCTACCCGATCACGCTGCCGGCCGGCGGCTGCCCGACGGACTGGGCCAACCTCCAGGCCATCTTCCCGGACCCAGCGACGGTCTATTCGCTGACCGCCGCCCACAAGCTGTACAGCGGCCCGGACATGGCCCCGGTCGTCGTTCCCACGTCCGATGACTCGAGCACGCCCTACGCCCTCCTCTGCGGAAGCTCCTTCACCTTCTACGGCGTGCCGTACCCCACGATCTACGTCAACTCGAACGGCAACCTGACGCTCGGCGGGGCCTTCACGACCTACACCGAGTCCCAGACCACCTTCAACACCGGCGTCGCCAAGATCTGCCACCTGTGGGACGACCTCTATCCCTACCCCGCGGGCGGCGTCACGAAGTTGGACGACGGCGTGACCTTCACCGCCACCTGGACGGCCGTCCCCGAGTACACATCGACCGGCGCCAACACGGTCTCGGTCTCCCTCACGCTCCCCACGGGCGACATCTCGATCACCTACGGCGCCTGTTCGCTCCTCGACTGCATCGTCGGCATCACGCCCGGCGGCGGGCTCGCCACGCCGGTCACGATCTTCGCGCCCACGTCGCCGATCGGCCGCATCAGCGACCGCCTCACGGGCGGGGCTCTCGGCCCGTACACGGGCGGCGCCATGGAGTCCTTGAACGAGGTCTTCGTCTCGGCCGCCACGGCGTTCAACCTCACGGGAGCCACCGTGAGCTTCACGCCGGCGAACCCGGCCGTCACGGCCTACACGCTCTACTGAGACGCCGTCCGCTGCATGCCGGCAGCACGCACCCCCGGAGGGCAACCCTCCGGGGGTGTTTCGTCATCCGTCCCGACCGCCGCCTTCGACCCGTTCCACGACAACCAGGACCCACGACCATGCGAATCACCGTCGCCGCGCTCCTCCTCGCCGGAGTCATGACCTCGCTGGCGGCCCAGCAACCCAACTCCGCGGCAGCGAGCCTCGTCATCGACGGCGTCGGCGCGGCACCCGCGCCGGGCCCCTTCTCCGTCAACATCGCCCCCGGCACCACAGCGACGATCACGATGAGCGGCCCGCCTCTCACCGGATTCACCCTCGTGAACGCCAATCCGCTTCTCGGAGGCAGCGTGATGGCAGGCGCACTCACGACGCCCTTCGGCATCGTGGATCTCGGCCCCGTCGCGTTCCCCCCGCTCGAGATCCTCGTGGACGGCATCGGGACGGCCGGCCCCCTCTCCTGGATCTACCGCACGGGCCCTTCAGGATCTTCGGCATACCCCATCACCGTGCCGGCCGGGGGATGCCCCGTCACGTGGGTGAACCTCCAGGCGGTGTTCCCCGATCCCGCGTCCACCTGGGCCCTCTCGGCGGCCACGCAACTCTGGAGCGGCGGAGACACGACATCCGTCGTCATTCCCGCCGGCGACGACACGAGCCACTTCGTCCCCTTCGCCTGCGGCGCCACCTTCACCTTCTTCGGCATCGCCTATTCGGGCGTCTACGTGAACTCGAACGGCAACCTGACCTTCGGTGGACCGTCCCTCGAGTACTCCGAATCCCAGTCGTCCTTCGACGTCGGGCTGCCGCGGGCCTGCGCGCTCTGGGACGATCTCTATCCGTCCGCGGCCGGCGGCGTCACCAAGTTCGACAACACGTACTCGCTCACGCTCTCCTTCATCGGCGTGCCGGAGTACTCCGCCATCGGTTCGAACACTTTCTCGCTGATGCTCCAGTACGGCACGGGCGGACTGACCCTGGGCTGGCTCTCCTGCACGACCGCGGATGCCATCGCCGGCATCACGCCGGGCGGCGGCCTCGGTTCGCCGGCCACGGTCTTCGGTCCGTCATCCCCCCTCGGCCGCATCAGCGACCGCATCACCGGCGGGGCCCTCGGAACCTACACCGGCGGCGCGATGGAGTCGCTGAACGAGGTCTTCGTCGGCGGCGCCACGGCCTTCAACCTGAGCGGAGCCCAGGCACACTTCTCGCCGGCGAATCCGGCGATGACGGCCTACACGCTGCACTGACCCGGGACACCGCGGATCTTTCCGCCGGTACCTTGACAGAACCGAGGTACTCCTCCAGACTGGGGCGCGGCTGGCGCCCTCTCGCCCCGCCGTATCGGGGAATCCCCGGCGGACCGCCGCCCGCCACGCCGGCTCAACGTGATGGAGGATGAGCGATGCGCACACTGTCCACAGCCCTCGCGGTTCTTGTTCTCATCGCCATGGCACCGGCGCAGCAGCCGAACTCGGCCGCCGGCAGCATGGTCATCAACGGCATCGGCGCCGCCCCCGCGCCGGGTCCGTTCTTCCTGAACGTCCTCGGCGGCTCCACCGCCACGGTCACCATGAGCGGCCCCGCCACAACGCCCTTCGCCGTCGTGAACGCAAACCCGGCCCTCGGCGGCATCACGGCCGCCGGCATCCTCGGGACGCCCTACGGCGCCGTCGACATCGGACCGCCGTCCTTCCCGCCCCTCGAGATCATCGTGAACGGCTTCACCGCCACCGGCGTCGCGGCCTGGATCTTCCAGACGGGGACGTCCGGCTCGTCGACGTATCCGATCACGCTCCCGGCGGGGGGCTGCCCCGTGGACTTTGCGAACCTCCAGTCCATCTTCCCGCATCCCGTCCTCACCTACGTCCTGACGGCGGCGCACAAGCTCTCCTACACGACGCCCGGACCGGATCCGGGCCCCGTCGCCGTCCCCGCCGGCGATGACACGACGCACTGGTATCCCTTCGCCTCCTGCAACTCCTTCACGTTCTACGGCACCACGCACGCCAGCCTCTACATCACGTCGAACGGCAACCTGACCTTCGGCGGCGGTGACGCGACCTATACCGAGACGCAGGCGGCGTTCGACTCGGGACTTCCGCGGATCTGTCACCTCTGGGACGACCTGAATCCCGGCGTCGGCGGTTCTGTCACCAAGTTCGACGACGGCGCGACGTTCACGGCCACCTGGAGCGCAGTCCCCGAGTACTCGT
Source organism: uncultured Planctomycetia bacterium (assembly GCA_964419995.1). Classification (GTDB taxonomy): domain Bacteria; phylum Planctomycetota; family CAYQRN01; genus CAYQRN01. The sequence continues at coordinate 8,862 of CAYQRN010000142.1, forward strand.
TGGGCGGGTCGAACACCGTGTCCGTGACCCTCGCGTACGGCGGAGGCGACATCTCGATCACCTGGGGCGGATGCTCGCTCATTGACTGCATCGTCGGCATCACGCGGGGCGGCGGCCTCGCTTCGCCCGTCACGGTCTTCGCGCCCGGATCGGCCATCGGTCGCATCAGCGATCGCATCACCGGCGGCGCGCTCGGATCGTACACCGGAGGCGCCATGGAGTCCCTGAACGAGGTCTTCGTTTCGGGCGCCACGGCGTTCAACCTCGCCGGCGCGACCGCGAACTTCTCCCCCGCGAACCCCGCGAAAACGGCCTACACCCTCTACTGACCGGCGCGAAGGAGCCCCTCCGGCCGCAAGACCGGCGTCCGGAGGCACTTCCGGCGGATCATCGCCCCCTCGACACGGCCCAGGCCGACACCTGACCGGGAATCCGGAGCCGCATTGACCCTCCGGGGTCGAATCCGGTATCGTCGCAACGTCGAGGCGCCGCCTCGAACCGGAACGACTGTCCACGCCGGTTGCCGTACCGGCCATCCTGCAACCCTATCGGACGCGGCCCACCGCCGGTTCGTTCCCGGCGGAGGATATGCAGACTCCAGTCGCTTTCTTCCCTGAGACCATCGAAGGAGATCCTCCTCATGCGCGGACCGCTCGTCGCTCTTCTCTGCCTCGCCCTCGCCTTGGCCGGCACGGCCCAGCAGCCGAACTCCGCTTCAGGAAGCCTCACGGTCAACGGGATCGGCGCGGCGCCCGCCCCCGGCCCGTTCCAGGCCAACGTACTCGCCGCCTCGACGGTGACGCTCACGCTGAGCGGTCCGGCCTCCACGCCCTTCGTCATCGTGAACGCGAATCCCGCCCTCGGCGGCGTCCTGATGCCGGGAGTCCTGAGCACGCCCTTCGGTTTCGTCGATATCGGGCCGCCGGCCTTCCCTCCCCTCGAGGTCGTCGCGGACGGAATGAGCGCGTCCGGCGTCCTCAGCTGGATCTTCCGGACCGGCGCGTCCGGCTCCGCCACCTTCCCGGTCACCCTGCCCGCCGGCGGCTGCGGCTCGGAATGGGCGAACCTCCAGGGCATCTTCCCGAACCCCGCGACGCTCTACACGCTCACCGCGGCGACGCGTATCTACACGAACCTCGACGTCGCCCCGGTTCCTGTGCCCACGGGCGATGACACGAGCCACGCCGTGCCGCTCCTCTGCGGGAGCACGTTCACCTTCTACGGCATCCCCTACTCCACGGTGTACGTCAACTCGAATGGCAACCTGACCTTCGGCGGCCTCCACACGAGCCTCGGAGAGTCGCAGTCGGGGTTCAACACCGGACTCCCGAAGGTCTGCCAGATGTGGGACGATCTCTATCCCGTCGCGGCGGGGTCGGTCACGAAGCTCGACGACGGCGTGACCTTCACCGTCGCGTTCACGTCCGTGCCCGAGTACTCGGTCGGCGGCTCCAACACCGTCACCGTGACTCTGACCCTCGCCACGGGCGACATCTCCTTCACCTACGGCGCCTGCTCCCTCGCGGACTGCCTCGTCGGCATCACGCCGGGCGGCGGACTCGCCACGCCGATCACCGTCTTCGGCCCCGCTTCGCCGCTCGGCCGCATCAGCGACCGGCTCGCCGGTGGCTCCCTCGGACCGTATAGCGGCGGCGCGATGGAGTCGATGAACGAACTCTTCGCCTCGGGCGCCACGGCCTTCAACCTCGCCGGGACGACCGTGAACTTCACGCCCTCCGACCCCGGCATCATGATGTACACGCTCTACTGATCGCCTATCCGCCATCACCTCCGCGGATCGTCGCGCGCCTTCGGGGCCTCCCCGGGGGCGCGCTGCTTTTCAGCGCCCGCCGCAGGTTGACTCCCCGCGCCGGAGCGGCTACGTTCGGAGCCCTCAAAGGAGCACCGCCGCGGGATGGGCACGAACAGCGTCACGATCACAGACAACCGCACCGGCCGGAGCTACGAGCTTCCGATCGAGAACGGCACCATCCGCGCCGCGGACCTCCGTGCGATCAAGGTCGACGCGGACGACTTCGGCCTCATGACCTACGACCCGGGCTACCTCAACACCGCGTCGTGCAAGAGCCGCATCACCTACATCGACGGCGACCGGGGCATCCTCGAGTACCGCGGCTACCCCATCGAGGTCCTCGCCGAGAAGTCGACGTACCTCGAGACCGCCTACCTCCTCTTCCACGGCGATCTGCCCGCGGCCGGGCAGCTCGACGACTGGACCCGCAGCATCCTGAACCACACGATCGTCCACGAGAACATCAAGAAGTACATGGACGGCTTCCTTCACAATGCCCACCCCATGGGCATGCTCGTGAGCACGGTGGCCGCCCTCTCGACGATCTACCCCGATGCCAAGGAGATCCGGAGCGCCGAGGTCCGCCGGCTCCAGTTCTTCAGGCTCATCGGGAAGATGATCACCCTCGCGGCCTACGCCTACCGGCATTCGAAGGGTCTCTTCTACGTCTACCCGGACAACAGCCTTTCCTACACCGGCAACTTCCTCAGCATGCTGTTCCGCATGACGGAGCGGAGCTACGTCCCGAACCCGACCCTCGAGCGGGCCCTCGACGTGCTCTTCATCCTCCACGCCGACCACGAGCAGAACTGCAGCACGAACGCGATGCGCGGCGTCGGCAGCTCCCAGCCCGACCCCTATTCGTGCATCGCCGCGGCCACGGCGGCCCTGTACGGCCCGCTCCACGGCGGAGCCAACGAGCAGGTCCTCCGCATGCTCGACGAGATCGGCACGAAGGACCGCATCCCCGCGTTCATCGCCAGGGTCAAGGCCGGCGAGGC
>CAYQRN010000143.1:0-11642 GCA_964419995.1 uncultured Planctomycetia bacterium
CGCTACGGGAAGCCGCATCTCTACGTCGCGCGGATCGCGGCGGAACGGGGGGACGCGGAGGCCGCCCTCCGGTCCTTCCGCACGGCCGCCGAGGTCGACCCCTCGGATCCGGTCATCCGCTTCCACCTCGGCCTCTTTCGGTTCAAGCGGCGGGAATGGGCGGAGGCCGTCCGGGACTTCGAAGCCTGCCTCGCCCTCTCGCCCGACATGCCGAGTGCGCACCTGAATCTCGGCCAGGCCCTCCTCCGCCTCGGGGATCGGGCGCGGGGCGAGAGGCACATCGCCCGGTTCAAGGCCCTCACCGACGTGACCCTCGCCGCCGAGCAGCTCCGGGTCCGGGTGGCGACACGACTCAACGGGGCCCGCCGCGAGATGGACGCGGGCCGCCTCGACGCCGCGATGGCCCTCATCATGGAGGCCCGAGGGCTTGCGCCCGAGGTGCCCCAGGTCCACGCGTATCTCGCCGAGATCCACGCCCGGCAGGGCCGCCCGGAGGAAAGTCGCAAGGCCCGCGCCGAGTTCGAGCGACTCTCCCGCCTGGGAGGCGGTCGTTGACCCGCGGGGCCGCAGGGATCCTGCTCCTGTTCGGCCTCCTCGCTGCCTGCGGCGAGGGGCAACCCGGATCGGCGGGATCGACGGCCCCCGCGGATGATTCCGCACCGGCAGAGGGCGGCCCGCCCGTCTTCCGGGACGTGACGGCGGCCTCCGGCATCGCCTTTGTGCACCGGAACGGTCGGACGCCGGAGAAGCGTATCCCGGAGACGATGGGCTCCGGGGTGGCCGTTCTCGATGCGGACGGCGACGGACTCATGGACATCTACTTCGTGGATTCGGGTCCCGTGCCGGGGACCGGGGCGGCGGGCGGAGGCGGAAACCGCCTCTATCGGAATCTCGGCGGCCTGTGCTTCCGGGACGTGACCGAGAAGGCAGGCGTGGCGGGGCGCGGCTTCGGCATGGGGGCCGCCGCTGCCGACTACGATGCCGACGGCGACACCGACCTCTACGTGACCTGCCTCGGCTCCAACATCCTCTACCGCAACAACGGAGACTCGACCTTCACGGACGTGACCGCTGCGACCGGCGCCGACGACCCCCGCTGGAGCACGGGCGCGGCCTTCCTCGACTTCGATTCGGACGGACGCCTCGACCTCTTCGTCCAGAACTACGTGGTCTGGGGGCTTCAGAAGGACCTGCCGTGCCACCTGCGGGGCGTTCGCGTCTACTGCCAGCCGGACATCTACGATCCTGACGGAGTGTCGCTCTTCCGGAACCGGGGCGATGGGACCTTCGAGAACGCCACGGAGGCCGCCGGGTTGGGCAGTCTCCGCGGCAAGGGCCTCGCCGTGGGCGTGGCGGATCTCGACAATGACGGCCGACCGGATATCTACTGCGCCAATGACCTTTGCCCGAACTTCCTCCTCCGCAACACGGACGGACGTCGCTTCGAGGACCTCACGCTCACGTCGGGGGCCGGGTACAGCGAGGAGGGCCGCGAGGAGGCCGGCATGGGCGTGGACATGGCCGACCTCGACGGGGACGGGCTCCTCGAGATCATCGTCTCGAACTACCAGGGTGAGACGAATGCGATTTACCGGAACGACGGGGCCATGCTCTTCACCGAGATCTCCCGCATGACGGGCACGGCGGAGACGAGCCTACGGCGGCTCGGCTTCGGGATCCGGTTCCTCGACTACGATTCCGACGGCATCGACGACATCGTCGTGGCCAACGGCCACATCTATGACAACGCCCCGGATGTGGATCCGCAGACGACCCACGCGCAGCCGCCAACGCTCTACCGGGGCCTCGGAGGGCTCCGCTTCGCCGATGTCACCGGGGAGGCCGGGAAGCTCTTCCCAAGGCCGCGGGTGGGCCGAGGTCTCGCGACGGCGGATCTCGACAACGACGGCGACGAGGATCTCATCCTGACGCAGAATGGCGGCACCGCGGTGCTCTTCGAGAACGCCGGCGGGAACCGGCTCTCCTGGATCGGATTCCGGCTCGAGGGCACGCGGAGGGATCGCACGGCGGTCGGAGCGAGGGTCACGATCGAGGCCGGAGGCCGCACCCGCTTCGACGAGGTGCGGAGCGCCGGCTCCTACCTGTCCCAGGGCGATCTGCGCCTCGTCTTCGGCCTTGGCGACGCCGGCCGCGCGGATCGGGTCATCGTCCGATGGCCCGACGGCTCCACGGAGGAGGCGCGGGACGTTCCTGCGCGCAGCTACTGGACCTTCATCGAGGGTCGGGGGCTCTTGCGCTGAGGAAGGGGCGGGGCGTCGCGGCGGGCGCGACCCCCGGCTTGGCCCCGATCGAGAAACGCCCGTCGCTACGGCGTGACGTAGACGAAGGGCGCCGTCGCGAGCACGAGGCCGCCCGACGTGAACTGCACGCTGACGATGTAGGCCGTGATGCCCGAGGGGATCGGCGCGAGGATGACCTGGTGCTTCTCGCCGCAGGCATCGAGGCTGCCGAAGAAAGGATCGCCCCAGAAGATCTCGGCGGCGAGGTCGCCCATGGGGATATCCACGCCGAAGGCCCAACCGGTGGGGAAAGTCCCGGCATTCTGGGTCATGATGTTCAGGTAGGTGCTGCCCGCGGCTCCCCCGACGTTGTCGATGAAGAGGTCCGTCCCCGCGCCGCTGGGCTGGGCGAGGGTGCAGGTGTACCCTCCCCCCGCGGAGCAGCCGGTCCACGTCATGCGCGCCTTCATGGCATAGGGGCCGTCGCTGGCCGGCGCCTGGGTCGTCGCGTTGAAGATGCTGACGTAGTGGCGCAGATTCGTGCACCTGTGGATTTCGAAGGCTCCGGTCGTGCTCGACGACTTCGTGAAGAGCACGCCGATGCTGCGGGTGCCGTCCCATACGAAGCCCGCCGCGGGCACGCCCGGCAGTGAGATCCAGGTGTCGGCCGTCCAGGCGAAGGTGTAGGGACCCGACGTGAGATCGTGGGCCGTCACGGGAGAGTCGAGGTGGGTGAGCCACGCACCGGGAACCGGCGGATCCACCGCGAGATGCCCGATCTGGAGCCGGGCCTGGGGAGCGTTGAAAGTCCCTGCCGTACCCGATTCCGACGACGGCGCGACGGCGAAGTCCGTGAGAATCGCCCCGGGAGCCACCCCGGCCCACGCGAGCTGGGCAGCCGTGTACACATGAAGCGAGGTATTCCCACTACTGGTACCCCACGGGTACAGGTTGGACGTGCCCGTCGCCGGGTTGTTGTTGTCGACGAAGACCTGGATCTGCGCAGTGGCCATACTCGCGAGAGCGACCAAGGCAACGAGGGCGACGGCGGGCGCGCGCTTCATTTCTCAACTCCTGGAAGTGACAGACCCCCCGCCACCGTCCGGCATTGCCGGCTCGGACTCATTCCGGATGCACAACCGGGCATGAGCCAGCGGATCTGCGGCGGGGAAACACGGCACGAAGGAGCCACGCTCCTTCCACGGCGTCGCATGGTACAGAGGCCGGCCCTAGATGGTCAAGGCATTCCTCGGCGCGTCCGCGGCATGGACGGGCCGACGGGGGTCAGGGCGTCACGTAGATGAAGGGCGTCGAGACGTTGACGGGGATTCCGCCGGCAAGCTCCAGCGCGACGATGTAGGCCGTGATTCCGGACGGGATCGGGGCGAGGACGACCTGGTGCTTCTGGCCGCAGGCGTCGAGCGTGCCGAAGAACGGGTTGCCCCAGACGATCTCGGCGACGAGGTCATCGAGGGGGATGTCCACGCCGAAGGCCCAACCGGCGGGGAAGGCTCCCGCATTCTGGGTCATGATGTTCAGATAGCTGTTCCCGGGGGTTCCGCCCATGTTGTCGATGAAGAGATCCGCCCCCGCGCCGCCGGGTTGGGCGATGGTGCACGTGTAGCCCCCGGAGTAGCCGGCCCACGTCATACGCGTCTTCATGGCGAAGAGACCGGTTGTCGTCGGCGCCTGGGTGGTCGCGTTGAACACGTTGACGCCGTGGCGCAGGTTCGTCGTCGTGCGCCGGGCGCTGAAGGTCCCCGTCGTGCCCGCCGACGACGTGTAGAGGATGCCGATGCTGCGTACGCCGTCCCAGACGAAGCCCGCCGTGGACACCCCGGGCAGCGATGTCCAGATGTTGGGCACCCAGGAGAAGGTGTAGGGGCCGGACGTGAGATCGTGGGCCGTCACCGGCGAGTCGAGGTGCGTGAGCCACGCACCTGCCACCGGCGGATCGACGGCGAGATGGCCGATCTGGAGTCGTGCCTGGGGAGCGTTGTAGCTGCCCCCCCCGCTTGTCGATGGCGCCACGGCGAAATCCGTGAGCGTCGCCCCAGGGCAGAGCCCCGCCGCTGCAAGTTGGGCAGCCGTGTACACGTGGAGGGACGTGTATCCTCCGGCCTGGCCCCAGGGAATCGTATTCGCTGAACCCAACGACGCGTTGCTGTTGTCGATGTACACCTCGAGCTGCGCTGCGGCAGCGCTTGCAAGGGCGGCGACGGCGACGAGAACGAGAGCGGGCCAGAACTTCATCATGGATCTCCGGGCTATGGGAACCCCCGCTACGGTCACACGTCAGCCGGTCCAGACTTCTTCCGGAGGTTCATCTGGGCACGGGCTGACGAAGATCGCCACGGGGGGCGTAAGTCGTCTGGAGGAGCCACGCCCCTCCCTGCGCCGGACGTGGATGGTACACGAGGTGTCCACTCGTTGTACAGAGCCTTCCGGTCTCGCGGTGCGTGCGCGGGTCCGACTCGCGACTCGCTCGACGACCAGAGACGTCCGGTCGAGGTCGTGCTTGCGGCGCTGGTCACGCCGTCGTGGCGAAAGCACGGCTTCGCTGCCGATCGAGGCCGGACGCTCCCGGACGCCCGGCCGTAACTTCCTGATGCCCCGTGGTTTCTCGCTGGCCAAGCGCAGAACCCGGGTCTGCTCGCGGCGATGAAGCGGGGCCGCGGCCCACCGGCCGCGGCCCCCATCACGAACGGGCCGGACGAGTGTTACAGCGTCACGTAGATGAACGGCGGAGTCGGGGTCACCGGGAGGCCGCCCGGCGTGAGCTGGATGCTCACGATGTAGGCCGTGATGCCCGGAGGGATGGGCCCCGGGATCACCTGGTATCGGTTGCCGTAGCAGTCGAGCGGTCCGTAGAACGGATCGCCGAAGAGGACCTCGGCGATGAGATCGGGGAGCGGAATGCCGACGCCGAAGAACCAACCCGCAGGGAAGCCGTCGGCGACCTGCGTCATGGCGTTCACGTAGAAGTTCCCGGGGAGGCCGCCCGAGTTGACGATGTGGAGGGCGGAGCCGGGGCCGGCGGGCTGGCCGAGGGTGCACGTGTACCCCGGGTAGTACGTGCCGAAGCTCACGCAGTCGACGACGCCGTAGCTGTCGAAAGTATTGTCGCCGCCGTTCCAGACGCAGACACGGATCCAGGCCGCGCCCATGGGGAAGAAGATGGGACCGGCGATGTTCGGCCCCGGGGGCATGACCTCGGGAAGGCCGCTCGGGCAGAGGCTCCCGGCGTCGACGAGCGGGCCCAAGGGGGTGAAGGTGTCAGCGTAGGCGATGTTGAAGAACGAAGGACCGCAAGGCGGACCCACGATGTCGATGCTCATCCCATCGTTGAACACGCCCGACGCGGGTCCTTCCGCGTTGTAGAAGTCCCAGCAGAGGGTGACCGACGAGGCCATCGGCGGAATGGGGATGTAGAGCTGGTTGACGACTCCGGGGCCCGGCTCGGGCATGGGGCCGCCGGCCGGGACGGCGTATCCCGCCGCCGGAGCCTCGGCGCGCATCCGGGCGTACTGCATGCCCTGGCAGGGCATCCCCGCGGTGTTGGGGATGTCCACCGTGGAAGCACCGGGTCCGCCGATGCCGTTCCAGGAGACTCCTTCGGGATCTCCGGGCGCGCCGCATCCGATCGGGAACATGTAGCCGCAGGGAGGGGCCTGGGGCTCGAAGGTCGCTTGGGCCGCGGTGGTCGCGGCCAGAAGAGTGAGGGTCAGGAACGCGAGGCAGGAACGCATGCTCATCTCCTGACGGCGGGGAGACTGTCTGCGTCGAGGGAGGCGATGGCGACGATCGCCAGTCGGGCCCCTTCCTCTGACCGCGCGGCAATGCGCCCGGCCGATGGCCCGCAGCATGGACCACCGAGGCCGTGCCTGTCAAGAGATCGTGAGCCGTCCCGGTCCGGGACCGGCTCTTCCCGGAGGCACAAAGAGCAGCGGGGCCGCGGCTTCGAGCCGCGGCCCCGCTGCGTCAGAACGGCGCGGAAACTACGGTGTCACGTAGATGAAGGGCGCCGTGACGCTCACGGGGATGCCGCCCGAGAGCTCGAGCGCGACGATGTAGGCCGTGATGCCCGAGGGGATGGGCGCGGCGACGACCTGGTGCTTCTCGCCGCAGTCGTTGAGGGTGCCGAAGAACGGATCGCCCCAGACGATCTCGGCGATGAGGTCGGCCACGGGGATGTCCACGCCGAAGGCCCAGCCGAAGGGGAAGGCGCCGGCGTTCTGGGTCATGATGTTGAGGTAGTCGTTGCCGGGAGTGCCGCCGACGTTGTCGATGTAGAGGTCCGACCCCGGTCCGGCGGGCTGAGCGATCGTGAGGCCCCAGGAAGCCGGAGCGCCGGAGGTGAAGAGCAGGGCGACGTGGTCGACGAATCCGTTGTCGCCCGACCACGTGTCGCAGATCGTGATCGTCCAGTCGCCGCCCATGGGCATGCCGTCGAAGGCTGCGAGGGCGTTGTCGCCGACGTAGGAGCCGGGGGCGATCAAGGCGCCGGCCGCCAGGGCCGCGGCATCGAAGGTACCCGCGGCCTCGTCAGAGAAGGTGTAGAGGCCTCCGAGATCCGAGGAGTCGTCCGGCGTCCCGTCCATGAGGACGACCGTGACGCCGCAGTGGGAGATGGCGACGTCGAGGTCGCCGAACCACGTGTGGGTGAGGCCGAGGCGGAGATCCACGTCCGTGACGGTCCCCGGGTCGGGCACGGTAACCGTGAGGGTGATGAGGTCGGCCGGGTTGCAGATGCCGATCGTCGGGCCCGTGTACGTGATCGCCACGGGTGCGATGGGGCCGCCGTAGATCGCGGGGCCGGCGATGTCGATGGAGAGGGAATCGAGGGTGCCCGGATCGCCGCCGCACCAGTCGGTGATCGTGAGGTTCCAGGCGCCTGCGGCGTCCATGCCGTCGAAGGCTGCGAGGGGGTTGTCGCCGATGTAGGAGCCTGGGGCGATGATGGTTGCGCCGGGGACCGCCGTGGCCGCGGCATCGAAGGTGCCGGCGGCCTCGTCGTCGATGGTGTAGACGCCGCCGAGGTCCGAGCTGTCATCGGGCGTCGCCTGGGTGAGCATGACGACGGTGGTGCCGAGGTGCTCGATCTCGATCCGGAGATCGCCGTACCAGGTGTGGGTGAGACCGAGGTTCACGTTGACGTCCGTGATCGTGAAGCTGTCCGGAACCGTGATCGTCGTGGCCGTGACGGGGCCGGCGACGGCGCAACCGGCGGGATCCACGATGGGAAGGGGCGGGGCCGGGACGGCGCCCGCGTAGTTCCCCTGGGCGAGGGTAGCCCCGGCGAGCCCGAGGGTCGCCACGGCGGCGAGGAGAAGAGCAGTCTGACGCATTTTACGAGATCTCCTGTCCATGCAACGCGGCTCGGCTCCATGGTCCCCGCACCGGCTGCGATGCGAGGTGCCCCTGGCAAAGGCCGCTCGATAGGCGTGCTCTACGGCAAGATGCCCAGCCGGCCCTACGCTGGGACGACTGGAAGTCGAACCGAGGATAAAGATTGCGGAACTTCCTGTCAATCAGGCGCTCGATTGCCGCGGTCGCGCGGGACCGGCTGCTGGTGTGCTGGCTGGCGTCGTCGACACTCCCTGCTGTCCGGCAGGGGGTTACGGCGATCTTCGCAGGTGCGAGGCGCGGGGGACGCGGCGCATCGGAATCCGGCGTTCAGTCGATCTCGAAGGCCGGAACCGCGGAGCCTCCACCGGCGCTCACGTTGAGGAGTTCGGAGGGGGAGAGGCGGACGCCGAAGCCCGCGGTATCCGCGGCGAAGACGTAGGGGTCGATGTCGCAGTAGCGCTCGTCGATGACGATGCGCCCGCCGTCATCGAGGAAGGGGAAGGGGGCATGGGGCAGGGCGACGCGCTCCTGGACGACATGGGGCTCCCGGAGCGCCGTGGCGATGGCGGCATCCCAGTCGATCCCGGCGGCGCGCCAGCCGAGGATCACTCCGCGACCTCCGTAATCCGAGAGAGGCTTCAGCACGAGGTTCGTCCGATCGCGCCGTATCTCCTCGACGAGGTCGACCGTGCGTCCCTCGCGGGTCGTCCGGCCGCCGGCGACCACGCGGGTCCACGGAATGGTCCGCGCAACGGCGGCGCGCTCCTCCTTCGTCAACGCCGCGTCCGCGCGGCCGTCCGAGAGGAAGGCGAAGAGCCCCTTGTTGAAGAGCCAGTGGCACTGGAATCCGTTCACGATCACCGCCGCGCGATGGCGTGCTGCCTCGAAGATGGGGTGGTGGATTCCGAAGCGGGCGATGAGGTCTCCGACGAGGACCCGCTTGTAGACGATGTCGATCCGGAAATCTCCGGCGCGCAGGACCCCGCCTTCGAAGACGAGTTCGGACGGTTCCGCCACCACGGCGGGATGGCCCTCGGCGATGAAGTGATCGCGGCAGATCTCGAACTCCCTGAAGGTCGGTGCGTCCCGGAAGTCCACGATGGCGATGGAGGGGAAGGCAGGGCCGTGCTGGCCCCGGGCGATCCGGAAAGCCCCCGCGAGCGTGTCGAGGGTCCGCGGCAGCACGGGCTCGATGCGGCACGGGAAGCGGCGCTCGAACTCCCGGAACACCGGGAGGCTCCGGTAGATCCGGGCGAGGGTCTCTCCGAAGGCGATGCCGCCGGGGCTCTCCGCGTTGTACTCGATGAAGCGGATCGTCCCGTCCGGGTGATGGAAGGCGTCGATCCGCGCGATGGCGTCCTCGGGGGAGAAGCCCATGTCGATGCCCATGACCGCCGACTCGTCGGGCGAATGGCCGAGGACGCCGTCGGGATCGAGGGTGCCGAGGGGGATCGCGCGGAGCTTCCGGAGGGCCGAGACGACGAGGCGGGCCTCGTCGCGGAGCCGGGCGGCTTCCTGCCGGACGACGAAGTGGGGCCGGAGCGACGTGCAGATCGGCCGATCGCCGAAGCGGAGTCGTTCGGCCTCTATCGCCTCGAAGAACGCCGCCGCGGACGGCGGGCCGAGGGGCCCCTCGAGGAGGCTGTGGTAGAAGCGGACGGCCTCGGTGATCCGGTCGGCGGTGTTCACGCGAAGAGGAACTTCTCCCACTTCGGGTTGAGCGGCATCTTCGTGCGCGTCTTGCGGGTGGCCTGCCGGATGCAGAAGTCCGCCATCGTGTTCACGACCCACCGGAAAGCCTCGTCCGTGAGGCTCGCCGCATCGAAGTCCGGAGCGGCGTTCATGAAGTCGATCGCGTAGGGGACGCCGTCCTCGATGGCGAACTCGACCGTGTTCATGTCGTAGCCGAGGGCCTCGTTGAGCGTCTTCGCCATGGCGACCATCCGCGCCATCAGTTCCTCGGGGATGTCGAAGCGGGCCTTCTTGTAGCGGTCGGCGTGGGGGAGGGAGGGATCCCAGGGGTGGGGGAAGATGTGCTCCCGCCCGATGCAGATGCAGCGGACGTAGGCCTGCCAGCGAATCTCCTGCTGGACGATCATGCAGAGCTGGCCGGACCGGTCGTACGCGGAGATGAGCTCCTCGAGCGTCCGGACCTTGCTCACGTTCTTCCAGCCGCCGCCGAAGTGGGGCTTGATGAAGGCCGGAAGGCCCGTGTACCCGGCGATCTTCTCCCAGGGGATCGGGAACTCGAGGTTCCTGAGGCTCCGCGAATCGATGTCCTCGATGTAGGCCTTGTTGGGAAGGGCCACGGTTCGCGGCACCGGCACACCGGCCTTCTGCGCGAGGGCGGTTCCGAAGAACTTGTCGTCGCAGAGCTTCCAGAAGGGGTTGTTGACGACGTACGTTCCGTGGAGCGCCGCGTGCTTGACGGCCGTCTGGTAGTACGGGACCTCGTGGGAGATCCGGTCCACGATGACGCGCCATTCCGGCTCCTCGCCCGCGATAGAGCCGCCGAGCTTCACGTACTCGGCGACGACGCCGGTCTTCGCGGTACGGCTGTTCACCTCGGCGATGAAGGCCTCGGGGAATGTGTTCTCGCGACCGACCATCACTCCGATCTTGAGCATGGCGGGGTTCTCCTCGGGGGGACGGGACGAGAGGTTACGTCGCGGCCGGAGCGACGCCAAGGCGCGCTTTGGGGCCCGGGGGGGCTCTGCTACCCTCGCGCTCCGCGGATGGAGCGCCTCCCATGAAGGTCCGGAATCACGCCTGGATGAGCGAGTCCCTCGGGCGCCAGATGCCCGTCGTGACGTACGGCGAATGGGGTATGCCGCTCCTCTTCTTCCCGACGGCCGGGGCGGACGCCGGCGAGTACGAGCGATTCGGTCTCATCGACGCCATCTCCCCGCACATCGAGGCGGGGCTCGTCAAGTGCTACTCCATCGACAGCATCAACAAGTCGAGCTGGCTCGATGAGTCCGTCTCCGGCGAGGAACGGGCGCGGCGGCAGGTAGCCTTCGACCGCTACGTCGGATCCGAGGTCCTGCCCTTCATCGCCGAGGACTGCCGGACCCCCGGCATCCCCATCACCGTCACCGGAGCGAGCTTCGGCGCTTTCCACGCGGCCAACACCTTCCTCCGCCACCCCCGGGCCGTCCGCGGCGTCATCGCCATGGCGGGGTTCTACGACATCCGCCCCTACGCGAGGGGCTACGCAGGACCCGAGGTGGCAGCCCAAAACCCGGTGGAGTACGCTTCGGCACTGAAGGATTCCGAGGCCCTCTCGCTCATCCGCTCCGGCCACATCCACATCATCACGGGGCAGGGCGCCTACGAGATCCCGGATCGCGCCCGGGCCTTCTCCGAAGTCCTGAAGAGCCGCGGCATTCCCCACGAACTCGGCCTCTGGGGTCACGACGTGAACCACGACTGGCCCTGGTGGAAGGTCATGCTCAACGTCTACATTCCGCGCCTCTTCGGGCCCGGCGGACCTCTTTCCAGGGCGTTCTGAGCGGGCCTGGCGGGGGGCGCCGAACATCCCGGGAGCGAGGGAGTACGCCGGGGGTTTCTTCGTAGAAACACGCAAACGGGAGTCGGGACCAGACCATGTCGGGATTCTCCATACAGGCCGTGAACGACCGCGTCCGGAAGGAGGCGGCCTTCCTCGACCGGCTGCGGACCGAGGTTCGCCGCGTCATCGTGGGCCAGGAACGGGTCCTCGACGGGCTCCTCATCGGGCTTCTCACCAACGGTCACGTCCTGCTCGAGGGCGTGCCGGGTCTCGCCAAGACCCTCACCGTGAGCACTCTCGCCCGGTGCCTTGGCGCGAAATTCCAGCGGATCCAGTTCACGCCCGACCTCCTCCCGGCGGACATCATCGGCACCCAGATCTGGAACCCACGGGACGCTGCCTTCACCGTGCGCCGAGGTCCGGTCTTCGCCAACATCATCCTGGCCGACGAGATCAACCGCGCTCCCGCCAAGGTCCAGAGCGCCCTTCTCGAGGCCATGCAGGAACGCCAGGTCACCATCGGCGAGCAGACCTTTCCCCTC
>CAYQRN010000144.1:0-11572 GCA_964419995.1 uncultured Planctomycetia bacterium
TCCAGGGTTGCTTCCGGGCTCGCGCCTCGCCCCACACGAGAATCTCTCGGCGAGTATCTTCGCATCTGTGTGACGCACCACACTAGTAGAGGCGGAAGAGGTTGCTCTTGTCCCGGAGCTCCTGCCCGCGGGCCGTGCCGAACCGGGCGCCCACGAGATCGAGCAGGGCATCGACGAGGTCGTCGACCTCGTTGGGCCGCCCGCCGAGTCCGACGCGGAGCCGGGCGAATCCGCCGCTCTCCGACAGGTACCACGTCTCGACGTCGCACCCGGTCTGGCCGTACCACTCATCGCGGCTCACGGCCTTCGCTTCGCCGATGAGGCGGTCGATCCGCGTCCGCTCCTCCACCGTGAGCGGAACCACCTCGGGGTCGAACGTCCCGAGGACGAGGTTCCAGTCCTCGTCGATGCGCAGGAAGAAATCCCCGCGCTGGCAGGACCGGATCTCCCATCCGAAGACGTAGACCGCCGTGCTGCGTCGCGCACGCACCTTCTCGGGGACCTTGTCCCGCCAGGCCGGGTCCTTCGCCTCCATCCACGCGATCCATGCCGCGAGTCCCTTCGCGCGGTTCTCCTCCGACTCCCAGGGTTTGAACCCCATGTCGTCGCCGGCCACCTTCTTCAGGAACTTCCAGGCATCCTCGCGAGCCATCTGGCCGTAGTCGATGTCGAACCAGAAGGCGTCGAGAGCCAGGGCGTCCACGAGAACCGGCAGGCCGGACTCGTCCCCGAAAGCATGCAGGCCCTTCGCCGCCTCGGCGCGCACCTCGTAGAACTCGTCGCCGAGGAGGTCCCGGAGTTGAGGGACCATGTCGCGCCGCGCGAGGGCCACGAGGCCGCTGACGGAGGCCCGGCGCACTCCCCAGAGGATATCCTCAAGCCCCTCCTCGAAGACCGCGGCATCCGAGGGGCGCGCCAGGGCCGCGAGGGACTCCATGGCCGCGGGCCGCCAGAAGAAGTCCTTCCGCCTCACGAGCTCCACGGCGAGATCCCGGATCCGGTCGTCGGGGACGTGGGCAAGAGCCATCGTTCCCGACAGCGTGAGGGCGTTCTGGCCGTGCCGCTTCACGAACTCGACGATGGGGGCCGCCGCCCGGACGCCCGCCGCGCGGATGCGATTCAGCGCCGGGAGGTGGTAGTGCGGCGCCGAGGCGTTGTTGATCCGCTCGATCGCCAGCGCGATGGCGGCCGGATCGGGCATGGAGTCGGGCAAGGGACCCCTCGAGGTCGTCGGCGGCGGGCCGCCCCGGCCGCCGGCATCCGGCGCGGGCCCCGGTTCCCCGGAGTCGCAGGCCTGGGGGAGCAGGAGCGATAGACAGGCGAGGAGGAAGGGGACTGAGCGGGGTCGCGTCATGGCGTGCCGGAGAGTCCCTCCGAGATGTCCGTGCGATACGCGCTCAGGGCGGGCACGATCCCGGCCGCACAGCCGAACAGGGTGGCGCCGAGCACGAGGAGAAGCTCGACGGGTTCGAGATGGACCGCGGAGACGGCCACGCCGGAGGCCTCGGTGAGGAAGCCCGCCGTTGCCGCGACGAGGCCGTGGCCGAGCAGCAGCCCCGCGAGCGATCCGATGAGGCAGAGCGCGAGCGCCTCGAGGAGGATGACCGAGAGGACGGTGGCCCGGCGAGCGCCCAGCGCGCGCATGATGGCGATGCTCCGCCGTCGCCCGCTCATGGCGTTGTAGAGCGCCACGGTGATCGAAACGGCGGCGACGAGGATGACGAGCAGCGCGTTGGCGAGAAGCACGGCGTGGATGCGAAGGAGCGTCTCGAAGAGGTCGCCGACGACGCGGGCCGGAACCACGGCCATGACGTCCTTCCGGCGGCCCAGGGCTTCCTGGAACCGCAACGCCGCCTGGGAGTGGCGGAGCTTCACGATGATGGCCGAGATCTCGGGTTCGGTGGCGCCGCCCTGGTGCCCGCGGATGTGGTAGAAGCTGTCGAGGTTGATGAAGATGGCGCGGTCGCTGGCGGTGCCCGTGGGACGGAGCACTCCCCGCACGGTCCATGTCTCGTCGTGATGGTCCTCGTTGATGGACCCGCCGGTGCCATGGGTCGGCCGGAATGTCGAGCCCGTTCCGAGGGCCGTGCGCCGCGCCACTTCCGCGCCGAGGACGGCGTCGAAGGGGCCCTCGGAGCAGGGGCCCTCGTGGGAATGGCCGTCCGCCGGCTCGAAGGCGTGCCGGAGCCTCTCCTCGGACCAGCGGAAGCGCTCGCCGGAGGCGAGCTGGAACTGCCGCCCCGGGGCGTACTCGAAGGTCGTGAGGAAATCCTCCGTGGTCCCGACGACGCGGAACCCCTCGTAGGAGTCCCCCACGGCGAACGGCACCGCCAGGGCCACGGACGGCATGCCGCGGACCTCGTCGAGGACGCTCCAGGGGATGTTCCCCGGGGAAGTGTCGAGGTGGAAGACGGTGTTGAGGACGAGCTGGAGCGCACTGCCGCGGGGGCCCACGATGAACTCGTAGCCGAAGGCGCTCTGGTCGAAGCCCCGCTGGATCTGGGCCCGCAGCGTGAGGATCGCCGACGCCACGGCCACGCCGAGGGCCACCGACAGCGCTGTGAGGATCGACGCAAGGCGCCGCTCCCGGAGATGGCGGCGGACGATCGTGAGGAGGGTCACGCCCCGGCCTCCACGAGATCGCGGAGATCCACGACACGCCGGAAGCTCCGGACGACCTCCGGCTGATGGGTGACGAGGATCAGCGTCACCTGCGACTCGCGGCAGACCTCCTTCAGGAGTTCGATGATCGACTGGCCTGCGGCGGGATCGACGTTGCCCGTGGGTTCGTCGGCGAGGAGGACCGCCGGTTCGTTCGCCAGCGCCCGGGCGATGGCCACGCGCTGCTGCTGCCCCACGGAGAGCGCATCGGGGCGGTGGGTCAATCTGTCCGAGAGCCCGACGCGGTGGAGGAGCGCCCGCGCCCGCGCGGCGTCGACGCGTCCGGCAAACACCATGGCGAGCGTCACGTTCTCGAGCGCCGTGAAGCCGGGGAGGAGGTTGAATGTCTGGAACACGTAGCCCACGCGGCGCGCTCGGAAGCGGTCGCGGGCGGCTTCGGAGAGGTCCGTGACCCGGACGCCGTCCACGGTCACATCCCCCTCATCGGGCACGATGATGCCGGCGATGATGTTGAGCAGCGTCGTCTTGCCCGATCCGCTGGGTCCGGTGATGACGACCGAATCGCCTCTCTCCACCTCGAACCGAGGTACGGAGAGGCGGACGGGAACTCCTCCCGCCGGCGCGGGATACGTCTTCCGGACACGGCTCACGCTGACCATCATCGGAGTCCGAGTCTAACAGCCCCGGATCCCTTGAAAGGGCGCGCCCAAGAGCGGTAAACTTCCCGTCTTACCGTACCCGAGCCCCCCACGGAGTCAGCCATGGCGCGCGTCTGCGCGGTGAGCGGGAAGAAGACCCGCTTCGGAAACCAGATCACCCGCCGCGGTCTCGCCAAGCGCAAGGGCGGCGTCGGCAAGAAGACCACCGGCATCACGCGCCGGTCCTTCAAGCCCAATCTCCAGGTCGTCCGCGTGCTCCTGCCGAACGGCGGGATCCGCCGGATGCGGATCGCGACCTCGGTCATCAAGAAAGGCGTGATCACGGCGCGGGTGGACGGCCGAATCCGGACCTTCCCCCTCGTGAAGGCCATGCGGGGCCGGAATCGCGCTTTCACGCGCGCGAAGACGGACGCCGCAACGGCCTGATCCTCCCGGGGGTCCGCCCGCGCTCTCCCGCCACCGGCGCCCTCCCGGCGCGGACCGGAGACTCCGCGGCATCGGCGCCGCGGAACCTCCGAACCTCGCGGCTCAGTTCCCCGCCGTCGCGGGCGCCCGGCGCCGGAGAAGCCACACGTAGCCGTGGGGCTCCGTTCCGCCCTGCAGAGGTCGCAGCGCCTTGTGGATGGTGCCGAGCTTCTCGAGGATCGCCCTCACGGCGGGGTCCTTGGTGTCGAGCTTCGGCTGCTTCGAGCGGATCTCGTCGAGTTGCTTCTCGCAGGCTTCGAGATCCGCCTTCAGCTGATCGCGCTGCCGTATCCCGTCCTCCGTGAGCTCCGGTTCCGGCGTCTTCAGCGAGAGGAAATCCCCGACGAGGATGTCCTCGAGCCGGTCTCCGTTCATGTCCGCCACCCAGACCTTGGCTCTGCGGCCCGACCGCACGGGCGCCGCCGCGGATTCCTCCTCATCGCTTTCGGGCACGTTCGAGACGAGCTCGCGGCCCTCGAGGAACTTCGGCGCGGTCTTCGTGCCGCCGTTCCTGTACCAGACGACGGCGCCCTCGCCGGCGCCGACGAGCAGGTCGGAAAGTCCATCCCTGTCCCAGTCGCACACGTACGGCCCGGCGTCGCCCCCATCCACGCAGACGGGCTTTCCGCCGGCCTCCACGGCCTTCTTCTTCGCCGAGGCGAATGCCGGCTTCGTCTTCGTGCCCTCGTTCGGCACGAGGATCACGCGCCCGGCGATGTTGCCGATGAGCAGATCGAGATCGCCGTCGCCGTCGAGATCCGCAAGGTGCGGCGAGGCGGCGAGGCTGTCCATGTCGGGATCGTCCTCCGACTTCCAGGCCTGCCCGCCGTTGACGTTCCTCCCGTCCGCGTCCTTCAGGATCTCGCCGGCGGCGAACCGGCCGCCCCCCTGCCCGCGGAAGACGAAGATGTCGCCCGGCCAGTACGAACCGCTGATGACGTCGTCGTACCCGTCACCGTCGAGGTCCACAACCTGTGGACCGAACCCGATGCATCACCCCGCGGGGACGGTCGCCACGGCGCCGCCCGCCTCGAACCACGAGAAGGCCCCGAAGGCCGGCTTCTCGTTGGTGCCACCGTTCAGGTAGATGCGGAGCTTGCCGTCGCCGAACTGGCCCACGAGCAGGTCGAGCTTCCCGTCGCGGTTCCAGTCGTAGACGCAGGGCGCGGCATGCCCGATCTCGGTGTCGATGGCGCCGCCCTCCGCGGAGATGCGGACGGGGGGGTCGAAGTCCTGGGCTCGCATGGCGGGCGACACCGCGAGCGCGAGGCCGCCCGCGAGGGCGAGGACGCGTCTTCGAAGAGCCATGGCTGTGTCTCCTTCCGTGGCAGAGGCATCAGCTTAGCCCGGATGATTCGCGAAGACGAGCCGCGGTAGTCCGAACCTGGCCGCCGCGCGGCTCAGGCGAGGATGTCGATGAGAGCGTCCACGGCCTCGAGGGTCACGCCCATGACGCGGACTCCGGCCCGAGCCTGGATGCGCCCGCTTGCCAGCGCGACGACCGCATCGGCGAGGTCGCCGGGCACCTCGCCCGAAGGACCTGCCTCCTGTTCCACGGGAGCGGAAGACCATCCGGATGCCCTTCCCCGCGGCGTCGCGAACCCACGCACGGCCTGCTCGATCATCGCGACCCCCTTTCGGTAACCGTCCATCGCACCACCCAGCACCTGGATCATCGGGGTTCTCCCCTCCACTTATCGGTGCCCGGGTCGCCGCCGCCTGAGTCCCACGAATCCTCCGGACGCCCGATGTCCCCGCCCCCCGCAGCAGAACTCCCGCGACTTCCCGGAGTTCGGCCCGCCGGTTGCATCAGCCCCCGGCAGCGGAGCCGGGCTGCGCATGGCCGCACGCCCCCGCCGGACTGGAGGGGCTTCCATGGCCGGACCGAAGATCACGCTCTCCGTCATCAAGGCCGACATCGGCGGCTTCGTCGGGCATACGGCCGTCCACCCGGACCTCATGAACATCGCCGCCCGGCGCCTCGAGGCCGCGGGGCGGTCTGGGCTCGTCGTCGACTCGCACGTCACAGCCTGCGGAGACGACCTCCAGCTCATCATGACGCACCGGCGGGGGGTCGAGTGCGAGGAAATCCACAGGCTGGCCTGGGACATCTTCGTCGAGGGCACGGCTCGCGCCAGGGAGCTCTGCCTCTATGGCGCCGGACAGGATCTCCTGAAGGACGCCTTCTCGGGAAACGTGAAAGGACTCGGTCCGGGTGTGGCGGAGATGGAGTTCGACGAGCGGCCGAGCGAGCCGGTCGTCGTGTTCATGGCCGACAAGACCGCGCCGGGCGCGTGGAACCTCCCTCTCTACCGCATGTTCGCGGACGCCTTCACGACACCGGGACTCGTCATCGACCCCAAGATGCACGGGGGGTTCCGCTTCGAGGTCCTCGATGTCCGCACCGGGGCCATCTTCGAGATCGACTGCCCCGAGGGGATCTACGATCTCCTCGCCCTGCTCGGCTCCACGAGCCGCCACGTCGTCGCCGCCGTCCGGCGGCGCTCCGATGGAGAGATCGCCGCCACCGCGTCGACGAGCCGCCTCTCCCTCATCGCCGGGAAGTACGTCGGGAAGGACGACCCCGTCCTCATCGTGCGCTCGCAGAGCGGTCTGCCCGCCATCGGCGAGATCCTCGAGCCCTTCGCGGAAGCGCACCTCGTCACGGGCTGGATGCGCGGATCCCACAACGGGCCCCTCATGCCCTGCGCCACCGACTCCGCCCATCCGTCAAGGTTCGACGGGCCTCCGCGCGTCATCGCCGCCGGATTCCAGATCGCGAAGGGACGCCTCGTGGGTCCGCGCGACCTCTTCGACGATCCGGCCTTCGACCGTGCCCGCGCCCGGGCCAACGACATCGCCGACTACCTCCGGCGACACGGCCCCTTCGAGCCTCACCGGCTGCCGGACGACGAGATGGAGTACACGGCGCTGCCGGAGATCCTCGCCCGGCTCCAGCCGGTCCGGCAGGGGTCCGAAGTTCCGGCAGGGTCCTGATCGATCCTCCCGTCCAGGATTTGCCCGTCAGGGGACGATCGTCACCGCGACAGCGCCCGTGAGCTCATCCGGCACTGCCCCCTGGAGGAGCGCCTGGAACAGGACTGCGACCCCGGGCGCCGCTGGAACGGGCAGCGCGAGCGTCGCGGCCGGCCCCGTCCCGGACGGCAGCGTCCCGAGCAGGATCAGCGAGGCGGGATCGAGCAGGAGGAGGCCGGCGGGCGTCGGGATCGCGGCGGCACCGAGAGCCGCCGCAAAGAGGGCCGTATCGCCTGCCCGCCTCGCGGCCGTGAGGAGGTACGTCGTGCCCACGGCGGCCGATCCCGCGCCGAAGAGGATCGGCGGATCCAGGATCGCATCGAAGCGGGACAGCGCCGGATCGCCGGTGGCCGCGGGACCGAGAAGCCAGGGCAGCAGGGCCGTGCCACCGCGGCCGAAGGCATCGAGGAACGACGTCACGTAGCGGCGGATGATCGCCTGCTGAGCGGCCACGGAGATGGCGCCCGCAGGCTCCGTCAGACGGTCGACGTACCAGGCCTCATGGAAGTAGGAATGGCGCCCGCCGCCGATCTCCGCGAGGAGGCGCGGGGGCGGCGAAGCCTGCCAGAGCGGATCGAGGTTCTGAGGCGGCGGCACGATCAGATCCGTGTCCGAGCCCATGTGGAGAATCGGAACGGCCAGGGCCGCGGCGGCGCCGAGGATATCGACGTTCTGCGGGCTCGTGGCCGTGGCCGCCAGCGTCACGACGGCATCGAACAGGTCGGGCCGCCCGGACGCCGCCACCAGGGCCGCCGCGCCGCCGAAGGAATGGCCGATGGCCGTGGCGCGAACGCCGGAGGCCACGGCGCCCTGCAGAGGATGTCCGGACGTGGCAGCGAGGTCGCGGAGCCCGGCCACCGCCGCGGACTGATCCTCGATGAACTCCGGCAGGTTCCCCGTGAAGAGCCCTTCCTCCGTCCGCGGAACGGCCACGACGAAGCCATGGCTCGCGAAGTGCCGGTAGAGCGTTTCGTAGAGACTCGCCGGGAGGGAGAACCCGTGGCCGAACGTCACGGCGTCATAGGGGGCACCGGAGATGTCGAGGGGCGCAGCCGCCGAGGACGCGGTCGCGGGATAGTAGATGTCGAGAGCGACGTTCGCGTTGCCGCCGGGCAGCCCCGCCACGGAGATGGACCGGACGGAGACCACGCGGGGGCCGGGAAGGTCGGGAGGTGTTTGCGCCGTCGCGGGTGGGCCGGACAGGATCACGGGCCCGGCAAGCGCGACGACGATGAGGAGGGCTTTGCGGCGCATCGGTCCATCGTAGTTCCCCTTCGCCGTGCCCGCAAACCGTCCATACGCGTCATTGGCCCGTTCGCCACGGGCGCCCGGCGCGGAGCGCTGCCAGGATCGCCTCTGTCTCATCGAGGAAGGCACGCTGGCCCGTGGCCTCCGCCGCGGACCGCGCCGTCTCCAGCGCCGCCACGGCCTCCGGGAACCTGCCGGCGGCACCGTACGCCACGGCGAGTCCGAGCCGGACGCGGGGCTCCGGTTCGAGGTAGTCATCGCAGAGCTGCCCGGCGATCTGCAACGCCGTCGTCGCATCGCGAATCTCGTCCGAGGGATCCGTCGCGAGGATCCAGACGAGGAGTCCCGCGGCCTCCGTGTCGAAGGGTCGGTCCCGCAACACGTCTCGGAGGATTGCGACCGCCGGCGCAACCCGTCCCGCGGCCAGGTGCAGCCGCGCCCGCAGGATCCGCATCCCGGCATCCGATGGAACATCGCGAAGGACTGCGAGGGCCGCTGCCTCCGCCGCGATCGCGTCGCCGCGGCGCCAGAGCACGAGAGCCTGCATGCGCCGTGCGGGGATGTTCCGGGGTGCGTCGCCAACGATGCCGTCGAGATCCATCGCAGCCTCGTCGAGACGGCCCTCGGCCATACGCGCGCGCACGAGATCTAGCCGAAGCCCCACGTCGCCAGGACGGAGCCGCAGAGCCTCGCCGAGGAGTTCCGCGGCCACGTCGGGACGTCCTGCCGCAAGGGCCTCGCCGGCCCGGGCCGAGAGTCGGACCGATCCCCGCCCGAAGGACGCGACATCCGAGCGGACGGGGTCCGGTATGGGCGTGGTGCCGGTTCCGCTCTCGGCGCGGTGCCGGGCCCTCTCCGCGAGATGGTCCTTTCCTGTCTCGCTGTAGAGGCGCGCGAGGGCGACATGGACCTCGCGATGGCCCGGCCGCCTCCGGGCCGCGGCCTCGAGCCCCGCGATGGCCCCGGCCCGATCTCCGCGCGTCTCCGCGATGCGGGCGAGTCCGAGGAGCGCGTGCGAATGGCCGGGCTCGATCTCGAGGGCGCGTGCGAAGCTCCGGCCTGCCGCTTCGACATCGCCGGCCGACAGCTCCTGGACTCCGAGACGCAGGTGGATCGGAGCCAGATCGGGCGCCAGGTCGCGCGCCCGGCGGAGCCGCCCGAGGAGAGCCACCGGAGCCTCCTCGGGAAGGCAGAGCGACTCGAGGTAGGGCCAGCGATAGTCCTTCCCGTCGAGGCGTCCGAGCACGCCGTAGGCTGCTGCCGCCGCCTCCGTAAGATCGTGGGCATCGAGACACATGGCCAGGCGTCGCCACGCCTCGACTGAGCGCGGAGCCGCGACGACCGCGGCTCTGGCGGCCGTCAGAGCTTCGGTGACAGGCGCCTCGAGGCCGCGGAGATCCGGCAGCGGCGGTGGCTCCGGCGCGGGCCCGCGAAGGAGACCGGAGCCCCACGCTGCCAGCGCGACGAGCGCGAGCGCCGAGACTCCGATCGCCCGCCGGCTGCGCCGGGAGGACGTGCGTCGAGCGGCTGCGCGCCCCGCCGCAGGGGCCTTCACCGCCCGCCTCCTCGGACGACTCGGATGACGCGATCGGAGGGGCCGCCCGGAAATCGCTCGCGAGCGCCGCCCGGCCACACGACCTCGATCGACTCCACCGCTGTCGCGGCGCCGAGCCCGAAGTGCGCCTCCGCCGGCGCGGCCGAGAGATAGCTCGATCCTCCGTCCAACCGGCGCAACCGGCGTGTTCCACCGGCTTCCACGATGACCAGCGCGCCCACGGCGTCGCGGGCGCCGTCCGGCTGGAGAGCCCGGACGCGGAGCCAGTGCCGGCCCGTCGGCGGGCGTCCGAACCAGAGCCGTGCCCGTCCGCCGCCCGCGGTGGTGACGAGATCCAGCGCCCCGTCGCCGTCCACGTCGCCCGCCGCGAGGCCGCGGCCCACCTCGGGCCGGCGGCCGAAGAGGCCGGCGGCCTCGGTGGCGACCCGAAACGCGCCGGCCCCGTCGTTGAAGTGAAGTCGCCCCGGCTGGGCATAGTCGTTCCAGAAGGCCCCGCAGTCCGCACCCCGCTCCACCGGACCCCGGAACACGTGTCCGTTGACCATGGCAAGATCGGGATCCCCGTCGAGATCCGCGTCGATGGCCGCGATGCCGAACCCCGTGAAACGGCGCGAATCGCCAAGGAGGCCCATGGCGCCCGTCCGGTCTTCGAACATCCCCGTGCCGTCGTTGAGGTAGAGGACGTCGGACTCGCCGCGGAGGTTCGTGACGCAAAGGTCGAGATCGAGGTCGCCGTCCAGATCCTCGCACACGATGCCCATGGATGCCTGTTCCCGGCCCTCACGGCTCAGGGCGACGCCCCGGACCAGCGCCTCGTCCCGGAAGGTCCCGTCGCCACGGTTCACGAAGAGCAGGTTCGGCTCGTTGTCGTTGGCGACGAAGAAGTCGGGGCGGCCGTCGCCGGTGAGATCCGCGGCGATCACGCCAAGCCCCCGCCTTGCGACCGCGGAGATGCCCGATTCCGCAGCCACGTTCCTGAACCGCCCCCCGCCTTCGTTGCGCCAGAGCACGTCGGGGGCACCGGGGAACGTCCTCGGCCCGCAGTACTCCGGCCGCCCGGCCGCGTCCTTGCAGGTCGTGCGCGGATCGAGGAGCACGTAGCGTGCGACGTAGAGATCGAGGTCGCCGTCGAGGTCATAGTCGGCGAAAACCGCGGACGCGCTCCAGCCCTCTCCCGAGATGCCGGCTCTGGCGGTGACCTTCTCGAAGACGCCTCCTCCGCGGTTGCTGTAGAGATCATCCGACCCGAAGCGGGTCAGGAAGAGATCCGGAAGTGCGTCCCCATCGAAATCGCCCACGGCCACCCCCATGCCGATCGCCGGATCGGCGAGCCCCGACGCGTCGCCTCTGTCGGCGAATGTCCCATCGGCACCGCGGAGGAGCAGGCGCGATTTCGCGGGTGCACCCCGGGGCCCGAAATCAGGGAAGCAGAGATCGAGGTCGCCGTCGCCATCGGCGTCGAAGAGGCCAAGGCCCGGCCCCATGATCTCGGGCATGAACCACGTGCCGGCAGCGCCGAGGGAGTGCCGGACGTCAGGGAGGATGTCAGCGGTCGATTCCTGAAAGAGCGGTGCGGAAGAACGAGACGCGACGGCGGGTCCGTCCGTCTCGCCGGACCCGCAGGCCGCGGCGAGGAGCAGAGGGAGACCTGCAAGGAGAGGCCGTCGCCGCCCGCCGGCCGTCGCGCTCCCGCAGCGGACGCGCGGCGGAGCGGAGCGGAAACCACGACCGTCCGGCGCATGCGTCGACCGTGCCACGCCCTGGAAGGTAGCAGCCACGGTCCTTCATCTCCTAGTGTGGTGCGTCACACATACCGTTACATGGGGAGGAGCGCCCCGTCGTTCAGGAGGGAACGCTCCGCTGCGCGTCGCTTCTCTGTTCTGGTGCCCTTGGGGCCCCTTCCCCAAGCTAGGTCACACATACCGTGACATATCCCGACGAGGACCAGTTTCACTTGCTCCATCTCGCCGGATCTTCTCGCGCGGGG
>CAYQRN010000145.1:0-11542 GCA_964419995.1 uncultured Planctomycetia bacterium
GCCCCGGAGCAGGCCCGCGGCGACGTGGACGCCCGATCGGACATCTTCTCCCTCGGGTGCACGCTCTTCCACATCGTGACGGGCCAGGTGCCGTTCAAGGGCGGGAAGGAGGAGGACGTCCTGGCTGCGCGCATCGAGGAGGAGTTCCGTTCGCCGGAGCTCAAGTCGCGCAACGTCTCGCCGCTCATGGTCTACTTCATCCAGCGCATGCTGGCGCGGGACACGGCGTCGCGATTCCAGACACCGGCGGAGCTCATCGCCGACATCGAGGAGTCGATCCGGGGCCACAAGAGCCTCTCGTCCCGGCCGACCCGTTCCGGCGAGGCCGACCTCGACTTCCGGAAGCCCTTCGAGGAGAAGCGTTCCGCCCGCCGGCCCTTCCGGGGCCGCCCCTGACGCGGGCGCGCCCCGGGGGGCTCCCTCAGTTCACCCGGATCACCGTGGGCGCCGTGAGGGGGAAGCCACCGGTATAGACGACGCCCTGGACATAGATCTTGTAGCCCGTGAGCGTCGGCGGGACGGTGATGGCCCCGGACGTGGCGACGCCTGCGGAGGTCGACGGGCCGGTGAGGAAGGCGGCGGCGAGCCCCGGCGAGATGGTTGCCTGCAGCACGGGGTCCGCGAGGGGGATCACGACGTACTGGAATCCGGCGCTGCCGAAGGGGACGCCGATGCCTCCCGAGAGGGAGATCCCGGCCACGAGCTGGACGAAGAGCCCGGCGGAGGGGAGTCCGCGGACGTAGAAGGTCTCCGAGGCGCCCGGGTTCGGAGTGGCGGACTGGACGTCGATGGTGAGGGCGTGCATGCCCTGGACCGCCGGAGTCGTGAGAGCAAGGGCGTCCGCCGTGACCTGGGGGTTGGACTGCCCCGTGGAGTATCCGAGACCCGAGCCACCCTCGACGAGAGCCCAGATGTAGCTGCCGGGCGCCACGGGGTTGGCGCCGGGGTTCGTGCAGAGGACGTTCTCGTCGGCGTCGCGCGTGAAGAGGATGTGGGGGCGGTTGCCCCCGTTCCAGATGTTGGTCGGATCCCACGGATTGTTCTGGGGGGCGCCGGCTCCGGGCTGGACCTCGAGGGCGTTCACGTTGCTCATGGTTGCAGAGCCGAAGACCGCCGCGTTGATGGGGGCGAGATCCGCGGCGCGCCAGAGGAGGATGGCCGGCAGGACGCCGAACGGCTGCCGGATCACGAAGACGTCCTGGGGATCGAAGGTCACCTGGATGCCCGTCGTGCCGAAGGTCGGATGGACGATGTTCGAGCCCGCGGCCGTGTTCTGGAAGCTCACGAGGAGGCTTCCGTCCGCGGCCCAGGCCACGGCGTCCACGTCGAGGCTCGCCGTCGTGCCGAGGGCGGCCTGGAGCTGGGAGCGGCTGCAGACGATCTGGTGGGACCCGATGGCGGAGAGCCGGAAGATGTCGCCCGGCGTCACGATGGGGGCCCTCGTCCACGTGTACGACACGATGGCCGAGGTGACGGAGAAGAGGAAGTCGAAGGGCGTGGGCGGGGTCGAGAACGCGCCCTGGAGCGCCAGTGCGTCGATGTCGGGGAAGTCGAGCGGCAGGCCGTCCCCGGTGACGTCGCCGAGGATCACCGACAGGGCCTGTCCGTTCAGATAGGCGCGACCCTGGCTGCCCTGGGACCAGGAGACGATCTCGTTGTAGGTGATGCTCGGGTTGCCCGGCACGCCCACCGACGAGGCGTAGGGGATGATGGACTGGAAGATCGTCGATCCGGAGACCTGGGCTCGCGCGGGGGCAACGGGCGCCACGGCGGCGAGCAGGATGGGGAGGATCGGAACCCGCTGGGTCATGGATCGGCTCCTCGGCGAAGAAGGGGAACAAAGACTCTACCGGACCCCGGCCTCCGGGGGAAGCGCTGGGAGTTTCGACCTCGTCCCGGCGGCGGGAGCGAACGCCGGGGGTACGTTAGAATGCGTGATGGCCACGGCAGATCGCGGATCGCCCATGCCGGACGCTCCCCCCGTCCTCGACGTCCTCGTCCTCCTCGAGGAGTCCGATTCCCTCACGTGCAGCGACGAGATCCCCTCCCTCATCAAGGGGCTCGACAAGCGGCGCTTCCGTGTCTTCTCGGCGACGGTGCGTTCTCACGGCCGCGGAGCCGAGGATCTCCAGTGCTCGGGAGCCAATGCCCTCACTCTCGGCGTGGACGGCTACCTCGGCGACCTCGTCCGACCTGCTGCGCTCCTCGCGCTCGTCCGGCTCCTCCGGCTGCTTCGCTCCGTCCGCCCCGCCGTGCTCCACACCACGGGCGATCGTGCCGGCGTGCTCGGCCGTTTCGCCGGCCGCCTCTCCGGCGTCCCCGTCGTCATCTCGTCAGGCGAGAGCCGGAGGCCTCCGAGGGGATTCCAGGCGCTCCTCGCGCGCCTCTCCCTCGGACTTGCGGATGCCTGGCTCGTGCGAAACTCCGAGGAGCGGCGCGGGCTCGCGGCCCGGGGCATCCACGCCCGCCGGATCCTCCCGAGCTCGGAGCCGGCGGTCCGGGACGGCAGCCTCTATCGAAACCTCGTGGCCGGGTGCGAGCCGTCCGGCGATGACGCCAGCTGGAATACAGAGGCACCGGAAGACGGCTGGATCCGCCCCATGCCCGCCTAGTGTGGTGCGTCAGACATAATGAAACATATAGCGATTCCGTGCGTTATTGTTCCGGAGGGAACAACGATGCGGATCGCGAAAGAGATCGTGCTGAGTGCCGAGGAACGCGCCACCCTCGAGCGGTACGCTCGCGGGAAGACGACTCCAGTGCGCGTGATGGAGCGAGCGCGCATCGTCCTTGCAGCGGCATCCGGCAAGCAGAACATCGAGATCGCCGAGGATGTCGGGGTGAGCCGGCTGAAAGTGGCCCGATGGCGAGGACGCTTTCTCAGCCACAGCATCCCCGGGATCGAGAAGGACGCGACGCGCCCAGGACGGACGCCAAGGATTTCGACGAAACAGGTGCGGGCGTTGGTCGGCAAGACGACACAGGAGAAGCCGGCTAACGCGACCCATTGGAGTTCGCGGTCGATGGCGAAGGCTTCGGGCATCTCGGCGGCCAGCGTCCTTCGCATCTGGCGGAAGCATGGTCTCAAGCCTCACCTGATCAGGACGTTCAAGCTGAGCCGCGACCCCGCGTTCGTCGAGAAGCTGGAGGACATCGTTGGGCTCTACATGAATCCTCCGGCCAACGCGATCGTGATATCGGCGGATGAGAAGAGCCAGATCCAGGCTCTCGATCGAACCCAACCGATGCTGCCGTTCAATTCGGGGCACTGCGCGACGACCACGCACGACTACGTTCGAAACGGCACGACTACACTCTTCGCGGCGATGAACACGCTGAACGGCCAAGTCATCTCGAGGTGCAATGCGCGGCACACGCATAAGGAGTGGCTGGCGTTCCTGAAGGCCATCGACGAGGAGACGCCGCCGACACTGGAACTGCACCTGATCGCGGACAACTACGCCACGCACAAGCACGCGAGAGTTCAGCGCTGGCTGAAGGGGCATCCGCGATTCCATATGCACTTCACGCCGACGGGTGCCTGGCTGAACATGGTGGAGCGGTTCTTCAGAGACCTGACCGACAAGCAAGTCCGCCGAGGCGCGTTCACGGGCGTGCCGAAACTGATCGAAGCCATCGACTGCTACATCGCGATCCACAACCGCGAACCCAAATCCTTCATCTGGACGGCGAAGGCATCGGACATCCTCCAGAAGGTCCAGCGTGCCCGGCGGGCCCAGATGAATAAGCAATAGACTGTGTAACGCACCACACTAGTTGCTCCAGCGGCGGTAGCGGCGGACCTCGTCGGCGACGGTGGTTCGACCGAGAAACTCGATGGCGTCCGTGAGGCGCTGGAACCGCCGTCCCCGCGGCCGCTGGAGCGCGGCCCGCACGATGCGATCGGCGAGGGATCGCACGGTCCGGATGAGATCGGCGAGGCCCTTCGGGTTCGTCGAATCGGCGAGGCTCAGCCTCTCGAGTTCCTCGAGCTTCCGGATCGTGCTGCGCGAGACCATGCTGGCTCCTCCCTGAACGCCACGCCTGACAGGGTTTCGATAGACAGGGGAACCCGGTGCTTACAGGTCGGTTCCGAAGAGATCGCAAGTCTCTGTCGGAGCGTCATTTGTGCGGACGGCGCCGGCCGGGTCGAGATGGACCCCGTTGCCGGCTTCCGCCGGAGCCGGCACGTCCACCTCACCGTGCTCCACGACGACGCTGTCCGCCGCGCGACGGATCGCGGAAACGGGGCGGAGAAGACGGATGTCCTTCTCCTGCCCCGTGACGACGGGGAACCCGTAGCGGGAGGAGCGGTGTTTCGGCGGCCGACCCGCCGCCACGCGTGAGGCGACGAAGGCCGCGTGACCCGCGATACGGGCCGCGATCCGTTCCGAGCCGATGGCGGGAACCTCTCCGAGGGCGCGGAGGCCCGCGGCGCGAAGCCCCCCGTCCAGCTCGATCCCGAGGCTCCTGCGCGCGGCGGCCGCCGCCGCCACCAGCGTCGTGCCGGTGCCGGCGAAGGGGTCGAGGACGAGGTCTCCCTGCACCGAGAACATGTGGATGAGGCGCCAGGGGAGTTCGAAGGGGAAGGCTGCGCTCCGGGTCCTCTCCGCGGGATCGCCGAGGAACTGCCGCGTGCCGCGGAGATCCGTCCAGATGTCCGAGAACCAGACGTTCCGTTCCTCGAAGAAGAAGGCGCTTCGGCGGCGCGCGGCGCGCTCGGCCGCCGTGGCGAAAACTCGCGGCCCGCCCCGGCGAAAGACGAGGATGTACTCGTGCTCGTACGTGACGTAGGCCCCCGCCGGCAGCATGCCGGAGCCGAGGAACTTGTTGGGCGCGTTGGTGGGCTTTCGCCAGAGGATGTCCGGGAGCGTCATGAAGCCGGCGCGCGCCATCCCGTCGATGATCCTCGCGTGGTTCGGCCAGAGTCGGAATCCGTCCCCGAGGCTCCGCGTCGCGTCGCCCACGTTGATGCAGGCGATGCCTCCCGGGCAGAGGACGCGGGCGCATTCCGCCCAGGTCCTGTCGAGCCCTGCATGCATGAGCCGGAAGGCCGTGGCGCCGTCCCCCACCCGGAGCGCATCGCCGATGTCGCCGTCCATGGCCGAGAACATGGCATCCCACATGGCGATCATGGGGTAGGGGGGTGACGTGACGATGAGGTCCACCGTCCCGGCGGCGAGGGCGCACATGTCGCGCGCATCGCCCTCGAGGAGCCTGTGCTCGGTCCGGACATCGTCCGTTCCAAGAGCGTCGGTCGGCGTCTGGGCGAGCATCGGGTTCCTCCGGGGCCACGGCCGGGCACCATGATAGCCGGCGGCGGCAGCCCCGCGGAACCGGATCCGCCAGCGCGGGTTCAACAGGGATGAGCGGCCCCCGCCGCGACGGCCGGGGCGCTCCGGACGCAGTTTGCGGAGGTGACTCGACATGACAGGGAGACATGGACTTTTGATCGCCGCGGCGGTGCTCCTTTCCGCGGTGCCGGCGATCGCGCAGGGCCGCGGTGGCGATCGCGGCAGGGACCGGAGAAAGGCCCTGCTCGAACGATTCGACAAGGACGGCGACGGAAAGCTCGACGCGAAGGAGCGCGAGGCGGCGCGCGAGGCGCTGCGGCAGCGCCGGGAGGACGGCGGGGACGGCGCCCGCCGCGGCCGGCGCCGCGACGGCCCCTCCGGCCGGGACGGCGAGGACCGCGGGCCGAGGGCGCGCCGCGGCCGCCAGGGCGACCGCGGTCCCATGATGTTCCGGGGTTTCCGCGGGCACGGCGGTTTCGACCGGGGTCCCCGGGCGCTCGAACGGCCTCGCTTCCGGGGTCCCCTCCATCGCGGGATCTTCCTCCGCGAGTTCCGGCGGGGAGGCAACACCCTTCCGCACCGCGGCGCGCTGATCGAGCGGTTCCGCGAGCGCCGCGGTCCTGCGGGACGCACGCCGCGCCGGTTCCTCTGAGACGCCCCGCCGCCCCCCCCCCGGCCCGGCGGCGGGTCTTGCGGGGGGGGCGTCAGCGGCGCGTTTCGGGCCCGTCCTCGTCGGCGGGCCCCGCGCCGCCGCGGAACAACTCGCCGGATTCGCGGAAGAGATCCTCGCTCGCGTCGGCGACGCTGAAGTTCTGGCACCAGCGGCTTCCGGACGCTCCGACTCCGATGACCCGCCAGCCGCCGTTCAGCATGTTGCGGTGGTGGCCGCTCGAGTGGGTCCAGCCGTTGTGGGCGCCATCGGGGCCTCGGGCGATGGCGATGTTCTCGGCCACGCCGCCGGGGTATCCTTCGGCCCGCGCACGGTCCACCGGCGTCTTCTTCCCGTCCACGGGCGACATGTGGGCGAAGAACCCGAGCCGCACCATGTCCTGGCAGTGACCTCGCGCCGCGCGCGTGATCCGGTCGTCGATCCGGAGGGCGTGGCGGTTCATCATGATGCGGTAGGCGTTGGTGATCTGGACCTGGCGACGTTCCTCCGCCGTGGCCGCGGAGATGGCGCCTTCGTTCTCCCGCGTGACGGCGTCGTTCCAGACGCGCAGGCGCTGACCCGCCTCGCCTTCTGCGATGTTGCGGACCGTGAGCTCGCTGTCCTCGGGAAGCCAGGCGAGGAAGGCGGCCCGCTCCGGCACCTCGCCGAGGGCGAGGCGCGCGATCTCCGCGTCGATGACCGCGATGCGCCGTGCCGCAGTGCGGATCGACGCGTCGAGGCGGGCCCGCAGGGGCGAATCCCAGATCTCCTTCACCCGCCGGACGCGGCGATCGACTTCGGCCTGCACGACGGCGTAGGAACGGGAGACCTCCGCGGATGCCTCCGGGGGCCGGTAGGGGTAGGGATAGCGCGTCGTGTCGAAGATCAGTTCGAGAGCGGACTCCCGCGCGAGGTCGAGCTCGGCGCGGAGCGCGGCGACCTCGAGGACGCGACGGAAGGCGGCATTGGAGGCCGCGAGTCCGTCGAGCAGCGTGAGCCGTGCGAGGAGGAGGGCGCGGTGGAAGGAGGCTGCGCCGTCGTCGCCGGCCTCGCGAAACACGGTCAGGGCCGTCTCGAAGTCGGCGTCGGGACCTTTTCGGAGACGTTCCGATGCGGCGTCGAGCCGTGTCCGCAGCTCGAGACGCGCATAGTTCTTCGCCGTGATGTACCGCTCGCCGTCGTAGACGAATCCACCCGCGGCGGGATCGAGGTCGAGGGCGAGAGCGAGGAGGCGGTCGATCCTGGGCTTGAGCTCGGCTCGGGCGGTTTCGGCGCCGTGGAGGAGGCGATGGCCCTCCGCGGGAAGGCCGTGGACGAGGAGCCAGTGACCCGCGAGGACGAGAGCCTCCGGCGACAGATCGAGTCCGCGGACCAGGGCCGCCATCGCCTCGGGACGCACGACCTTCCAGGCGAAGTGGCGCGGCGCGTCGGCGGCCTCGACGAGGAGCCCGTCCTTGTCCGCGCCGGCGACGCGGGACGGCGCACCGGTGAAGATGGGGATGCCGTCGACGGGCGAGCCCCGGCGCCGGATGGCGTCGGCGAGAAGGTCGGCGAAGAGCAGCAGGGCCTCGGTCTTTTCGACCCCGTGTTTCGCCTCCTCGCGCCGTGAGGCCAGGGACGGATGGCCCGCGAGTCCGGCACGACTCCGGGCGACGTCGAGCGCGGCGGCGAACCGGCGATCGACGAGGAGCGCCTGAAGCTCGTTCGAGAGGGCATCGAAGCGGGCCCGGGCCTCGGTGGCGGGGAGCGATGCCGTGTCGGGGGATGGCTGCGGCGGCGCGGGGGTCGGCGCGCTCGGCGGTCGCGGAGGCGCGTCCGGCGTGGAATCGTCCCGCGTTCCGGCATCGGAGTCGGGCGGCGGCGACGGCGCATGAGCGAGCGGTTCCGCCACCCGCCGAGGGGTGTCCGCGGTCCCGCTGCCGGGCGCGCGGGGCGCGCCGGCCGTCGCGGCGAGTTCCGCGGTCGCTTTCCGGGCCGTCAGGTCCGAGCCGATGCGGATGGGCGCCGGAGGGGTTCGTTCGATTCCCGGGGGTTTCGCCGGCGCGCTGCCGTCGAGAACCCCCGTGAACTTGAGAGCGAGCGCCGCGAGGAGGACGACGGCGGCGGCGGCGGCGGTGCCGGAGCGACCCCGGCGGCTCCCGCCGGACCGCCGCGAACGCCCGCGAGGTCGGGAGCGTACCGTGGTCGTCGTCCCGCCCGCCTCGGCGGCGCGCCGGGCCGCCGCGGGGGCGATTCCGTCGGGTCGCGCCCTGTCGAGGTGGAGCCTCGTGTCGCCGATCTCGATGACATCTCCGGTCCGCAGTGGCATGGCGCTCGTGATGGTGCGGCCGTTCAGAAGGGTGCCGTTCGTGGAGCCGAGATCGGCGAGGACGATGTCCTCGCCGGTCCGTGTGAGGACGCAGTGCCGGCGGGAGGCCTTCTTCTCCGCGAGGATGACGTCGACGCCGGCGGTCCGGCCGATGATCGTCTCGCCCTCGGGGATCTCGAACCAGGACTCACGGCCGCCCGATTCGACGAGCAGGAACCGCGGGGCGAGGGGGTTGGAATCTGTGTTCATGGACACGGGACCGGTCGGACCGACCGGATGAGCTCCTGTCGCGGGGCGCCAGGCTCCGGTAATGCAAAACACGTTCCCGCCGCTGGTCTGATCGGCTCGCGGTGGCTCCCGGGGGTTGCCGCGGCGACGGGCGCAGTTCCGACCGGGGGCGCTGTGGTTTTGAGGGCCATCGTTCGGGCGGACGAACCGCGTTCTGTAAAGCTCACTTTACGGCCTTCCTGCCGGATTCAGGACTCGCGGCGCCGGCGGAAGTGCTCCTCGAGGCCGAACTGGCGGATCCGGCCGTCGAGCGTCGGGCGGGAGATTCCGAGCTTCCTTGCGGCGAGGGATTTCTTCCAGCCCGTTTCCTCGAGGGTCCGGAGGATGATCTCCCGCTCCTTCTGGCTTGCGGTACGGCGGACGATATCGCGGAGGTCTCCGGCTCCCGAGGGCAGGCGGAATTCCCGCCCGGCGGTGATCTCGGAGCTCAAATCCGCCACCGTGATGATGGGGCCCGAGAGGGCGCAGGCGCGCTGGATCTCGTTCTCGAGCTCGCGGACGTTCCCCGGCCAGTGGTAGCTCATGAGAGCCTCGATGGCGAGGGGATCGATCGTCCTCGGCGCTTCGCCGCGATCCGCGGACTTGGCCGCCCACTTCGCGAGGAAGTGCTCGATGAGCGCCGGGATATCCTCGAGGCGCTCCCGCAGCGGGGGAATCTGGACCGAGATCTCGTTGAGACGGTAGTAGAGATCGTCCCGGAAGCGCCCCTCCTCCACGAGTCGCTTGAGATCCCGGTTGCTCGCGGCGATGACCCGGACGTCGATGCGGATGGGCGCGCGAGCCCCGACGGGCCGGACCTCGCTCTCCTGCAGCGTGCGGAGGAGCTTCTTCTGCATCTCGAGGGACGTTTCGCCGATCTCGTCGAGGAAGATCGTGCCGCGGTGTGCCTCTTCGAAGAGCCCCGTCTTGTCCTGGTTGGCGCCCGTGAACGCGCCGCGGCGGTAGCCGAAGAGCTCGGACTCGAGCAGCGTCTCGGGGATGGCCGCGCAGTTCTCCTTGACGAAGGGGCCGTCCCGGCGGGGGCTGTTCTCGTGGATCGCGCGGGCGATGAGTTCCTTGCCCGTGCCGCTCTCGCCGAGGATGAGGACGCGCATGTCCGAGCTCACGACCTTGTCGAGGAGCCGGAAGACCCCGATCATCCCGGCGGAGCGACCGATGATCGCCGAGTAATCGTGGCGGAAGTTCTCGGCGGCCAGGGCCTCCGTCCGTATGGCGTGGAGTTCCGTCTCCCGCTCCCGGAGCCGGGTCTCGAGGATCCGGTTGAGCTCGATCAGCTCCGCCCGGCTCTTCTCGATCTCCTCCCGGGCCGCGAGGTTCTCGGCGTACAGCCGGGCGTTCTCGATGGCGATGGCCGCCTGGTCCGCGAGGCGCTCGAGCAGGGAGCGCTCCCGCTCCGTGAAGATCCCGGACTTGAACCGGTTGTCGAGGTAGAGGGCGCCGATGACCCGTCCGCGCACTTGGAACGGCACGCAGAGGATGGAACGGAGCCGCAGTTCCGCGACGCTCCGGGATTCGTCGAAGCGCCGGTCGTCCTGGGCGGAATGGGAGAGGACGGGCACGCCCGTTCGCACGACCTCCTCCGCGATGGAACGGCTGAACTTGAAGTCGGCCCGCTGGATCGCCTCCTGGTCGAAGTTCCGCGCGATGCGGACGCGGATGCCATCGGGCTCCGTGCGGAGGATCACGAATCCCCGCTCGGCCTCCGTGAGGCGCACGGACGTGTCGAGGATGAGCGCGAGGCATCGGTCGAGGTTGAGCTCGGAGAGGATCGCCTTGTTGATCTCGAAGAGCTTCTGGGCCTCCACGGGTTCGGCGAAGGCCGGCTTCGGGAAGAGCCGCGCGCTGGCGTCGCGGACGCCGCGCTCGATCTCCACGAGGCCGCGCTCGTCGCCGAAGGACTTCTGGTACTCCATGAAGACGGTCCGGAGCCGCTCCTCGAGCTCCCCGGCGAGGCCGCTGCCGGTCCGAGCCGTGACCGTCACGGCCCCGGAGGGTGTCGGCGTCTCGAGGTCGGCGTCGGGATCGAGGGTCGTCGTGATCTCCTCGGGGGCCTCCTCGAACCAGAGGGTGACGGGTCCGATCTCGATGCGGTCCCCGGGGGAGAGAGTCCGCTGGCCCGCCTGCTCCCCGTTAACCCACGTTCCGTTGCGGCTGTTCAGATCGACGACGCGGACCTGGTCCCCGGCGGGCTCGATGCGGCAGTGATGCTGGGAGACGAGGCGGCTCAGGATCCGCAGATCATTGTCGTCCGCGCGGCCGATAGTGACCGCGGGACCCGGGAAGGCGTGGAGCTCCCGCCTCGACCCCTGATCCACGAAGAGATGAATGGCCATGGGTGATCCGCCCCGACTCTAACATGTCTCTGCGCGGCCGCCCCGGTACGCGGTCGTCGTCGCCGGCTCGGCGATGGGGATGGCGATCCGGCTGGTTCCGAGGGCGACCTGGGCCCGGGTGGCACCGGCCTCCGGCGCGACGACAACGGTCCGGTCAGAGGCCGGAGTCCCGCGCAAGGCGGGCGAAGCGGGGGATGAGGGTCCGTTCGGCCCCGTCGTCGAAGCGGACGACGACACGGGCTCCCGAGCCGAGGCCGCGGATCCGCGTGACGACACCGCGGCCGAACTCGGGATGGCGCACGGAGTCGCCGGGCTCGAAGGCCGAGCCGTCCTCATCCTCGAACTCGTACTCGACGGTGCGGCGCGCGTCGAGTCCGGATCCGAGGAACCCCGATTCGTCGACGACTTCGATCTCGGAGTCCGGCAGTTCGGCGAGGAAGCGCGAGGGGGAGAGAGGTTCCGCCCGTCCGCGCCGCGTGCGGTCGCGGACCGACGTCACGATCATCTCGTCCCGGGCCCGGGTGAGGACGACGTGGAAGAGGCGCCGCTCCTCCTCGACGCCGTCCGGCGATTCGAGGGCGCGGACGTGGGGGAACAGGGTCTCCTCGGCGCCGGCCAGGATGACGACGGGGAATTCGAGGCCCTTGGCGGCGTGGACCGTCATGAGGGA
>CAYQRN010000146.1:0-11519 GCA_964419995.1 uncultured Planctomycetia bacterium
AGGCAGCCTCGAGGAGTGCGTCCTCTTCTCCCTCGGCGTCCTTCCCTACATCAGCTCGTCGATCATCTTCTCGCTCCTCGTGAAGGTCATTCCGGCTCTCGAGAAGCTCTCGAAGGAAGGCGCCGCGGGGCAGCGGAAGATCAACCAGTACTCGCGCCTCCTCACGGTGCCCCTCTGCGTCGTGCAGGCGATCGTCGTCTGCTTCGCGAGCTTCAAGCGGGTGCCGCCGTACGAGGGGCAGCACCTCGTCCCCGATATGCACGGCACCTTCGGCCAGGCGTTCCTCTTCGTGACGATGGCCACGGTCGGCATGACGGCCGGCACGATCTTCCTCATGTGGATCGGCGAGCAGATCACCGAGCACGGCATCGGGAACGGCATTTCCCTCCTCATCATGGCCGGCATCCTCGGCCGCGTGCCGAACGCCGTCTGGAGCATGGTCGAGGAAGCCTCGAAGAACCGGGCGCTTATCCTCACGTCTGCGACCGTGATTCTCGTCTACGTCGCCGTCGTCGTGGCGGTCGTCTACATCACGAAGGGACAGCGACGCATCCCCATCCAGCAGGCGAAACAGGCCCGCGGCGGGCGCATGTACGGAGGCGCGAAGCACTTCCTTCCGATCAAGGTCAACCAGGCCAACGTCATGCCGGTGATCTTCGCCTCGTCGCTCCTCGTGTTGCCGCAGACCATCGCGAGCGCCGTGGGTGGCGGCCAGGGGCGATTCCTCACGCCGGGCACCTGGTGGCACGCAGTGCTCTACATCGGCCTCATCTTCTTCTTCAGCTACTTCTGGAACTCGCTCATCTTCCAGCCCGCCGAGATCGCGAACAACCTGAAGGACTACGGGAGCTTCATCCCGGGCATCCGTCCGGGGCGGCAGACGGCGGAGTTCCTCGACAAGGTCCTCACCCGCATCACGCTCGTGGGCGCGGCTTTCCTCGCGGCCATCGCCGTGATTCCCGAGCTCACTGTCGAGGTGCTGGGCGTCAACTGGCTCGTGGCGAGCTTCCTCGGAGGAACAGGGATCCTCATCGTCGTCGGCGTCGCTCTCGACGTCGTGGACAAGCTGAATTCCCACCTCCTCATGAGGAACTACGAGGGCTTCATGAGCGCGTCGTCGTCCCGCCGGGGGCGATAATGACCGGAGCGGGCGTGTGACCGCCGCCGGACAGGGCATCGTTCCGCTGAACCTCGTCTTCCTCGGCCCGCCCGGCGCCGGGAAGGGGACCCAGGCGCGGCGCTTCGCCGCATGCCGGGGTGTCGGCCACATCTCGACCGGGGACATCCTGCGGGAGGCCAGGACGGCGGGGACCCCCCTCGGGCGCGAGGCGCACGGGTTCATGGTACGGGGCGAGCTCGTCCCCGACACGGTCATGTGCCCCCTTGTCGCGGAGCGTCTCAAGGCACCCGACTGTGCGAAGGGATTCATCCTCGACGGATTCCCGCGGACCGTTCCTCAGGGGACGGCCCTTGAGGAGTCGCTGTCCGCCCGCGGAATACAGCTCGTCGCCTGTGTCTATTTCGATATGGCTGTGGAGGTTGCGGTTCGGAGGCTTGCCGGGCGCCTCACCTGCGCGTGCGGCCGGATGTACAACCTCGACACGGCCCCGCCGCGCAAGGCGGGTGTCTGCGACGCCTGCGGCGGGGCGCTGTTCCAGCGTGAGGACGACCGCCCCGAGGCGATCCGGCGGCGGCTCGTGGTGTACGAGGCGAACACGCGGGCTCTGGTGGAGTTCTACCGGAGCCGGAACCAGCTCGTACGGATCGACGCGGGCGCGGAAATGTCCGCAGTATCGGAGGCCCTTGAGAGGGCACTCCCCCGAACTTAGTATTCCAGACTCACGAGCGAGACGACCATCATTCGGCAGTGCCGTCCCATCATCAAGTCCCGGCGGGAGATCGAGATCATGACCGCCGCGGGACGGATCCTGAGCCGGGTCCTCGAGTTCGTCAGGCCTCGGATCGTTCCGGGAACGACGACCGGAGCGATCGACGAGGCCGTCCACGCGTTCATCGTGCGGGAGGGCGGGAGGCCGAGCTTTCTCGGGCTCTACGGCTTCCCGAAGAGCATCTGCGCTTCGGTGAACGAGGAGGTGGTCCACGGGATTCCCGGGGAACGCGTCCTCAGGGACGGCGACATCTTCTCGGTGGACGTGGGCGTGCTCTACAAGGGTTTTCACGCCGACGCGGCGCGGACCTGGGCGGTCGGCGCGGTGTCGGACGAAGCGAGGAGGCTCATGGAAGTCTGCGCGCGATCGCTCGACCGGGGCATCGGGGCGATGCTGCCGGGGAACCGCCTTTCTGCGGTGAGCCGCGCCATTCAGCAGGAGATCGAGGGGGCCGGGTTCTCCGTCGTCGAGAAGTACGTGGGGCACGGCATCGGCCGCGAGCTCCACGAGGATCCGCAGGTCCCGAACTTCGTCTCGCCGAACCTGCTCAGAAACGACCTGGTCCTGGCGCCGGGCCTGGCGCTCGCCATCGAGCCCATGGCCAACGCCGGGGACCGGGACGTCCGCGTCCTTTCGGACCACTGGACCGTGGTCACGGCCGACGGCCGCCTCTCGGCGCACTTCGAGGATACCGTCATCCTGACCGAGGCGGGTTGCATCCTGCCGACGCGGGCTCACGGCGAAGTCCTGGTCTGAGGTCGCGGATGCCCAAGGAAGAACCGATACGCGTGTCCGCGAAGGTGCTGGAAGCGCTTCCGAACGCCACGTTCCGGGTCGTGCTGGACAACGGTCACGAGGTCCTGGCCACCGTCTCCGGGAAGATGCGGATGAACTTCATCCGCATCCTCGCCGGGGACAGGGTCACCCTCGAGATGTCCCCGTACGACCTCCGGCGCGGCCGGATCGTCTACCGGGAATAGCGCCGTCCCGCGGGATGCGCCGACAACACGGGAATCACCACCATGAAAGTGCGAAGTTCGGTCAAACGTATGTGCGAGAACTGCCGGATCATCCGGCGTCACGGACGCGTGCGGGTCATCTGCACCGAGCCGAGGCACAAGCAGAGGCAGGGCTGAGTCATGCCGCGCATCGCAGGAGTCGACGTTCCCGCCGACAAGGCCATCGGAGTGGCCCTCACGTACATCTTCGGGGTCGGCAACCACACCGCCCGCCGGATCCTCGGCGAGCTCAACCTTCCGGCCCACGTGCGTGCCCGATCCCTCAGCGACGAGGATCTGGCCCGCATCAACACGCTCATCGACAAGAAGATCACGGTGGAGGGGCAGCTCCGCCGCCATGTCCAGCAGTCCATCCAGCGGCTCAAGGACATCCGCTGCTACCGCGGCGTCCGGCACATCCGGAGCCTGCCCGTCCGCGGGCAGCAGACGCAGTCCAACGCCCGGACCCGCAAGGGACCGCGGAAGACGGTCGCCGGCAAGAAGAGCGTGAAGGCCGCCCGGTGAGACGAACGGAGGAAGAGACGCGTCCATGAGCAAGCCCGGCAGGAAGAAGATCCGGAAGAACGTCACCAAGGCGGTGGCGCACATCACCGCGAGCTTCAACAACACGATCGTCACGATCACGGACCCCATCGGCGCCACGCTCTGCTGGGACTCGGCGGGTACCGTGGGCTACAAGGGCTCGCGGAAGAGCACGCCTTTCGCCGCCCAGCGCGCGGCCGAACGCTGCGCGGAGAAGGCGCAGAAGTTCGGCGTCCGCGAGATCGACGTGCGGGTGAAGGGGCCCGGTTCGGGCCGCGAGTCGGCGGTGCGCGCGCTGCGCTCCTCCGGCCTCGAGGTCCGGTCCATCGAGGACGTCACTCCGCTTCCACACAACGGCTGCCGGCCGCGCAAGCGGCGGCGGGTCTGAGAACCCGGAGGATCCATGGCTCGCAACATCGGACCCAAGTGTCGGCTCTGCCGCCGGGAGGGGCGCAAGCTCTTCCTCAAGGGCGAGCGCTGCTACACCGAGAAGTGCGCCGTGAAGAAGCGGGGCTCCAACTATCCGCCGGGCGTCCACACGTGGCGCCGCTCGCGGGTGTCGGAGTACGGACGGCAGCTCCGGGAGCGGCAGAAGCTGAAGCGCATCTTCGGCATGCTCGAGCGGCAGTTCCGCGCGATGTTCGCTGAGGCCAACCGGACGACGGGCAACACGGGGGAGACCCTCCTGCGCCTCGCGCTCCGGCGCCTCGACAACGTCTGCCGCTGCTCCGGCTTCGGGCTCGGCCCCGCGTCGGCGCGCCAGCTCATCACGCACGGTCACGTCCGGGTGAACGGCAAGAAGGTGGACCGCCCGTCCTACCTCGTCCGGCTCAATGACGTCATCACGGTGGCGGGGCAGGACCGCATCCGCAAGCTCGTCGCGGCCAACCTCGAACGATCGAGGGCCTTCATGGCCGCGGCTCCGTCCTGGCTCGACGTCAACGCCGAGGCGCTCTCGGCCCGCGTTGCAGCTCTGCCGGGTCGGGAGGAGTTCCCGTGCGTGGCGGAGATCGACAAGCAGCCTGTGGGGCTGGACGAGCAGCTCATCGTCGAGGGCTGCGCGAAGTAGCATGGACCGGGACCGGGTCCCAACGGAGGAGATGGACACATGCAGCGAGCCCGCTGGCGGGACATGGAGCTTCCGTCGAGGGTCGTTCCCGACCGGGACACTCTGACCCACGAGTACGGACGGTTCACGATCGAGCCCTTCGAGCGCGGTTTCGGCACGACGCTCGGCAACGGGCTCCGGCGCGTCCTCCTGGCCTCCCTCGAGGGCGCGGCGCCGGTCTCCGTGAAGATCCGGGGCGCCGACCATGAGTTCCAGCCGCTGGATGGCGTCGTCGAGGACGTCACGGACATCGTGCTGGCGATCAAGCAACTCGTCATCCGCATGACGTCGCCGGGGCCCGTCACCCTGCGGCTCTCGAAGAAGAAGAAGGGCGATGTCCTGGCCGCGGACTTCGCAGCCGAGGGCGACGTCGAGATCCTGAATCCCGACCTCCGGATCTGCACGCTGTCGAAGGCGGCCGATCTCGATATCGAGTGCATCGCGTGGCGCGGCCGCGGCTACGTGACGGCGGACGAGCACCGCGAGGGCAGCCGGGGTCCCCTGGCCGATCCGCGCCGCGTGCGGGCCGACGAGGTCCAGGAGATCGGCCGGATCTTCGTGGACTCGATCTTCTCCCCCGTGCGCCGCGTGCGCACCCGGATCGAGGAGACCCGCGTCGGGCGCATCACGAACTACGACAAGCTGATCGTCGAGATCTGGACGAACGGCAGCGTGAGGCCCGAGGACGCTCTCGTCGAGGCAGCGAAGATCTACCGGAAGTACATGAACCCCTTCGTCTTCTTCGGGACGCAGGGTCCGGAGGTCGCCCCGGGCGACGCGTTCGAGCGCGCTCCCACACTCGTGCTCGGACCGGCGGACGCCGAGGGACGGCTCGTCCGGCCCATCGCGGATCTCGGTCTCAGCGTGCGCGCGAACAACTGCCTCGAGGCGGCGGGAATCCGCACGGTGGGCGATCTCGTGGCGCGCACGGCGGACGATCTCCTTGCCATCAAGAACCTCGGCGACACCTCCCTCGAGGAGATCCGGGGAAAGCTCGGGGCCTCGGGACTCGCCCTCGCCGGCGAGACGGCCTCGCCTCCGCCGCTGGCGGGCGGCCTCGAGCTGACGCCCGTGGCGGACACGGACGAGGACGAGGACGAAGAGAAGTGACGGAGACGGGATCGGCGCCGGCATTGCCGGCCCCGACCGCGACGGAGACGGTCACGTGAGACACCTGAAGAGCGGAAACAAGCTCAATCGCGATCCCGATCATCGCCATGCGCTGCGGCGCAACCTGGCCAAGTCCCTGTTCCTGCGGCACCGCATCGTGACGACGCTCGCCAAGGCGAAGGTCGCGCGCCCGTTTGCCGAGCGCCTCATCACGCTGGCCCGCGAGGTCACGCGGGAGGAGGCCGCGGGCGACGCGGTGAAACGAGCGCGGCGGGTCCACAATATCCGTCGGGCCACGGCGATCCTCGGCGGAGGCACTGCCGTCCGCCATCTCTTCGACGTCATCGGGCCGCACTTCAAGGCGAGGAACGGCGGGTACACCCGCATTCTCCGCCTGGCCAGGAGACGTATCGGCGATGGCGGTCTCCGGGCGCTCATCGAGCTCGTCGACCTCGACCCGCTGCGCGAGGAGCGGTCGTCCGCCGTGACGGCCGGCAAGGCGAAGGGCGGGAAGTCGGAGAGCGCGGAGTCCTGAGCGGCGCCTGCCGCGCCCCGGTCGCGGGGCGCCGCGCCGTCAGTTGAGGCGTACGGCCTCCGGGCCGAGGGTGGCGGCGAGGTCGGTGAGGAGCGCCTCGGTGACTTCCACCCGGAAGGCGTCGCCGGCGCGGATGGCGACCCGTCCGAGGCGGTCGGTCACGAGATCGATGAAGACCGGGACGCTTCCGGGGTACCGCCGCAGGATGGACCTCAGCCGGTCGGGTCCACCGCCGTCCCCCGCGGCGCGAAGACGGAGCGTGAGCCGGGTCGTCAGGCGTTCCCGGGCCCGCGACAGGTCGATGACCTCCTCGACGACGAGACCCGGTTCCTCGCGCCGCCGGCTCACGACGCCGCGGAGGAATACGATGGCGTCCTCGCGGAGATCGTCGGCGTGCCTGCCGTACGCCTCCGGGAAGAGCACGGCCTCGACGACGCCCGTGACGTCCTCGAATCGCAGCACCGCCATCTTCTGGCCCTTGCTGGCGCCGGTCCGGATCGGACGGATCTTCACCGAGACGATGATCCCCCCGAGGGCGACGGGCTGATTGTCCGCGAGGCCTGAGAGCGTGGCCACCGTGGCCGTTCCGAGGCGCGCGAGCAGCTCCCGGTGCCGGGCGAGGGGATGCCCGCTCATGTAGAGCCCGAGCGCGGCCTTCTCGCGGGCGAGCTTCTCGGATTCCGACCATTCCGGGACGGTGGCGGAGAGGTCCGCAGCGGGCGCCGCGTCGGGGAAAAGGCTCATCTGTCCCTGGCGCCTGTCGGTCTGAGCGACGAGGGCGCTCCGGAGAGCGTCGTCGAGGGACGCGGCGAGGGCGGCGCGGCAAGCGTGGAGGGAGTCGAAGGCGCCCGCGGCGATGAAGGCCTCGATGACGGCGCGGTTCACCGTGCGCAGGTCGACGCGCTCGCAGACGTCGAAGAGCGAGCGGAACGGACGGCCGCCCCGGGCGGCGGCGACGGCCTCCACGGCCCGGTCGCCCGCGCCCTTGACGGCGAGGAGGGCGAAGCGGATGGCATCGCCCTCGACGGCGAAGCCGGACTCGCTCCGGTTGATGTCCGGAGGCAGGACCGGGATGCGGAGGGCGCGGCAGGCGTCGATGTATTCCACGACCTTCTCCGTGACCGCCATTTCGCAGGTGAGGAGAGCGGCCATGAACTC
The DNA here is from genome assembly GCA_964419995.1 of uncultured Planctomycetia bacterium. GTDB lineage: Bacteria > Planctomycetota > CAYQRN01 > CAYQRN01. Next base: position 7,342 of record CAYQRN010000146.1, read on the forward strand.
GATCGTGAAGTTGGCCTTCATGTACGCCGTCCGGTACGTGATCATGGCGTACGCCGTGCTGTGGCTCTTGTTGAAGCCGTAACCCGCGAAGTACTCGATGAGATCGAAGATCTCGGCGGCCTTCTCCGCGGCGACGCCGTTCCGGGCGGCGCCTTCGATGAACTTCTGGCGGAATCGCGCCAGGATCTCAGGCTTCTTCTTCCCCATGGCCTTGCGGAGCGAGTCCGACTCGTTGAGCGTGAAGCCCGAGAGGACATTGGCGATCCGCATGACCTGCTCCTGGTACAGGATGACGCCGCGCGTCTCCTCGAGGATCGGGCGGAGCAGGGGGTGGGGGAAGGTCACGGCTTCCTGGCCGTGGCGGCGCCGGACGTAGCTCTCGACCATGCCGGAGTTGAGCGGGCCCGGCCTGTAGAGCGCGAGGAGCGCGATGAGATCGCTGATGCCCTCGGGCTGCAGCCGGCGGAGCAGGTCCTTCATGCCCTCGGACTCGAGCTGGAACACGCCGGCCGCGTCGCCCTGGCGGAGCATGCGGTAGGTGGGCTCGTCGTCGAGGGGGAGGGCGTCGAGGTCGATGTCGAGGCCGCGTGTCCGCTTCACGTTGGCAGACGCCCCGGCGAGGATGGTGAGCGTGCGGAGCCCGAGGAAGTCGATCTTGAGGAGTCCGAGATCCTCGAGGACATCCATCGTCCACTGGGTCGTGACGGAATCCCCCGTGCGGTAGAGGGGGACACGTTCGGCCACGGGCCGGTCCGTGATGACCACGCCGGCGGGATGGACGGAGGCATGGCGCGGCTTGCCCTCGAGCTTCACGGCGATGTCGAAGAGCTGCCGGTTGCGGTCGGAAGCGTGATAGAGCGTGCGGATCTCGGGGTCCTTCTCGATGGCGGTGGCGAGGCTCGCGTCGGGGCCGGCCGGGATCTTCTTCGTGATGGCGTCGACATCGGAGAGCGGGATGTCGAGGACGCGGCCGACGTCGCGGATTACGGCCTTCGAAGCCATGGTCCCGAAGGTGATGATCTGCGCCACGTGATCGCGGCCGTACTTCGCGTTCACGTACTCGATGACCCGCTCGCGCCCGTCCTTGCAGAAGTCCACGTCGATATCCGGCATGGAGATGCGCTCGGAGTTCAGGAACCGCTCGAAGAGGAGGTCGTAGCGGAGCGGATCCACCCGCGTGATCCCGAGGGCGTAGGCGACGATGCTCCCGGCCGCCGAGCCCCGTCCCGGACCCACGGGAATGCCCTGTTCGCGGGCGTAGCGGATGAAGTCCCACACGATGAGGAAGTAGTCGACGAAGCCGATCGCGACGATCGTGCCCATCTCGTGGCGGAGGCGCGCCATGGCCTCGTCGAGCCGGTCGGGGTAGAGCCGGCGCACGTTCTCCGTGCAGATCCGCTCGAAGAGCTCACGGCTCGTCTCCTTCGTGTCCGGGACGAAGGTGGGCAGGAGGAACTTCCCGAACTCGACGTCGACGCGGCAGCGGGACGCGATCTCCGCCGTGGCCTCGGCGGCGGCGGGCAGGTCCCGGAAGAGATCGATCATCTCCTCGCCCGTCCGGAAGTAGAGCTTGTCGGTGTGGATGCGGAAGCGGTCCTCGTCCGAGAGCTTCTTCCCCGTCCCGATGCACAGCATGACGTCCTGGGCCACGTGGTCCCCGTGATCCACGTAGTGGATGTCGTTCGTGGCCACCAGCGGGATGCCGGTGCGCCCCGAAAGGCCCCGGAGGGCCTCGAGCACGGTATCCTGCTCGGGGATCCCTCCGCGCATGACCTCGAGGAAGAAGTTGTCGCGACCGAAGATGTCCCGGTACGTGCAGGCGAGGGTCTCCGCCTCGGCCGGGGAGCCGTGAAGGATGGCCTGGGCGATCTCGCCGGCGAGGCATCCCGAGAGGCAGATGAGGCCCTGCGCATGGGCGGCGAGCGCGTCGTGGTCGACCCGGGGACGGCCGTAGAAGCCCTCGACCCAGCCCATCGTGCTGAGAGTGCGGAGGTTCGCGAAGCCCTCGGCGTCCCTCGCGAGGAGGGTCGCGTGGAAGATGGACTTGCGCCGCACGCCGCCCTCCTCGGCGTCCTCGGCGCGGCGCTTCTCGAAGCGGCTCCCCTCGGCGACGTAGATCTCCGATCCGAGGATGGGGTTGATTCCGCGGCGGCGGGCCTCCTTGTAGAAGGTCATGGCCCCGAAGAGATTCCCGTGGTCCGTGAGGGCCAGCGCTCTCATGCCGCAGTCGGCCGCTCGGCCGACCAGCGCTTCGATCCCCGCCGCCCCGTCGAGAAGCGAGTACTCGGAGTGGACGTGGAGGTGCGCGAAGTCGGATGGTTCCATTGGGCTCCCGGAGCGTAGCGCATGTTAGTCCGCCGCGGCGGGGCCCGTCAAACGCGGTGGACTGTACACGCGGCTTCCCGGCGCCGCGGGGCCGTGATAGGTTCGCGGATGCTCCGGATCATGCCGGGACTTCTCGGGCTCGTTCTTCTCGCCGGTTGCGCCTCGGGGCCGGTCTCCGCGCCACCCTCCGCGGCCGGGAACGCCGGTTCGGGAGCCTCGGGCGGATCCCTCTGGGACCAGTTTGCCGAGGCCCGGCGCCGGCGGGAGTCGTCGCGCGGATCGGATGTGGCGAGGTTCGAGGCGGAGCGGCCGGGGCCGCCGCTGGCGAACCGGGAGACGCTCGCCCGCTGGTGGGCCGCCTTCACGGAGGCCTCGCCGGACTGGCCCGACCTGCGCGCACGCTGGATGGGGCGGCCCGAGCCGGAACCGGCACTCCTCATCGAGAATCTCATTCTCTTCATGGTCCGGGCCTACGATGCCGGCAACGGGCGCCAGCATCACCGGGCGCGCCAGGAACTCTTCGAGGTGCGCGGGGCCGCGATCCCCTATCTCGTCGAGGCTCTCTCCGGGCACAGGGGGGACGACGTCGTCCGGAACCTCTGCGTCGAGACGCTGGTCCCCATGGGCGACGACGCGGCGGGGCCCCTCATGGCGGCCTTCGACGGCGCCGGCGAGAAGGGGCGGCGGAACCTGCTCCGGGCCCTCAAGCGGCTCCGGTCCCCGGCCTCGATTCCGTTCCTCATGGAGGCCGCACGATCCGGCCCCTTCGAACTGCGCATCGAGGCCATCGAGGGGCTCGGTCTCATGGCGGACCGGCGCGCCCTGCCGGTCATCCTCGCCTGCCTGTCCGACGACGACGAGTCCGTCCGCAAGTTCGCGGCGCACTATGCCGGAGCCTTCGGGGATACTTCCGCGGTGGAACCGCTGATCGCCTGCCTCGAACGTTCCGTGGCCGAAGGCCGAAGCGACATCGCCGAGGCCGCGACAGAATCGCTTTGCCGCATCACGGGACGGCGCCTCGGCGCGGATCCCTCTGCCTGGCGGCGCGCGAAGGGCGGACGTTGAGCTCCGCGGCGCCCGACTGGGACACCGCGGTGACGCGTCCCGCCGGATCCTGCGCGGGATGCGGCCGCGCCTTCGAGCCGGGTGCCACCGCCGTGGCGCTCCTCGATCTCGGCGCCGAGGGCTTCGCCCGGCGGGATCTGTGCGAAGCCTGCTTCGCCCGCGGAGCGGGATCTCCGTTCTCGTTCTGGCGGCGCCGGGTCGAGGAGGGCGAGGCTCGGCGGCGCCCGGTTCTCGACCTCGGTTACCTCATCGAGTTCTTCCATCGCCTGCGCACCCACGGGAGCGCGCCGGAAACGGCGGCAACGCTCTTCATCGTCGCGATCCTCCTCGTGCGAAAGCGGGCCTTCGAACTCCTCGGCACGGCGTCGGAGGGCGGCGTGTCGGGCCTCCGCGTCCGGCAGCGGAAGGGGACGGAGGTCTGGTTCGTGCCCGATCCGGGCCTCACGGAAGAGACCCTCGCGTCGGTGAGGGAGAATGTCGCGCGAATCTTCGATCTCGGCGAGTCCGGAGAGCGGGCGGGGGAGTGATCGGGCGGTCCGGCGGTGGACCGGACGCGCCGGCGTGTCGGAGCGGCTCGCGAGGATCGTGCGCAGGTCGCGGGCCTGGATTCAGCGGAGAAGCCCCAGATATGGGGTCGCATTTCCTGTCCTGCCCATCCGTAGGATCAGGATCCGCTGATCGATCCGATGTCGCGACGCAGGAAGCCCGCGCCAGACCTGAAAAACCTTACGCATCGCGATTTGCTTTCTTGACAGTATCCCCACCGCCGATGTAATCTCTGACACAAG
>CAYQRN010000147.1:0-11491 GCA_964419995.1 uncultured Planctomycetia bacterium
ACCTGCCTGTACACTCTTTCCCTACACGACGCTCTTCCGATCTGCCGATCTTGAGGGCGGACGCGCCGGTGAAGGCGCCCTTCTCGTGGCCGAAGAGCTCGCTCTCGATGAGTTCCCGCGGGATGGCAGCGCAGTTGACGTCCACGAAGGGGCCGCGACTCCGTCCCGAGAGGGCGTGGAGGTTGCGCGCAACGAGCTCCTTGCCGGTCCCGTTCTCGCCGGTGATGAGGACCCGGGCGTCGGTGGGCGCGACGCGGCGGATCGTGGCGCGGAGCTGCTCCATGACGGCGCTGGATCCGTGGAGGCGCCACCGGTCGAGCAGCTCGTCGCGAAGACGCGCCGTCTCACGGGCGAGGCCGGCGGCGTCGGCGGCGTGGCGGACCGTGAGGATGACCCGTTCGCGGTCGAGGGGCTTCTCGAGGAAGTCGAATGCGCCTCGCTTCACGGCATCCACGGCCGTCTCGACGGTCCCGTGCCCCGAGATCATGACGACGGGGAGATCCGGCCGGGCCTCCCGGATGCGGGTGAGACACTCGAGGCCGTCCATGTCGGGCATCTTGACGTCGAGGAGGACGACGTCGATCCCGGGATCCTGCGTGACCGCGGCGAGACCGCCGGGACCGGTGGGGCACTCGGCCGTCTCGAAGCGCTCGTAGCGGAGGATCATCGCGATGGAGCGGCGGACGGAGGGGTCGTCATCGATGATGAGGATCCGCGGCATGGCCCGGCTTCGGACGGTCGGACGCGACCATAACATGGCGCTGCGGAGGCAACGCCGTGACGGACGTGCTCGGAAGGCTCCGCTCCCTCGGGGAGCGCCGCGTCATCGGTCTCAACTCAGGCACTTCGGCCGACGGCATCGATGCCGTCCTGACCGCGGTTACCGGCACGGGCGCCACCGCGGCGATCCGCCTCCTCCATGCCCGTCATGTGCCCTTTGCGCCGGAGCTGCGGAGCAGGCTCCTGGCCCTGCCCACGGCGGGCACCGGGGAGGTCTGCGATCTGCATGCCCTCCTCGGACGGGCCTTCGCCGAGGCGGCGACGGGACTCGTCGAGCGGGCCGGACTGCGCCACGGGGACGTCCACATCATCGGCTCCCATGGTCAGACTGCGTTCCATCATCCTGCGCGGCGGGCTGGCGAGACGGGCGCCACGCTCCAGATCGGCGACATCGACGTCATCGCCGAGCGGACGGGCATTCCGGTGGTGGGGGACTTCCGGGCTCGGGACGTGGCGGCGGGAGGCCAGGGAGCGCCCCTCATGCCCTACCTCGACTGGGTCCTGTTCAGGGGTCGGGAGGGACTCGTCACCCTGAACCTCGGCGGCATCGCGAACATCACCGCGGTCCACGAGGATCCCGAGCGGATCATCGCCTTCGACACCGGCCCCGCCAACATGCTCCTCGACCTTGTCGCGCAGAAACTGAGCCGTGGGGCGGCGACCTTCGACGCTGGAGGGGCGATGGCCGCGAGCGGCACCGTGGACCGGATCCTCCTCGAACGCCTCATGCGCCACCCGTATGTCGTTGCCCCGCCCCCGAAGACCACCGGGCGCGAGGAGTTCGGGGGCCCCTTCGTCGACGCCATGCTCGAGGAGCAGAGGCACCTGAAGCTCGTCGACGTTCTCGCGACCCTCACGGAGTTCACCGCGCGGTCCGTGAGATCTGCGGTCGCGGAGCACGTGGAGACCGACCGCCGCGTGACCGGGATCGCCGTGAGCGGGGGCGGAGGTCGGAACAGCTTCCTCATGTCCCGTCTCGCCAAGGCCTTCCGGCCGATTCCGGTGCGCCTCACCGATGCTTCCGGAGTGGACGGGAGCGCTCGGGAAGGCCTCCTGTTCGCATTGCTCGCCAACGAACGGCTCTTCGGCACCCCGTCGAACATCCCGCGGGCGACCGGAGCCCGGTTTCCCGTCTGCCTCGGGAAGCTCGCTCTCTGACCCGGGGACCGGGGGTTCGATTCCGGATAAGGGTTGACACCCCCGCCCCCCGCCGACAGAATCGCGCGACCGCAAGACAATGACTCTCCGGGGAATAAAGACCTCCTGCCTGCGGCCCCCGGGGCCCCGGGCGGCCGGCGCCTGGATTTGGAAGGGAGACTGCTCCATGAGGTTCCGCGGTGCTGTCCTGTTCCTGGTGGCGGGTGTCCTGGGTTCGATCGCGTCGCCCTCCGTCGACGCGCAGGACGGAAACCAGGCGAAGCTCAAGCAGGCTCACGCGCTGTATGAGCAGGGACGCGTCCAGGAGGGACTGACCCTCCTGAACGAGATCCTCGCCTCGAATCCGAGCAGCGACGAGGCCTGGCGGCTCCGCGAGACGCTCGCCTACGACCAGTGGGTCGACATGATGATCCGCGGCGGCCAGCACAACGCGGTCGTCACGGCGCTCTTCGACCGCGCGATGCCCGAGAAGAAGGCCCGCTCCGCGGACCCCGAGGCCATCCGGGCCAAGCTCGGCCTGCTCTTCGGAGCCGATCACGCCGCGCGGCGGCGCGCCCGGCTCGAGCTCTTCGCCGAGCACGGCGAGTACGCCGTGCCCGCCCTGATCGGCGGTCTCTCGAACCCCTCCGACGACGTCCGCGCCGCCACGATCTGGGAACTCACCCAGCTCGGCGCTCAGGCCGTCCTTCCTCTCATCGAGGTCCTGCGGTCCGACGACGCCATGCAGGCAGGCAACGCCGCGCGGGCCCTCGGCAACATTCGCGATCCTCGCGCCGTCCCGTATCTGCAGGCCTGTGCTCAGGGCCCCTTCGGTCGCTCCGACATGGTTCGGAAGGCCGCAACCGACGCCCTCGCCCGCATGGACGCCGGCCCCTTCGGCGCCGGCGGGCCCGTCCGCGGGCTCGTGACTCTCGCCGAGGCGTTCTATCACCGGATCGACGAAGCGGTTCGCAACTGGGACGACAGCTGGGTCGTCTGGCACTGGATGGACGGTGGCCTCTCCGCGCTCGAAGTGCCGAAGGAGATCTACCACCTGAAGCTCGCCGAGACGGCGGCGCACGATGCGCTCACCCTCGATCCGACGTGCATCGACGCCCACGTGCTCCTCGCGTCCGTCAACATCGCCCTCTCGCTCGGTGCGCCCCAGGTCGCCGGCGACGATGATGCTGCAAAGGCCCTGGGCTCGGCCCTCGGCTACGCGTCCGTCCTCACCAACGAGGCGGGCCGGGACGTGCTCATGGGAGCCCTCGCCCGGTCTCTTGCCGAGGGACGGGCGGAGGTGGCGACCGGCGCTATCGAGTACCTGACGCCGATGCTCACCGATGCCGACTTCGCGACGCCGGGTCCGCTCACGGCGGCGCTCGCCGATCCCATGAAGGCTGCGCGGTACGCCGCCGCCTTCGCCGCGTGCAGCGTCGCGCCGACCGGACCGTTTCCGAACTGCGACCGCGTCGTCCCGAATCTCGCCCAGGCGCTCGGCGAGGACTCCACGCGACAGGTCCTCGTCGTCGACGACAATCCCGCGACGCGGAATCAGCTCGTCGCGGACCTCGGCGCTCGAGGCTGGTTCGCGGTGAGCGCGGAGACAGGCCCCTCCGGCATCGTTCGCCTCCGGGAGTACCCGGTCGAGGATGTGGTCATCATCCGCGCGTCGCTCGCTTCGATGTCTCCGGCGGACTTCATCGCGTATATCCGCCGGGACAGCGCCATGGAGAAGGTCGTCGTCGTCCTGCTCTGCGAGGCAGCGGAGCGCGCCGCCTGCGAAGCGACGTTCGGGAGCGCTGCTGCCGGAATCATCACGGCGCCGCTCGTGGCCGACGCCTATGAGCCGGCACTCCGGGCTCTCCTTGGCGAGCCCGCGGATCCGGCCCGCGCCGCGGCCCGCGCGACGGCGGCCCGTGCCGCCACGTGCCTCGCGCACATGCCTCCCATGGGCGGGCCCATGGCCTCGGCCGGCGCCTGCGAGGCGCTCGCCGCGTGCCTTACGAAGGACGACGCGGTCCGCGTGCCTGCGATGCAGGCCCTCGGCCGCATCGGAAACCCCGCGACGCTGGCGGGCCTCCGGGCCGTTCTCGCGGATGCGAGCGCCTCGGAAGCTGCCCGCGGCGAGGCGGCCGTGGCCATCGGCCGGGTCTGCGCCGCGTCGCGGGCGCTGCCGCCGGAAGTCGTCAACGACTTCGTCGGAATCCTCGGCTCTGACGCCCCGGCCTCCCTCCACTTCATGGTGGGCCGCGCTGTCGGCATCGCGCCGTTCAGCCCCGAGCAGAGGAGCCTGCTTCTCCGGAGCCAGCGCATTCGCGTCGCCATCGACCTCATGAAGTGAGGCGCGGGGGTCGCTTGCAAGAGGGCAGGCGACCCCTATAATCCGCCGTTTCGCGCGGCCGCGCCGGCCCGAGTAGCTCAACGGTAGAGCACGGCTTTCGTAAAGCCGGGGTTACGGGTTCGAATCCCGTCTTGGGCTCTCCCTCCTTTCCGCACTCCGATCCGGCCCCCGGGGATCCATGCTCGCGGAGGATCTGCGGCGAGCGATCGCGACCTTCCTGGCGGAGCGGGAGGCATCGCGTCCGCCCCCCTCTGCGGGTGAGTCGCTCCGAGGCGTCCTCGAAGGCCTCTCACTCGCGACGCGTCTTGCGGCCAGCGAAGGCGCCGGAGAGGACCCGGGGCTCGCAGAGCGACTCGATGCGGCCATCCGCGCAGAGGACGACCGCCTCGCTTGCACGTCTCTCCTCGCGGGCGACCCCGCAGTCATCGCGATTCTGCACGAAGCGGTGGAACGTACGGCTGCCGAGGCGAGGGAGATCTTTGGAGACGCCGCGCACCCGCCATCTCCTCCGGTCATCGTTCTTCTCGAACGTCGCGCGGACGTCCTGCGGGATCTCGCCGCTGCAGCAGCAGGGGAGGAAGGAGGCCATCGCATGCCCCTCCTTGCCGCGAGACTCGCGAGGACGCGTGTGGCCCTGAATCGAGCCGGGATCCGGACGGGCCTCGAGATAGAGCCCTCGGCGTCGGAGGAGGATCCGCGTCCAGGCGGCCGACGTCTCACCGTGACTCAGCGGTCGCTCCTCGCCACGGCCATGGGGGCGGAACTCGACCTTCTCGAGGCCGTGAGGCGGTCGCACGAGGCCACGCTGCCCCCGGTCGGCGGCCGAACCGCCGCGGATGTGCTCGGCTCCTGGCGTACCCTCGCCGACGTTGTGGAGGCCGCCGAGACTCTCGCCTCATCGGAGGAGGCTCCGGAGGAGACCAGGGAACGGGCGGCCGGCGTCGCAGGACGGGCGGTGGCGGCGCGAGACGCGGCCTTCGCCGCCCTCGGGGCGCGGTTTCGGGAGGACGGCGGGGATGCCTCCGCATGGGCGGAATGCGCGGGCCTCTTCAGCGACGAGTGCCTCGAAGCCGTGGGAGCCGTCGAGGACTTGCCGCCTGAGCGGGCCCTTGTCCGCCTCGAGGCAGGCGTCGAGGCCGCCGGTCGTCTCCTGCGCGCGGCTCCGGTGGCGGGAGAACGCCGCCTGCGTCCGGCCCGCCGGGGGGCGGCACGCCTCCGGCGGGCACGGCGTCTCCTTCGGGACCAGGCGGCAGAGAGACGGCTCTCACTCCGCCTCGCGCGGCTTTTCGGCGCCGGCAACGTCGCGAGGTGGGATCAGCTCATCCTGGCAATGATCGTCGCCGTCGTCGTGCTGGTCTTCGTGGAGGCCGTGGCGCCGGGAGCGCGTCCTGCCGTGGATGCAGCCGGAGCCCCGGATCGGCGGCCGCCCTCGATCCTCGAATGGATCGACTTCGCCGTCTGCTGCATCTTCCTCGTGGACTTCGGCGTGAGGGTCGCGCTGACGCCGAGGCGTCTCCGGTACGTTCTGCGACACGCCGTCGTGGATCTCCTGCCCTCGATACCCTGGGGGATCCTCGTCCACGTTCCGGATCTCGACGTCTTTCGCGCCGTCCGGCTCCTCCGCTTCTTCCGCTTGCGGCTCCCGAGGCTCGTGCTGTTCCTCGTCCGGGGGCTCGATCGCCTGGTCCAGGCGGGGCGTGGCGTCCTCAACCGGAACATCGTATTCACGACGGAGGCGCCGTGGGGTGGAGCGCATCCCGAGCTTCCGTCGGAGGCCGCGGCCCTCAAGATCCTCGTGGATCGGCGGGCCGCAGCGGCGGAGCGGAGATTGTCCCGGGCCGACCGCATCCGGGTGGCGGATGCGAGGCTCCGGAGGCTCCGCGCGGACTTCGGGGCCCTGGCTGCCCGCCCGGCCTCGGCGCCGTCGCGCCGGGCCCCGCTCGCTGCGGAAGCGCGGGACGTGTCCGCCGCCGCCGTCATCGAGGCTCTCGGGGAACTCGACTCCGCTCACGTCGCGGAGACCGTGGGCTGGCGCTTCGCGGCGCGGCTCAATCGGGTCCTGCGCGTCTTTCGCCTGCCGGGCCTCCGGAGACTTCCGGTGCTTCGTTTCATCTTCGGGCCCGAAGGCGAGCCGGACCCCCTCGTAACCACGGCGCGGACCGGCCGGGTCCTCGGGAGCCTCCTCGCAGGCGTCGAGGCCGTCGTGCACTGGTTTGCCGACTTCCATGGCGTCGTCACGGGCCCTCAGTTCCTCGACCGCGTGGGAGCGACGCTCATGAAGGCGACGGCGCGGCCCGCGCAGCGCCTCCTGATGTTCGGCCTCGTTTTCCTCGTCCTGTCCTCCATCGTGCACATCCTGGGGTTCGAGGCCCTGGACGGGCTCCGACTCCTTCTCGGGCGCATCCTCGGCGTACCCATGGTGGTCCTTGGCGGGATCTGTCTCATCCCGCTTCTCACCGGAATCTGGTTCCGGCGGATCTCGGGCGAGGCGGCCGACTTCTACGACCGCCTGGCCGAAGGGCAGTTCTTCTCCCTCCTCGAAGGGCTCAAGGAGCGCTTCGTCGAGCGCGATCTCGGGTTCCTCGTCCGGAGAGTCGTGGGGCCGGAGGAGGGAGTCTCCGGCCTCGAGCGTCAGGATGTCGAGGCTTCCGCCCGATCGCTCCGCGACCATCTGACGAGGGCGATGCTCGGCCGCCGCGCCTCCGGCGGCGACGGTGTCGCCGCCGTGGACTGGGAGCTCCGGGATCGCGTGCTCCTCCATTACCGGGACTGGATGGACGGCCCCTGTCTCCACTACGCGGACAACAAGGTCGCGACGCAGCTCCTCGGGAACCTGACGCTCGAGACCGTGCGCCGACGGCGACTCCGCCAGGGGCGACGCGATCTCCGGCGCGCCGCGCGCCTCGATCCTTCCCGGGGCCGGGGGGGGCTCCGCGGGCCGCACCTCTGGTTCAACCTCATCACGGAGAGCCTGACGCAGAAGGTCGCCCGTCTCGTGCTCGAGTACAACACGCACGCGGTCCCCGTCGCGTCGCGCGGGGCGCTGGAGCCACCGGCGGCAGAGGCCCATCGCACATGGGTGACCCGTCGTCTCGCCCTCGCGGAGCGGCGCCGGAGCGGCGTCATCGGCCCCGGCGGTCCGGAGGATGGCGATTCCTGCCGCCGCATGGGATCGGCGCTCACGACCACGGCCTTCACCGCGCTGCATTTCCTCACGGCGGAGCCGGATCGAGACGAGACCGTCGGCCGCGCCTTCGGACCCGAAACCGCCCGTCTCCTCGCGCTGGACCGGGAGAACCTGATCCGGGGCGTGTTCGGCACCTGGCCTCTCGACCGCCTTCCGAAGAGCCGCCGGTCGTTCAACGCCTACTTGGCCTGGCAGCGCCACGTGGCCGGCGGTCGGATCTTCCTCCTGCCACTTCGGGGCCTCCTCCTCGCGGCATGGCTCATGCTCATCTTCATGCGGAGGATCGGCACGGTGATCCGCGATGTCCGCCGGCCGGATCAGGCCGTGGCGGCCACCGTCAGCGCCCGGGCAGGCTTCGGCGTGGCGGTGCGGAAGATCCTGAGGATGAGGCGTCCCGTCTACATGGAGGCCCTCCGGATGCGTGCCTTGTTCGATCCCGAGTACCTCGGCCTCCGCCTTCCCCATCTCGATGCCCCCTCGCCCGCTGTCGCCGCCCTCGAGGAGGATCTGGCCATGGCGCAGCCGGTGGAGCCCGAACGGGAGGAGTTCCGCCGCCTGCGGAACCAGCGTGCTGCCGCTCTCCAGCGCTTCGCGGCCTGGCTCGACAGGATCCGTGCGGAGGCGCCGGCCGCGCAGACCGGCGCGGAAGACCAGGCGGGCCCTTCGCACGTCGAGCTCCGGGCCATGGCCGTCGCGTGGGTCATCGACCAGGACGGGATGGACAGCCTCGCCTCTGCCTGGGAGCGACTCGGGGCCATGAGGGAGGAGGCCTCGGGAGCGGCGCCGGCGTCCGGCCGGCGGACGACCCGTCTCCGGGAAGAGGATCGAACCGCCTGCGACGAGGTCCGTGAGGCCCTCGGGGGGAGGGGAGATCCGGAGGAAGTGAGGGAGGCCTTCCGCCGAGCCGTGGCCGCCGCCGGGGGGGACGCCCTCGCGGACGTCCGGCGCGTGAGCATGGCGTTTCAGGCGGGGGGATCCGTGGAGAACCGGATCCGCCGCGGACTCCGGAAGGCCGCGGCCGAGGCCCCCGAGCTTGCGCGGGAGATCGTGACGCTGCGGACCGTGCAGTCTCTCGCGGTCCTGGATCTCCGGGGCTACTTCGAGCTCGTCCGGGAGCTCGGCTGCTACGACGCCGGAGCCTCGGGCGTCACGCCGCCCGGTGGGCCATGAGCGTCTCGATGAGGCGGTGGAGACGCTTCAGGAGATCGAAGGGGTCGATGGGGAGGGCGATGAAGGTGAAGATGTCGTGGTCGAGCTTCATCCGGTTCACGCTGTCCTTCTCGACCTCGTCCGTGACCGCGACCATCTCGATGTCTCCGTTGGCCTCCCGGACATCGCGAACGAGGCTGAAGGCCTCGCCGCGGTCCGAGCCCGAATCGAGGATCACGGCGTCCCAGTCCCGGGAGCCGAGCACGAGTCCGGCAAGCTCGTGGGCGGGCACGGCGAAGGCGGCGACCCCGGGGAAGTTCCGGAGCGCCGTGAGGATGATGTCCCGGGAGGCGCTGTTCGCGACGGAAACGAGGATGCGTATCATGGGAGGTCGTCCCCCGTGCCGCCCCGGAGCGGACGGGGTACGGCCTTCATCTGGTATCGGATGGACCGGCCTCCGGACTCAACCACCGCTTCGCGCCGCGTGTGCGGGATCGACGAGGCCGGGCTCGGCCCGCTCCTTGGCCCCCTCGTCGTCACCCTCGTAACCTTCCGTTGCCGGGGGGCCGCGGACCTCGGATCGGCGCTGCCGGCGGCCCGGACCGGCGGCGGACCCGCGCGTCTCCGCATCGACGACAGCAAGGCGGTCTTCCGCGGGGGGCGGGGCTTCCCGGCGCTCGAGGCGGCTGCGCTCGCCGCTCTCTCCCTCGCATCGGGCGGGATGCCACGTGACGGTGGCGAGTTGCTCCGCTGTCTCGATCTCGCGCCCGAACCGGGGGCCGGCGAGCCGCCGCCGTGGTATCCGCTGAAAACCCTGCGGCTGCCCCTGGGCTCCGATCCGGACGATCTTGCCCGGCGGATCGAGATCCTCCACGGGGAGCTTGACGGCGCCGGCGTGACCGTGGAAGGCGTCCGGCCGCGCGTCGCCACGGAACGCTCGCTCAACGGGGCTTTCGCGCGGGGGGAATCGAAGGCCTCGGTCCTCCTCGGGCACGTGGGCGCGCTCGTGCTCGCGGGAGCGGCGTGCGGCGGCTCGCGGGAGATCCGGGTGGACCGGCTCGGCGGCCGGAAGGACTATGCCGCCCCGCTGGCGACGTGGTTTCCAGCGGCACCCGCCGTCGCGGTCGAGGAATCCGGACGCCGGTCGGACTATGCCATCTCCGACGAAAGGGGCCGGGTCCGGATCTCCTTTACCGTGGAGGGGGAGGCCGCGTTCGCGGAGATCGCCCTGGCGTCCATGGTCTCGAAGTATGTGCGGGAAGTCTTCATGGAGGCGTTCAACCGGTTCTTCGCGGAGAAGCGGCCCGGGATCCGGCCGACGCGGGGGTACGTGACCGATGGCCGGCGCTTCCTCCGGGATCTCGCCGGCCCTCCCGCGCTCCGGGACATCGGAACGGAGCTTGCGCGGAGGCGCTGACGGCGCGGCTATCCGGTGAGGGCGACGGCCTTCTCGCAGGCCTTCAGATCCCGCGCATGTTCAGCCTCGCGCCCGCGGGGGATCTCGAACTGGATGATGTAGAGAATCCCCTTGCGCTTGAGGAGGAGGCAGCGGCTGCTCCGTTCGTGCTTGCCCTCGACGCTGATGCCGGCCATCCGGACCTCGACGGCCTTCTCCCCCTTGAACGTCGTGTCGCGGGTCTCGTTCAGCGACTTGGTCTCGAACTGGTCGGAGAGAGACTTCCGGAACTGCGGCCAGGCCTCGGCGAGGGTGCCGGCGATTCGACGGGCGCGGACTCCGAACCAGACCCAGTAGCCATCGCCGCTTGGAAGCCGGACGAGGCGTTTCACCGCGAATCCCCCATGGGGTTCGGCAGGCGCCGGAGACCATTCGATGCGGTCCCACTGGAAGTCCTCCGGCAGGGTCATGGAGATCTTCATCTCCGGGTCCTTCCGGATACGTTCAGGCTTCTTCTCGGGGGGCTGCGCCGTCGCGGCGGCAGCGGACACGAGGAGGATGCACAGGGCGGCCCGGATACAGTTGGTCAGCATCGTTCCCTCGCTGGCCCCGGCGGCCGTGCCGGGACCTTCCGACGGTATCATCGGCCGAACCCCGGCGCCGAATCTCCCCCGTTTCCTCGTCTTTGGCGCGGCGCCGGCCGGCGCTGCGGGAAGAACTTCAGTGACACGACCTGGCGGGGCGGAGGCCGAGGCCGTAGTAGCGGCTCTCCGGCGCGCTCGCGTTGCGGTAGCCCGACCGCGCGAGGGACGCTGGAACGTAGAAGCCGCCGCCGCGGTTCACGCGGAAGCGAGGGGTGGGGAGGCTCCGCAGGCCATCTGCAGCTCGCGGCCGAGTCGCCTCGTAGTCCGCAAAGCCGTCCCGGCACCACTCCCACACGTTCCCCGCCACATCGTGGAGCCCGAAGGCATTCGCCTGGAATCTCCCCGCGGGAGCGTGCACGACATACCCGTCATCGAGCCACAGATCGTAGGTCCAACCCGTCGGGCTGCCGCTCTTCTTGCAGGAGACGTCCGCGAGGTTCGCAGCCCCCCGGAGCGTCTCCCTCGCCGAACCCGTCCACCATTGCGTCGGCGTCCCACCTCGTGCGCCATACTCCCACTGTGCCTCCGTCGGAAGTTCGAGACCGAGGCGATGCATCGTCTCCCGGCAGATCTCCCAGTCCACCTGCTCCACCGGATGACGAAGGTCCGTGGTCTTCCCCCCGAACTCGCCCCCGGGACCGTAGTAGCTTGGATTCCGTCCCTGCGTCCGGGCCCACTGACCCTGCGTCATCTCGTACTTCGACAGGAAGAAGGGAGCGAGGACCACCTCGTGCACGGATCCCTCGTCGGTGCAGCGGTCGGGGTCGTAGTTCGACTTCTCGGAATCGTCCCTCTGCGACCCCATCAGGAAGCTCCCGCCGGGAAGCAGCACCAGCACGATCCCCATCGACTCC
>CAYQRN010000148.1:0-11486 GCA_964419995.1 uncultured Planctomycetia bacterium
CGCGTACTGCGCCGCGGAGATGTGGAGACCGACGTCGTTCCCCATGATCGCGATGGAGAGGATGTTGAGGGCATGGGCCACGACGGACACGGCAGCGGCAACGGCCACGCTGGGCCAGGCGGCCCGATAGAGGAAGAAAGCCTGATCGAGCCGGCCGAGAAGACCGGCCACCGGCAGCCGGCGCACGAGGCGGTCGATGCGGAGGGCCGACCGGACGCGGCGGCTGAAGAAGAGGACGAGGCTCGCGGCTGCCGCGCCGAGGAAACCGAAGACGTAGGTGCCCACCTCCGAATAGCGGTCGAGGTTCCAGAGGATGACGACGGCCGAGAGGAGCGCGAGCACGACAAGACCGACGATCCTGTCCACGATGACCGTGGCCACAGCCTCCGTGCGCCGCCCCGGGCAGCGCTGCGCCGCGTAGATCATCTTGACGAGGTCACCGCCCGTGAGGCCCGGCACGACGTTGTTGAAGAAGAAACCGATGAACGTGAGCCGGAAGGCGTCGCCGAAGGAGAGGGTGATCCGCTGGGCTCGGAGAAGAAGCGCCCAGCGCCAGACGCCGATGAGGTACATGGCGAGCATCGCACCGAGGGCCAGGGCGTAGCGGCCAGGGGAGATGCGGCGGTAGATCGTGAGAAGCCCCGGAACGACGTCGGCGCGGGCGGCATCCGCGGCGTGGCGCGCCACGTCCCCCGGCCCGAGGCGGTGGACGTGGCCGCCCCCGTCACGGAGGAGGATCGCATCTGTCCCGTCGCCCGGGAGGAGAGTGCCGGAGAGCCTCCCCCCGCCGGCGAGTCCGACCTCGTCGCGGAAAGTGACCTGCGAGAGGATGACGACGACGACGGCCACGCCCACGACGAGCTTGCCGATCAGAATGAGCTTCGGCCGGGTCACGCCGCGTGGCCTCGAGGAGGGATCACGGGACAGGGCGGACCTTGACGCGGGCCCGCTCCATGCGGGCGCACTCGTCCGCATAGGCATCGAGAAGGCGCGCGGCGAAGCCGGCGGGGTCGGCCCCGACGTCCGCGAGGCCTGCGGCCCGGACGGGAGCGCCGGCGGGGTCGATGTTGAGGCCGAAGTGGATGAGAGAGGAAACCGGGGAGACCGTGGCGATGGACACCGAGAGCTTCCCCTCCCCGGCAAAGAGGTCGTCGCCGCTGCGGCGGAGGCCGCCGCTTCCGCTCTCGGCGAGGATCGCGGCGGCGACGAGAACGAGGATCCTCTGGCGCAGGACCGCGGTCTCGAGGGTGCCGCCGAAGTGCTCGGCGAGGATGTGGAGCATGTCGCGGCTTCGGATGAAAAGACCGTGGCGGCGGTCCTCGAGATCGACGAGCGCCGCGCCTCGGACCTCGGCGGGGCCCCGGAACGCAACGATGGCGTCGCCGCCGACCCCGAAGGTCTCGAGAATGAAGTGCGAACGGAGCTGCGTTCCGTCGTAGGTTCTCGGCGGGTCGAGGGCCGCGAGCGTGGCGATGGCTGTCATGGCCAGCGGATCTGCCCCTGCTCGTCCCACCAGCGGGTCCAGCGTGCCGGGTCTCGGCCGAATCCGTTGCCGGTGAGCGCATCGAGCGTCAGGGCGGCGTTGAGGGCCACGGACCCCTCGTCACTGGCGGTGAAACGGACGAGCGCTTCGACGGCCTGCCGGCTCGGCCAGGCGAGGATTGCGGTGCCGAGGCGAGCCTGGACGTCGGGATCGCTCTCGCGGACCATCTGCTCCGCGAGGGGGCGTCCGAAGGCCGGGTCGCGGATCTCCGCCATGGCGAGGGCGACGTCCATCCGGACACGGGGTTCCTCGCCGCGCCGCTGGAGAGCGTGGACGAGAGCGTGGATGGCCGTCTGGCGGGCTGTGGAGAGGATGGCGTCTTTGAAGACTTCCTGCATCTCGCGGTAGGGGTAGACGGCGAGCTGGAGCGAGAGGTACTTGAGGACGCTGCGGGATGCGGCGAGGGTGGCGTAGCGTGTCTCCCCGAGGATCCTCACGGGCTCCCGGCTCCGCTGGATGGCGTCGGCGAGTCGCGGCCCCTTCTCCCGGTCCCACCACGTACGCCAGCGCTCGCGGTCGGGCCCGAAGTCCTCGCCGGAGATGCGGCGGAGCGTGTCCACGGCATCCCGCACCGCCACAGGGTCCGGCGCGTCCAGGGAGGGGAGCAGCGTCGTCTCGATGGCAAGGATGTCGCTGTGTTCGGAGAGGGCCTGGATCTGCTCCTGGGCGAGCTGGTTCACGTCGCCCGTGTGGGGATACGGCGTGGTCCGCGGCGGAATCGGAAAGCGCGTCACGAGGAAAGCAATGAGCACGGCGGCGTCGGACCTCGAGAGAGCGTTGCGGTCCCGCTGGATGATCTCGGCGGCGAAGGCCATGGCGCGCCCGAGCTGCGCGAGCGTGATGGCGTCCTCCTCCATGATCCCGGTGAGGCCCTCGTGGCAGAGCTGCCCGGCGTCGTAGGACGCGAGGACGTGGTCGCCGGTCTTCGGATCGTGGACGGCGTTGAGGTCGTTCAGGTAGTCGTTGATGTCCTTGCAGCCCGGGAGGCCCGCAAGAAGGGCGACGAGAAGGATGCGTGTGAGGCGCCGCGCTCCGGGCGGAGTCGCACCCCCTCCGTGGAGCGGGCCATCAGAATCCGCGGGCCGCACCGTCGCCATGGACGCCTCCTCGCCGCCGCCGTGCGGGACGATCAGAACCCGCCGCCCGCGGCGCGGGAGTATAGGAAGCGGGCTTGCTGGAAATCAATGCGGCTTCGGGCCTTCCGGCGGCAGGTCGCGAGCGGCAGCCGCAGGTCACCGGCGGCGGGCCGCGGCGAGACGCGCAAGCGTCTCGACGAGGAGTCGGACGCCTACGCCCGTCGCGCCCTTCCCGCGGTGGTAGGGACGATCGCCGTCGTCCCATGCCGTTCCCGCGATATCGAGATGAACCCACGGGATCTTCTCGACGAACGCCTGGAGGAACGCCGCTGCCGTGCTCGCGCCTCCGTACTTGCCGCCGACGTTCTTCAGGTCCGAGCACTCGCCCTTCACCATCTCCCGGAACTCCTCGGTGAGTGGAAGCTCCCAGACCCTCTCGCCGGAGCTCTCCCCCGCGGCGCGGAGCGTCGCAAGGAGATCGCTGTCGACTCCGAAAAGACCGGAGAACTGGTTGGCGAGAGCCGCTGCGCAGGCCCCGGTGAGCGTTGCGATGTCGATGAGGACCTCGGGGCTGAAGCGTCGTGCGTAGACGAGGGCGTCGGCGAGGATGAGACGGCCCTCGGCGTCGGTGTTCTGGATCTCGATCGTCCTGCCGTTCGACGCCGTGACGATGTCACCCGGCCGCGTGGCGCTCCCGCCCGGGAGGTTCTCGGCGAGCGGGACGATCCCGACGACGTGCAGAGGGATCCTGAGGCGCGCCGCCGCGATGACGGTGCCGATGACGGCGGCCCCCCCCGACTTGTCGTACTTCATCTTGTGCATGTCGGCGGAGGGTTTGATCGAGATTCCCCCGGAGTCGAATGTGATTCCCTTGCCGACGAGACACACGGTGCGGCGACCGCGGCCTCCGCGGCCGTGCTCGAGGATGAGGATCCGCGGAGGAGCATCACTGCCGCGCGCCACCGCGAGCAGCGCTCCCATGCCGAGCTTGCGGAGCTCGGCGGGGCCGAGGATGCGGGACCGGACGTCGTGGGCGCGTGCCAGGCCCCTCGCCCGGGCGGCGACGACGGCAGGCGGGGCGTCGTTGCCCGGCAGGTTGGCGATGTCCCGTGCCATGGCGACGCAGTCTGTGATCACGAGCGCCCGGGTCACGCCCGCCTTGCGGGAGGACAACCCCTCGCGCGGGCCCTCGAGGACGAACGACAGCGGGCCTGCGGACTCGTCCTTTCCGGGTTTCCGGTACGCATCGAAACGGTACGCAGCGAGGGCGAAACCCGTGGCGACGGCCTCGGCGACCGCGCCGGGACCGCCATCGATGTCGAGCCCGTGGATCAGGAACCGGGCCGTGCGACCCCGGCCGAGCGCGCGGTGCGCCGCGGCGCCGGCCCGGCGAAGGGTTTCCGCGGCGAGGCCCTTCCGCGGGCCGAGTCCGAGGAGGACGATGCGAAAGGGGCTGGAGCCGCGGACGGCATGGTGGACGAGGGTCTGATCCCGCCGGCCCTGGAAATCGGGGCTCTTGAGGAGGATCCGCGCCGGAACGGACGGCGGCGAGGGCGCAGCGAGGGCCGGGCCGCCCTTTCCGTCCTCGAAGGCGGGCAGGATGAGCACGTCCGGCAGGGTGCCGGTGGCGGCGCCGGCGTCCACGAGGATCCTGAGCGTTCTCAAGCAGTTGGCTCCGTCGATGGCGTTGCAGCTGGGCGGAGGGACTCGACGAGCGCGGTCACTTCGCCGAGGATCAGCGGGATCGCCTCGGCGAAAGGCGGGCCTTCCACGGTGCAGCCCGCGGCGAAGCGGTGTCCGCCGCCTCCGTGGTCCGTGGCGATCCCGCTCACGTCGACGCGCCCGGCGCTCCGCAGGCTCACCTTGGTTCTCGTCGAACTGACTTCGAGGAAGAACGCGCCGACCTCGACGCCCTGGATGCTGAGGAGATGAGGCACGACGTCGAAGACGTGCTTCGCCTCGATGGCGTGCCGTTTCAGGAAGTCGAGATCCACGCGCGCCGAGGCTACCTGTCCTCCGCAGGAGGTATCGATGGCCGCGAGCAGGATTCCGAGTATGCGGACGCGCTGGAGCTCGCGCTGGCAGTTGAGCTTCCGCCAGATCCTGTGGGGGTTCACGCCGGCTCGGAGGAACTCGGCGGCCAGGGCGTGGGTTCGCGGCGTCGTCGCGTTGTACTGGAAGGCGCCCGTGTCCGAGACGATGCCGACGTAGAGCGGCTCCGCGATGGCCGGCGTGATCTTGCCGCCGAGCGCGAGGATGAGGTCGTAGGTGAGTTCCGCCGATGCGCAGACGTCCGTCCGGATCACCGGGAGATCGAAGAGATCGTTGTTGTCGATGTGGTGGTCGATGAGGATCCGAAGGGCCTTCGAGGCGCGGACAGGCTCCTCCATGCGGCCGAGGCGCACCGAGCCGCCGAGGTCGAAGGCGATGATCGCGCCGGCGCCCGCCACGAGGGCGGCGTGCCGCTCGCGGTTCCAGGTGAGGATCTCCCCGTCGCGGCAGAGGAACCGGAGGTCCGGCGGCACGGCGCTGCAGTTGATGGCGGTGACACGGCGGCCCGCCGTGCGGAGGTGCCGGAGCATGGCCAGCTCGGAGCCGAGCCCGTCCCCGTCCGGCGTTATGTGCGTCGTGAGGACGATGTCGTCGAGAGAGCGGAGACGCTCCGCGACCTCCGCGATCGTGGCGGCGTCCGGCCGGCGCCTCCCCGGCTCCGCCGGTTCCCCGCTCATCCGCCCGTTCCGAGGTGCCGGGCGAGGAGAGCCTCGATCTGCGGGCGCGACTGGAGTCCGACGAGGGTCTCGACGTTCTTTCCGTCCCGGAAGAGGACCAGCGTCGGAACGCTGTTCACATCGTACCTCGAGGCGATGTCCCCGTCTTCGTCGATGTCGATCTTCGCGATGAGGACGCGGCCGGCGTACTCCGAAGCGAGCGCGTCGATGGTGGGAGCGAGGGCCTTGCAGGGCGGACACCAGCCGGCAGTGAAATCGATGAGCGCGAGGCCCTTTCCCCCGACGACGTTCCGCTGGAAGTCGTCGGCCCCGATCGTCTGTGCGGCTCCCATGGCACCTCCCCGGCCTCCGCGACGCGGTCCACCGCCCCCGTTCCTACGGGGCGCGCGACGTCGCTGACGATGATGCTAAGGAGAAGGCGCGCCATCTCCAAACGGCGGCTCTTGAAGGACGGGCCGGGAGCCGCAACGTAGTTCCGGCCGCTCCCGCGCGGCCGATCCGCCGTCGTCCGTTCGCCCCCGCGAAGTTCCGAGGAGATCCGCCATGTCCCCGCCCGCCGGTCACGGAGCGCGCTGCGCCCCGCGCAGGACGGGGTATCGCCTCGAGGCGGACGGATCGGCCCGGCGGATCGGCGTTTCCCGGGATCGGGTCGGAGGATCGCCCCCGCCGCGGCGGATCCTGAGGTGGTTCCCGTGACCGTGGCCACCCTCCTGGATCGCGCTGCCGGCGGCGACAGGCTCGATGTCGCCGGGGCACTGCACCTTCTTCTTGAGGCTCCCCTCCCCGATCTCATGGCGGCGGCCGACTCCCGGCGCCGGGCCTGCGTGCCCGGCGGCCACGTGACGTACCTCGTCGACCGGAACATCAACTACACGAACGTCTGCGTCACGGACTGCAAGTTCTGCGAGTTCTACCGGCCGCCGGGGCACCCGGAGGCCTTCGTTCTCGATCGCGAGGCGCTCCGCCGGAAGATCGATGAGACCGTGGCCGCCGGCGGAACGCGGATCCTCCTCCAGGGGGGGCACAACCCCGGCCTCTCCCTTCCGTGGCACGAGGATCTCCTTGCGTTCATCCGCCGGGACTTTCCCGACCTCGACATCGACGGCTACTCGCCGTCGGAGATCGACCAGCTGGCGGTCCTGTCCGGCCTCCCCGCCGGCGACGTCGTCGACCGCCTCGCCGCCGCGGGACTCACGGGAGTCCCCGGAGCCGGCGCCGAGATCCTCGACGACGCCGTGCGGAGAATCGTGTCTCCGAAGAAGATCTCCGTGGCGCGGTGGTTCGAGATCATGGGCGAGGCGGACGCCCGGGGACTCGTGACCACCGTGACGCAGGTCATCGGCTTCGGCGAGACGACCGATCAGCGCCTCGCCGCCCTCCTCGCCACCCGGGGCCACCAGGACCGGGCGCTGGCCGCGGGCCGCACGGGGTTCATCGCCTTCTACATGTGGCCCCTCCAGTTCGAGAGCCGTTTCGGCCACGTCTTCGGAGAGAGGAAGGGCCTCCATCTCGGCGCTTCGGAGCCGGAGTACCTCCGCCATCTCGCGATCTGCCGCCTGTTCCTCGACAACATCGTCCACGTCGGCGCGTCGTGGCCCACGATGGGGCCTGACATCGCCGCGCGCGCCCTTTCCGGGGGGGCGGACGACTTCGGCAGCACGATGCTCGAGGAGAATGTCGTTTCCGCTGCCGGGTCCATCCACTGCAGCCTCACGGAGGGGGAGATCGTGTCCAGGATCCGGAGCGCCGGCTTCCTGCCGGTGAAGCGGGACTCCCGCTACCGGAAGGTCCCGCCCGCCGGCTGCCGGCGCCCCCTTACCGCGGCTGATCCTCCTCCGGGAGCCTGAGCCGCACGACCGGAGTCCCGCCTTCGAGGTGGTCCGAGACGATGGCGGGGACATCCGCCGGCGTGACGCCTCGATACCAGACGTCATCGGGGTGGACGAGGACGACGGTGCCTTCCTCGCAGAGGTCGAAACAACCCGAGAGGACGGCGCGGATGCGCCCGTCGAGTCCGCGCCGTTCGAGCTCCGCCTTGAACGCCTGCCGCACGTCCGCCCCGCCCTTCGCGCCGCAGGAGCCCCGCGGGTGGCCCGGGGGGCGGAGATTCCCGCATACGAACACGCAGCGCTGTGGTCGCTTCACCCGGCGATCTCCTCAGTCTCCGCGGAAGAGCCGCGAGAGGCGCGGTCCCCGCTGATACTGATAGTGATTCGTGCCGCCCTCCCCGTAGAGGACGGCCGGGCGTTCCGACAGATGTTCGAAGACCATCTTGCAGATGGGCTGACCGTGGCGGAGGATCAGGTCGTCGTCATGCGCCCGGACCTCGAGGACCGCGGGCGTACCGCGGAGACCCGGACCGGCTCCGAACCCCGGGTCGAAGAACCCGGCATAGTGCGCGCGGAACTCCCCCGCGGTGCTCTCGTAGGGGAGCATTTCCACCGCGAAATCTGCCGGCACGCGCAGGTGCTCGGCCGTGGAGAGGATGTAGAAACTTCCCCGGCAGAGGACGAGGCGGCCGTCGCGGGGGCGCGGGATCGGATCGAAGAACTCGCGGGCGTCGTGGCTCCCGCTGCCCGACCCGATGCGGACCGGTTCCGGGGTCTTGCGCGCCACCCAGCCCACGATCTCGCGGGAGAGATCGACCGACATGAGAAGGCCGTCCTCCACGACGCAGTCGGCCGCGGCCACGGGAACGCCGGCCGCATCGAAGAGGAGCGGGTCCGTCTCCATGAGCGCCGCGAGCTCGGCGGAGAGGAGGAGCCGCCGCCTGCCATAGAGGATGATCTGGTTCAGCGAGTCCCCTTCGCGGAGCTCGACGTCGAAGGATTTCGGAATGATCTCGAGGAAGAGCTCGCCGTCATAGCCCCTGCGGATCTTCTCGTAGCGGGGATTCCTGTCCGTGATCGTGCGGGTCTGAAGATCGATGCGGCCCGTCGAGCTCTTGCTGTTCGTGTAGGCGCCGACGGCGGCGGGGAGTTGGAGACGCTCGTTCAGGCGCACGAGAACGACCTTGTCCCGATCGAGGATCTCGGGGGATGCGAGGTCGATGCGTCGCCGGGCGAAGCGGAGGATGAGATCCCGCACGGGCTCGGTCCTGAGGGGCAGGACCGAGCCTGGCATGCGCCAGGCCTCCGCGGAGAGCGTGAGATCAAGGCTCGCCGGCTGGACCTGCCCGGGCGCGAGGCCGCCGGGCGCCGATGAGCGGATGAATCCCTCCTCGATGAGCCTTCGGATCCGGGCGGACGCGAGGGCCCCCTCCGGCTCCCAGGAGGAGTTCGGGGCGGCCCGCGCGTCGGATCCGCCAGGCGTCACGAGAGGATCGGCGTTCCGCACGGTCTCAGGAACAGCCGATGCTGCTCCCGCAGTTCAGACACTTGTAGCAGGCACCGTTTCGCACGGTGATGTGGCCGCACATGTCGCAGAACGGCGCATCGCCCATCATGGATCCGAGGTGGTCGTCGAGGACGACCTTCGACCGGCGCGAGGGGCCTGCGGCCGCCGGGGACGTGCCGTTGACATGCGGTTCCACCGGCCGCGCCGCCTGCGGCCCTGCTCCCCCGGAGAGTACCGGCGGCGGATCGGCCGCCGGGGATTCCGGGGTCTCCGGCTCGCGGACCTCGGAGGCAAGACCGTGGAGCTCCTCCTCCGGACCGTCCGCCGGCTTCACCTGGACGAAGTCCGTGCGGCCGAGGTACTCGAGCGCGAGGACCCGGAAGATGTAGTCGACGACGGACGTCGCAAACTTCACGTTCGGGTGGTTCTTCACCGGCCCCTGTGGCGGGAACCGCGTGAACGTGAAGACGTTGACGTACTCCTCGAGGGGCACTCCGTACTGGAGGCCGAGGGAGACGGCGATGGCGAAGCAGTTCATCATGCTCCGGAAGGCGGCGCCTTCCTTGTGCATGTCGATGAAGATCTCGCCGAGTTCGCCGTTCTCGTAGTCTCCGGTCCGGAGATAGACCTTCTGGCCGCCGACGAGGGCTTCCTGGGTGAAGCCATGGCGCTTGCGCGGGAGCCGGCGCCGGGCCGGCCGCACGTCCGTCGGGACATGGACGGTCGGCGTCGCCGGTCCCGCTTCGGCGGGTGGCGCCGACGTCTCTCTCCGGGCGGAGCCATCGCCGGTCTCCGGGGCCGGAACCGCCGTGCCGTCGGCTGCCGGAGCCGGCGGCTCCTTCGTCGTCTCCTCCCGCGCCCGTGTCGCGAGGGGTTGGGAGAGTTTGCAGCCGTCACGGTAGATGGCGACGGCCTTGAGCCCGAGGCGCCAGGATTCGAGGAAGGCCTCCCGGATGGCGGCGACGTCCGTGTTGGCCGGCATGTTGATGGTCTTGCTGATGGCCCCCGAGATGAAGGGCTGGACGGCCGCCATCATCCGGATGTGTCCCATGTGGTGGATGAACCGGCGTCCCTTCTCGCCGCAGGGGTTGGCGCAATCGAAGACGGGAAGGTGTGCCGGATCGACGTGCGGCGCACCCTCGATGGTCATGGCGCCGCAGATCCGGTCCGACGCCCTGAGGAGGGTGTCCGCCGCAAAGCCGAGGGCGAGGAGGAGCCGGCGCCCCGCATCGGGTCCGGCCGGCTCCACGCGCAGCCGTTCGAAGGCGGCGGCCCCCAGCACGTGGGGCTGGAAGGCATCGCCGATGGCGAAGGCCCCGGGGAGGACCGCCTCGGCCGCATCGATCTCCCGGTCGAGGAGGCCCCGCTCGCGGAGAGCGCCGCGGTGCAGGTCCGGATCTCCGACGAAGGTCTGCGTGCCCTGGATGTGGGCGACGATGTCCTCGATCTCCGCCTTCCGGTAGCCCAGAGTCCGGAGCGCCGCGGGAACGGACTGGTTGACGATCTTGAAGTGGCCGCCGCCGGCGAGCTTCTTGAACTTCACGAGGGCGAAGTCGGGCTCCACGCCCGTCGTGTCGCAGTCCATGAGGAGGCCGATCGTTCCGGTGGGAGCAATGACCGTCGTCTGGGAGTTGCGGTAGCCGTGCTGCTCGCCGAGGCGAACCGTGTCATCCCAGTCCTGACGCGCGGCGGCGACGAGGTCCGCCGGGCAGGTCGACTCGTCGATGGCGTAGGCCGAGTCGCGGTGCATGTTCATGACCCGCAGCATGGGTTCGCGGTTCTCTGCGAATCCATGGAAGGGACCCTTGCGCGCGGCCATCTCCGCCGAGACACGATAGGCGTGACCCGTCATGATGGCCGAGATCGCCGCGGCGATGCTGCGACCCCTGTCGCTGTCGTAGGGGACGCCCATGACCATGAGCAGGGTCCCGAGGTTGGCGAATCCGAGGCCGAGGGGGCGGTAGTTGTGGGAGTTGCGGGCGATCCGCTCCGTGGGATACGACGCGAAATCGATGATGATCTCCTGGGCGATGAAGAAGATCCGGCAGGCGTGACGGAACCCCGTCACGTCGAACGAGCCGTCCTCGGCGAGGAATCGCAGGAGATTGACGGACGCGAGGTTGCAGGCCGAGTCGTCGAGGAACATGTACTCGGAACAGGGGTTCGACGCACGGATCCGGTCCGTGTTCGGGCAGGTGTGCCAGCGGTTGATCGTCGTGTCGAACTGGATCCCGGGATCGGCGCAGCGCCAGGCAGCCTGGCAGATCTTCTCGAAGAGGTCGGCCGCGTTCCACGTGCGCGCCACCTGCCCGGTGGTCCGGTAGCGGGTGACCCACTCGCCTCCGGACAGGACCGCCTCCATGAAGGCGTCGGTGACGCGGACGGAGTTGTTGGAGTTCTGCCCGCCCACCGTGCGGTAGGCCTCGCCGTTGAAGTCCGCGGGGAACCCGGCGGCGATGAGAGCGGCGACCTTCTCCTCCTCCCGCGCCTTCCAGAGGACGAAGCGGTCGATCTCCGGGTGGTCCATGTCGAGGATGACCATCTTGGCGGCGCGCCGGGTCGTCCCGCCGGACTTGGTGGCGCCCGCGGCGCGATCGAGGACCTCGAGGAAGGACATGAGACCCGAAGATGTCCCTCCCGCCGAGAGCCTCTCTCCTTCGCCGCGGAGCCGAGAGAAGTTGGTTCCGGTGCCGGAGCCGAACTTGAAGAGGCGCATCTCGCGCTTCACGGCATCCGCGATGTCCATGAGGTCGTCATCGATGGACTGGATGAAGCAGGCCGAGAGCTGGGGCCGGGTGTAGG